>CAISWF010000171.1 GCA_903889135.1 Candidatus Omnitrophota bacterium | reverse complement strand
TGTCAAAGATAATCTCCAAAAAAAAAACGTGGATTGTGATTGACATTTTTTGTCTCTCAGCCTTCTTAACAATAAGTTCCAATGTTTTTGCTTCGGATGAGCGGGATAATGACACTTTAATAGGCCTTGCGGTAGGTGGACTCTTGGGTGGAGGCGGGGGTACTGCCATAGGAAGTCCCTTCGGCCATGCCGGCACAGGCGCTATTATAGGCGCGGAAGCGGGCGCTATCGGGGGAGCTCTTCTGGGAGCTTTTATGGGTGATCGGCAACAAGGGAACCGGCAAGTAAATAATAAGGATCTCTCCCAACCTCCGCGATGGACCTTTTCCGAGGAAGTGATTATCTTTGACCGTGTCGGTACCGACAAGTGGACGCTTGTTGAGCGCGTATCGCCCTCCGCGCCTGAAAACGGAATTGGGAACACATTCGGCATCAAGGCTCTTGACAGCACCGATCTTAATCAGGGATATTCCGCCGGAATGAAGCTGGGTGTGGCTTACCGTCTCGATCCCAGTGACGATATCTCATTATCTTTTTTTCGTAGCGGCAACTGGGATTCTAGGATATCCAATGGACCGGCAATTGGGCCGGATAATCCGCTGAACTGGCTGGTAATGAGGGCTCCCGCCGGCGATTTTTATCAAACTCAAAATTTTACATTCCAATCAATGATATGGGATTACTCCACGGAACTTTATAATGCGGAAATCAACATGCAGCATAAATTGTCCGACCGGGTACGCATACTGGCCGGATTTCGCTGGCTTCAACTGCATGAAAACCTTAAAGGCGACTTCCAGCCCGAGGACCCTTTTCTGTCTCTGGCGTTGGCCAATCCGAACAACACTCTTTACGATATCCAACGGATTGAAACTCAGGGGGGCATCGCGATCCCGCCGCCCCCTCCTTTCTGGAATACAAGTACTACAAACAACCTCTATGGTTTCCAGATCGGTGTGGATGGGAAAATATTGGAGTATCGCCACTTTTCCATAAACGCGATGATAAAGGGCGGGCCGTATTTGAACCATGCATCGCAGTTAACCGGAGTCAGCATGACTAAGACCATATTCGAAGCGGGCTCCTCCACCAATCATGCCGCCTTCGTTGGCGAGGGCGGCTTGCAGTTCAAATATCAAGTTAATCGCGCTATTACGGTAAAGCTCGGCTATGAGGTACTTTGGCTCGAAGGCGTAGCTCTGGCGCCAGGACAGATAGGAAAGACCTGCATAATTTATCCTGCTACTGCGAATTCGTTAGGCGTAAATTCCGATTCCAACGTGCTTTTTCACGGAGCCACAGCGGGCGTGGAATTTTCATTTTAGAAAATTAGTGATGCGATGTTATTAACTTTTTTAGGAGTGGAAATGACCCTAATAATAATCAAGCACGGAGGAAATATTTTATGAAATCATTTTATGGGTTCAAAAAATTATGTTTAGCTTTTTTGATGAGCATGTTGATTTTTCCTTTAGCGGGATACTCAGAAAGAGTCACCAAACAGTCAAGCCAGCTCGAAGAATACCCTATTACTTCTGATGTTTTTACGACGCTCCAGAGAACGATCGTACCTAGTTCAAAACCTTCGGTGACGATCCATCTTGATGAGGTTTCAAAATACAGACAATGCGG
>CAISWF010000170.1 GCA_903889135.1 Candidatus Omnitrophota bacterium | reverse complement strand
GCGCCGCTCTTTATCGCGGCTATGGAATTCGCCGTTCCGAGGCCGAGGTCGTTATGGCAATGGACGCTTATCACCGCCCTGCCTATGTTCGGCACATGGTTCTTTATATCGCGTATCAAACCGCCGAACTCCTCGGGTATCGCGTAGCCGACAGTGTCCGGGACGTTTATCGTGGCCGCTCCGGCGATTATCACCCGCTCGATCACGCGGTAGAGGAACTCCTTCTCACTCCTTGACGCGTCTTCAGGCGAGAACTCCACATCATCGGTAAAATTGCGGGCGTATTTCACGCCTTCCACGGCGAGTTTCACTATCTCATCCTCAGCCTTGCGCAATTTATACTTCATGTGTATCTTCGATGTCGCCAAGAATATGTGTATGCGCTTCTTCTTAGCGGGCTTGATGGCTGCGCCGGCCGCCTCGATGTCCTTCTTCATGCACCTGGCGAGGCCGCATATCACGGGCCCTTTAATCTTCTGGGCGATAGATTTCACCGCCGCGAAGTCGCCGGGCGAAGATATCGGGAAACCCGCCTCTATCACGTCCACGTTGAGGCGCACGAGCTGCCTGGCTACCTCGAGCTTCTCATGAGCCTCGAGGGACGCGCCGGGACACTGCTCGCCGTCGCGCAACGTCGTGTCGAATATTATTATCTTTTCCATGGTTACTGGTGCTTTGCACCACCTCGCTATTTTATTTTATCCAGGGCATCATCTTACGGAGTTTCTTTCCGACTATCTCTATAAGATGGTTTTCATCCCTCTTCATTAACATGTCAAAGTTCTTCCTTCCCGTCTCGTTCTCTTCCAGCCATTCCTTCGCGAACGCCCCGGATTGTATGTCCTTGAGTATCTTCTTCATCTCGGCGCGCGCCGCGTCGGTCACTATCCTCTTTCCGCGCGTAAGGTCGCCGTACTTGGCAGTGTCAGAAACACGCTGCCTCATCCCCTGTATGCCCGTCGAATAGATCAGGTCGGTGATGAGCTTCAGCTCGTGCAGGCACTCGAAATAAGCGATCTCGGGCTGGTATCCCGCGTCGACTAAGGTATCGAAACCGGCCATGATGAGCTCGGTCACACCGCCGCACAGGACCACTTGTTCACCGAACAGGTCGGTTTCGACCTCTTCCTTGAACGTCGTCTCGATGACGCCAGCCCTGGTGCCGCCTATTCCTTTGGCATAAGCGAGCGCCGTCTTCAGCGCGTTGCCGCTGTGGTCCTGATGGACCGCGACCAGGCACGGGACGCCTTTACCTTCCTCATACTGGGTCCTTACCAGGGCGCCGGGCCCTTTCGGCGCTATCATGAAGACGTCGACATTCTTCGGAGGGATTATTCCCCTGAAATGGATGTTGAAGCCGTGCGAAAAATTAAGCGCCTTTCCCTCTGTCAGGTTCTTCTCGACGAAAGATTTGTATATCTTCGCCTGGAGATGGTCCTGCGTAAGTATCTGGATCACGTGCGCCTGTTTCGAGGCCGCCTCGGCAGACATCGGCTTAAAGCCGTCCTTGACCGCCTGCTCGTAATTCGGCGTTCCCTCAAGTTCGGAAACTATGACCTCTACGCCGCTGTCCCTCAGGTTCAGTGCCTGGGCGCGACCCTGGTTCCCGTATCCGACTATCGCTATCTTCTTTCCCTTCAAAACATTCAGGTCCGCGTCTTTTTCATAATATATCTTCAACATTTATTCCTCTTCCTCCTTTGTTGTTTTTGGTTTCTCTTTGGACTCTGACTCCATCGCTATCTTTCCTGTCCTGACTATCTCCTTGATACCAAACTGCCTCAAAAGCTCTATCAGTTTATCGATCCGCGAGGTCTCGCCGACAGCCTCGATGGTTATCGTATGTATGCCAAGGTCTGCGACATTCGCCCTCATAGTCCCGGCGATCTCGATTATCTGCGCGCGGTCCTTGGACGAGGCGACGCCGACCTTGATGAGTATCAGTTCGCGGTCGATGAATTTCGTCTGCGTCAGGTCGGTGACCGTGATGACATCTATCAACTTGTTCAGCTGCTTCTTGATCTGCTCGAGGGTGCGTTCGTCGCCCTCGGCGACTATCGTCATCCTCGAAACGGTCGGGTCCTCGGTCTCTCCGACCGCGAGCGAATCTATGTTGAAACCGCGCGCCGAAAAAAGCCCTGATATGCGGGCGAGAACTCCCGGGTGGTTCTCGACAAGCACTGATATCGTCTTTTTCATGCCACGCTCCCTATCATGTCATCAAGGCGTTTTCCGGCCGGGACCATCGGGTAGACGTTCTCCTCCGGCTCGACTATAAAGTCCATGACGACGACGTTCTTTATGCGCATCGCTTTTTCTATCGCGGAACGGACATCTTCCTTCTTACCGATCCGCATCCCAACCGCGCCGTACGCCTCGGCTATCTTGACAAAGTCCGGGTTCTCGAGCTTGGTATGGGAATACCTCTTCCCGTAGAAAAGCTCCTGCCACTGGCGGACCATGCCAAGACATGAATTGTTGAGTATCGCTATCTTTACGTCTATCTTGTTGACGACTGCGGTCGCGAGTTCCTGTATGTTCATCTGTATAGAGCCGTCGCCGCTTATGACGAAGACCTCGGAGCCGGGCTTGCCGACCTTCGCGCCGATCCCCGCAGGGAGACCGTAGCCCATCGTCCCGAGCCCGCCGCTTGACAGAAACTCGCGGGGACGCATGAAATTATACCACTGCGCCGTCCACATCTGGTGCTGGCCGACGTCGGTGGCGATTATCGCGTCCCCCTTCGTCGCCTCGCAGATCTGCTGGATGACATATTGCGGGCGGAGCTTATCGTCCGTATTATAATGGAGCGGATGTTTCTGCTTCCACTCGAGGATCTTCTCGGTCCACTCCTTGTCGTGCGGCCTGTGGACTATCTTCAAGAATTCATCGAGGACGCATTTGACGTCGCCGACTATCGGCACATCGACCGGCACGCTCTTCGATATGGCCGAAGGGTCGATGTCGATATGGATTATCTTCGCGTGCGGCGCGAACTCGTCTATCTTGCCGGTGACGCGGTCATCGAACCGCGCGCCTATCGCTATAAGGAGGTCGCAGTTCTGGACGGCGTGGTTGGCGTATCCTGTCCCGTGCATGCCGAGCATGCCGAGCGATAATTCATGGTTGCCCGGGAACGAGCCCAGACCGAGCAATGTCATCGTGACCGGGGAATTTATCTTCTCGGCTAACTCTTTCAATTCCTTCGCAGCACCTGAAAGTATGACACCGCCGCCCGCGTATATGACGGGCCGCTTCGATTCCGCGATCATCTTGACCGCCCTCTTGATCTGCCCGGGATGGCCGCAATATGTCGGCTTGTAGCCGCGTATATTGACCTTCTCCGGGTAATGGAACTCGGTCTCGGCCAACTGGACATCAGACGGCAGGTCTATGAGGACCGGCCCCGGCCTTCCGGTCGAGGCGATATGGAACGCTTCCTTGACCGTCCGCGCTAGGTCTTTTACGTCCTTGACGAGGTAATTATGCTTCGTTATCGGGCGCGTGATGCCGATCATGTCAGCTTCCTGGAACGCGTCGTTGCCGATCATGAACGTCTTGACCTGCCCGGTTATGGCAACCATAGGTATTGAGTCCATATATGCTGTCGCTATACCCGTGACGAGGTTAGTCGCGCCGGGGCCTGACGTCGCTATGCAGACGCCGGGCTTGCCGGTCACGCGCGCGTAGCCGTCAGCCGCGTGCGCCGCGCCCTGCTCGTGCCTGACCAGATAAAACTTCAAGTCAGAATGATATAAGGCGTCGAAGAGCGGCAATGCCTGCCCGCCGGGATATCCGAAGACAGCCCCGACCCCTTCTTTTTTGAGCGATTCGATCAATATCTTCGCCCCGTTCATTTTAGTCGTCATTTAATTATTAACCTTTCATAACGGCGCCTGTAGAGGCCGATGTGACGAGCTTCGCGTAACGCGCGAGATATCCCGTCGTTATCTTCGGCTTATGCGCCTTGATTGATCTCATACGTTTAGTCAATTCGGCTTTCGAGACCTTCAATTCCAGCTTCCTCTTGTCGATATCGATCTCGATCGTATCGCCATCCCTGATAGCGGCGATAGGCCCGCCCTCGGCCGCCTCGGGAGAAACGTGCCCGATGCACGGCCCCTGCGTGCCGCCGGAGAACCTTCCATCGGTGATAAGAGCGACCTTGTCGGAAAGTTTCATCCCGACTATCGCTGCGGTCGGCGAGAGCATCTCGCGCATCCCCGGCCCGCCCTTCGGGCCTTCATAACGGATGACGACGCAGTCGCCTGCCTTGATGCCGCCCGTCATGATCGCCTTCATCGCCTCTTCCTCGGAATTAAAACATTTCGCCTTCCCGGTAAAATGCTTTATCTTCTCCTGGACGGCGGTCTGCTTGACTACGGCACCGTCCGGGGCAATGTTGCCCTTCAAGACGGCTATACCTCCCTCTTTATGATAGGGCCTGTTCAAGGGCCTGATAACCTCCTCGTCGTCTATGCGCGCCGCGTCGGCGATCTGGTAGATCGTCCTGCCGCTGACCGTCGGGAGGTTGCTCAATTCCGGTTTAAGCCTCTTCAAGACCGCGGGAATGCCGCCGGCAAACTCGAGGTCTTCCATAAAATATTTGCCAGAAGGCAGTATGTCCGAAATATGCGGCGTTTGCCTGCTTATCTTATCGAAGACATCAAGCGGCATTTTTATGCCAAGCTCATGCGCGATAGCCGTAACATGCAAAACCGTGTTCGTCGAGCCGCCGAGCGCCATATCGACGCGCAGGGCGTTCTCGATCGCCTTCGGAGTCAAAATCTTTTTGGGCGTTATATCCTTTTTGACGAGTTCGACGATACGCTCGCCGCTTAAATAAGCGATCCTCTCCCTTTTAGCCGATGCGGCGAGGGCCGTAGCCCCGCCCGGCATGGCGATGCCGACCGCCTCGGAGAGGCAGCTCATTGTATTCGCGGTATAAAGCCCCTGGCAGGATCCCGCGCCGGGGCAAGCGTTGCACTCAAGCTCCTCTAACTCTTCCCTGTCTATCTCGCCGGCCCTAAACCTTCCGACCGCCTCGAACGTATCCTTGACGAGCGAGAGGCGTCTCATTCTAGAGCGGCCCGAAAGCATCGGCCCGCCCGTGACGACGATAGCAGGTATATTCATGCGGCAAGCCGCCATAAGCATTCCCGGCGTTATCTTATCGCAGTTTGTAAGCAAAATAAGCCCGTCCAAGGCGTGGGCAGTCGTGACCATCTCGACCGAATCGGCGATGAGTTCCCTCGACGGAAGTGAGCAGTGCATGCCCAAATGGCCCATGGCGATGCCGTCGCAAATGGCCGGAATACCGAAGACAAAAGCGGTTCCGCCTGCGGCATAGATCCCGTGCTCGATCGAGCGCTCAAGCTCCCTTAAATGGACATGGCCCGGCACAAGGTCCGTGAAACTGGACGCGATGCCGATGAACGGCCGCTCCATCTCAGACTTGGTCATGCCCGTGGCGTACATAAGCGAACGACTTCCGACCTTCTCGAGGCCTTTCTTGACCCTATCGCTTCTTAACATGATATATCTCCTTGGATTCGTTAGGCTTACAGGGACATGTCCCGATTGCTAAAAGGAAAGTTTAAGCCATTGTAAACCAGAATTATAGCATATCGACCGGATATGTCAATAATATTATAGGACGTCGGAATTAGGCTCAAACCGCTTAAAATTGAGTCCCCTGCTTCGGGATTCATTCTTCGCTCGGATTTCTTCACAGCTATACTCAGGATAGCAGCTGCGAAGAAATAACTCGCTTAGAATAGAATCCGCTCGCGGGGCCCTATTGTCGGTTCGAGCCAGATATCACTCCTTTAGTTAAATAGACGCAAAATGGCGGGATTTTCTTTCAAAAAATTATTTGACGTAACTCGTGCCGTCAGGCCCGATAGCGTTTAGCTGGAGGATCACTTCCTGGTTCTTGGTCATCGCGTAGTGCGACATCCCGCTCGGCTCCGTGAAGAAACTCCCGGGAGGAAGTTCCTTCAGCTTCGACTCGTCGAACTTATCGCCGTAGGCATAATAGAATGTCCCGGATAGGACGGTGACCATCCTTGCCTTGTTCGGATGAGAATGGGGTTTCAATATGGTATTTGCGGGTATCCTGATGCGCTGGGTGTATGGCGCCGCGATGCTTGGGTCCCCTGCGAGGACCGCGGTCTGCAGGCCGTGCAGTTTGGGGTCGGATTTCCATATTATGTCACCCGGCACAAGCCGGACAGCCGGCATATTGGCGTTATTTGTCCCGGTAAAATGGCAAACCGCGGCGGCCGCCAGGACTATTACTGCGGTTATAACGAGATATTTAAGATATTTCATATGATTTCCTTACTTATGACAACTCATTCCTTATGAGCTCGAAAAATTTCTCCCTCGCATCCTTTTCTATCCACGGCTTATGGCCGCAGTGATCAAGGAGGATAAACCGGAAGTCCTTAAGAATGGCCGATAGCGGCTTTTGGACGCCTTCCGCGGGATGGGGATCATAATCTCCATGAATAGCGACAACAGGACATTTAATATCTTTCACGAACTCGAGCAGTTTTCCGCTGCTTCTTAACTCCTCAGCTTCCTTCCATACGCTGTTAAATATATCGCCTTTATAATCGATCGGTTCAGGTTTACCTTCGATCGGGTCATAGGCGTCAGGCACTGTTTCCTTATCCATGCGGTCAAGCCTGGCCCTTGATATCTCGGCGGCGTATTTCTCTTCGAACGGCCCGCTTCCGACGAGAATAAGCTTTTTTACCAACGCGGGATGTTTCACCGCAAGAATAAGACTGAGCCACGCTCCCCACGAATGGCCTATTAACACAACGGGAAGTTCCGCTTCTTTCTCCAGGACAGCTTTCAATTCTTCGACCTGCCCGTTGACCGAAACGGCTGTCTGGAGCGGCTCGAGGACACCATATTCCGATGAGAGTTCGCGCGCAACCGGCGCGACCTCTCCGGCCCCTCCGGGCCCGCCATGGACCACGGCTATCCTAAACGGCGGATCACCATATTTACGGAAATTATCCATTTTTAGCTTGAGCTTGTCACCATAATTATTTCACCGAAATTGCTCTTTATCTACTTTCCCGACCAACATGCGCCATAAAAGCTGGCAATAATCACCCATAGTGATCGATACCGTCCCTTCCGGCAAAGGAACCGTCCCCGGGAACGGACGGGTATAGACGGCCGTCAACGTATGATGCAGGACATGTTCGCGCGAATCGCCGTGCGTCAAGAACAGGAAAACCTTTTCCGCCATCCCGGCCGGCTTCAAGTTCCGCGTCCGGACATTGCGCTGTTGAAATGTCCCTTCAACGATCAGGTTCCCGTGCTCTATAAGCTGCGATTGATGCAGGAAAAATGAACCGAGCCAGAAACTCAGGAAATATAACAGGAACACTTGCCGCAAGGCGGCGCCAAAAACAAGATGGGACAGATATCCAAGACCGACAAAAAAGATCACCCACGATAAAACCGATAAGGGTAGTTTCCAAAACCGGTATCTTTTGGCAAAACGCGGGTCCCGGGGTACCGTCAGGCTGGCCGCCGCGAACAAGAAAGCGACCCCGAACACGACTTCCAGCCAGTGATATATTATCCGCATGCCCCTTGATCTGACCTCTCCCAGCGGATGGAATTCCGCGTCGTCATACGTATTCACTTGCGCATGATGCGATCCATGGCTCATATGGTAAAGCTGAGGATCCGACAGGATCATGAGCGCAAAGATATTATAGAAAAAATGACTATCCACGTTCGGGACATATTTATGCCAGCTTTCATGCATAAGGTACCCCACCCAGGTAAAAAGGTACAGCCCGGGGAAGATCAAATAAAAGATCACCCACCAGCCGATGCGCATAAATACCGCTGGAAGCAAGAAAAGATAGGCCGGCCATAAGATCATGGCTATATAATAATAGACGGATTGCCGTCGGATACGCACCTCGGGGATAAGATCGGAAACTGCGGTATTTTCCATAAAAGGGATCTTCTTTCGAATGTTTATTTATAAACGCGCGGCACCCTGGCTGATATCCAGCAGACTACTTCGTAAGGGATGGTATCGAGAAGCTCGGCTATATCCTCTACGGTGATAGTCTCGCCTTTTTGGGACCCGATAATTGTGACCTCATCGCCGACCTTCGCGCCTTTTATCCCTCCGACGTCTACCATCGTGTGGTCCATGCAGATGCGTCCGACTATCGGCGCGCGCCATCCGCGCACGAGCACTTCCCCCTTGTTCGAGAGGTGCCGGTTGAGCCCGTCGGCATACCCTATCGGGAGCGTGGCGATAACCGTCTCCCTGTCCGTCATGTGCGTCCTGCCATAGCTGATAAACCTGCCCGGCGGCGTCTTCTTGAGATATATAATCCTCGTCTTAAGCGCAAGGGCCGGTTTTAACTTCACGGCTCTCACCAGATGCTTGTTCGGGTAGAGGCCGTAAAGCATAAGCCCCGGCCGCACCATATTGAAGTGGGAATCTTTATACAGCATAGCGCCGGCAGAGTTCGCAGCGTGCACATACTGTATCTCGATGCCGCTTATCTCCATCTCGGTGGCGAGCCGCTTAAAATTCTCTATCTGGGCGGCGGTATAGCGGACATCCTCCTCGTCCGCGCTCGCGAAATGCGTAAATATCCCTTCGATAGCTATATTCTTGAAACTCATGAGGTCTTTAATAAGGCGGCCGGCCTCTTCATGCCACACACCCAGCCTGCCCATGCCTGTATCGACTTTCACATGGATGAGCGCGTGTTTCCTGAGGCTGCGCGCCGCTTTGTCTATGGCCGCGGCGAGGATCTTATCGCATACGGTAAGCGTCAGGTCATAATAGAGCGCGGACTCCGCTTCTTCCGGAAGGACCGACGAAAGGACGAGTATCGGGGTGCGTACCCCTGAGCGTCGGAGTATAACGCCTTCGTCGACACACGCTACCCCCAAGTACGGGACCCTCTCTTTTTGCAGCCGGCGCGCGACCTCTATCATCCCGTAACCGTACGCGTTCGCCTTCACGACGGCGAGGATATTCGTGTCTTTCGTGAGGCGCGCCTTTATCGCGTGATAATTATGGGCGATGGCGTCGAGGTCTATCTCTGTCCATGTCGGCCTGCTTGTCCTGCTTTTCGCAGGGCTTGTCCTGCCTTTTGCAGGGCTAGTCCTGCTTTTCGCAGGGCTTGTCCTGCCTTTTGCAGGGCTAGGAACTATCTTGCGCGCGTTTACAGGGCTCATTTTATAAGGTTCCTTACTTGGACATCTTTCGGATATAAATACATCGGGACAAATTTATCTACCTCTTCAAATTTTTTGTTTTTTGCCAGCACATGACCGAGACGTGCGACTGTCGCCGCGCTGGGATACCAGAGCTTCTCCGGGGCGAACCCGGCATTAAACTTAAAATTATCCTCGATCGTTTTCCTGTAAGCTACCAGCCCGTCGCCCAAAAAGACTGCGTCGCCCTTGACCGACTTCAGCAATTCGGCGACAGGAGCGACCGAGTATTTTAAGATCCGGCGCAGCTTCCCTTTTTTGAAGGAATATGCCGATGCGTAAACGTTGCCGCGGCGCGCGTCGATGACCGGAACTATCAGCTTACCTTCTTCTTTTATATTATACGCGAGCGCGTCGAGCGTCGGTATCCCGACAATTTTTATCTTTGCCCCGAGCGCAAACCCTTTCACCGTCGCCGCGCCGATGCGTAGTGCGGTCAGCGACCCCGGACCTTTTGAGAACGCAATGCAGTCTATATTTTTTAACTTCAGATTGGCCTTTTTCAGGAGTTTGTCTATCTGCGGCAAAAGCTGTTCGCACTGCCGCTGGTCCATCACTCTGTGGAAAGTCGCTATGACCTTATCGCCCTCGGTTATCGCGAGAGAGAGATATTTTGATGTGGTGTCTAACGCAAGTATTTTCATGATTCCTTTATGGCGATCGTCCGCTTGCCGGGACTTTTTATCTTCAAAGCGACATTTAAACGCTTCTTCGGCAGTATGCGCGCCATCTTACCCGACCATTCGATGACGACAACGCCGTCGCGTGCGAGGTAATCCTCATAGCCGATATCCTCGATGTCCTTTAAATTGTTGAGCCGGTAGATATCGAAATGGAAGAGCGGGATCTTCCCTTTATATTCTTTGACGAGGACGAATGACGGGCTGTTGACGTACCTGTAATTCTTTACGCCGAGGCCCTTGGCTATACCCTTGACGAGGGTGGTCTTGCCCGCGCCCAGTTCGCCTGAGAGCGCGACGAGGTCGCCGGGCTTTAACCGCCTGGCTATCTTCTCCCCTAATTTTATCGTCTCTTCAGCGTTCGCTGTCGTGAATGTCATTTAAAAATGAGAAAATCCTTTTGGCTTCAGTTCTTTCGTCGTTCCGTTAGGAGCTATTATCTTCACGCCGATCTTTTTATCGAGTATCTCGCCGATCTGAGATATTCTCACGCCGTTCAATTCCATGTTCTTCCGGGCGAGCCTGCGGGCCTCGTCCAGCGGCATCGTGAATAACAGCTCAAAATCCTCGCCTTCATTCAACGCCGCGTTCACGCCCCTGGCGCCCTTTGCGACCGGTATCAGTTCCTCGTATACACAGGCGCCTACCCCGCTCGCCTTCGCGATATGGTTTAATTCGGTCGAAAGCCCGTCAGAAATATCTATCATCGAGGTTATCTTGAAATTATTTACCAGGTACCGGGCTTCTTTAAGGCGCGGCGTAAAAACAAGATGCCTCTTGCTTTTATATGAGCCGCCGAGCGCGCCTGTTACGCAAATTATATCGCCGGGCCTCGCGCCGCTCCTGAACGCGGCTTTATCTGGCTCTACGAACCCGAGGACAGCGACATCTATGACGAGTTTGCGGGAAGAATTCGTATCGCCGCCGACTATCTCGACGTCGAATCTTTTGGCAAGAGCCTTTATCCCGCGGTATATCTCATCTACAAATTCGACGCTCAGCTTTTTCGGGAGCCCTAAAGAGGCGACCGCGTATTTCGCAGTGCCGCCCATTGAGGCGATATCGCTTAACCCGCAGGCGAGCGACTTCCAGCCGATCTGGAAAGCCGTCGCGTCCTTTAACTTAAAATCGACATCCTCAAGGAGCATGTCGATCGTGACGAGCAGGTATTTTTTCTTCGATATGCGTATCACGGCGCAATCGTCGCCGATGCCCCGGACGATATCTTTGCCCGCCTTAAAATTCCTCGCGAGCCGCTCTATGAGCCCTGTCTCACCTAATTTTTTTAATTTCATCAGGTTTAAAAATCCCTTTTTCCGTGACTATCGCGGTGATTAGCGCCGCCGGCGTTACGTCGAAAGCCGGGCAATACGTCTTTACCCCTTTCGGGGCGAGGAGATTCCCGCGGATAGTCGTGATCTCGTCTCCATGCCTCTCTTCGATCGGGATCAACCTGCCGTATGGCAGGTTGAAATCTATCGTCGAGACCGGCGCGACTACATAAAAAGGTATCTTGTGGTATTTCGCCAGGACCGCGACGCCGTAAGTGCCTATCTTGTTCGCCGCGTCGCCGTTACGCGTTATCCTGTCCGCGCCTACGATGACTTTCGTCACCTTGCCCAGGCTCATGACATGGGCGGCCATATTATCGCAGATGAGCGTCACATCTATACCTTCGCGCATCAACTCCCAGGTGGTAAGGCGAGCGCCCTGCAAAAGAGGCCGTGTCTCATCGGCATATACCTTTACGCGCTTGCCCTGTTCCTTAGCCATGTAAATTACGCCGAGCGCGGTGCCGTAATCGGCCGTCGCGAGCGCTCCGGCGTTGCAGTGCGTCAATATGACATCGCCGTTTTTAATGAGCCGCGCACCGTACCCGGCCATCTTCCTGCATATCGCCCTGTCCTCTTCGTAAATTTTGTGCGCCTCGGAAAGCAGCGCTTTCTTTATCTCCGGGACAGGTTTTTTCTTATTTTTCACGGCGGCGGCGCGGATCCTGTCGAGGCCCCAGAAAAGATTCACCGCGGTCGGCCTCGCCGAGCCGATGAATTTTATGACACGGTCCAGTTCGCGGATAAATCCGTTATAATCTTTGGCCCTCGATCTCTGGATCCCCAGGTAAGCCCCGTAGGCGGCGGCCACGCCCAGGGCCGGCGCTCCGCGCACCTGCAATTTTTTTATCGCGTGCCAGAAATCCTTTACGTCGCGGAACTTCAGGTATACGAGCTTATTCGGGAGCAGGGTCTGGTCTATTATCTTTATCGCGCCCTTGTCCCATCTGATCGTCTGGATAGCCATTATTTTATCCTATAAGCCTGGCAAGCAGGCTACGTTTGATATGTATCGCCTTGTGCGGACAAAGTTCCATGCAGCAAAAACACCTTACGCACTTCGAATAGTCGATGCGCGATCGCACCCTATCTATCTCTATCGCCGCGGCCGGGCAGCTCTTCTCACAGACGAGGCAGCCCTTGCATAAATTATCATCTATCCTCGGCAGGAACTTTATCCCCTTCATTATAAGCTTTAGGAGCGGTTCGGGCAACTTCGTTAAGACAGACGTCTTGGGAAGTTTAAAATTCTTCTGCCTGGACGCGTCTATGGTCTCACCGACGATCTCTATTTTTGAGATATCCGCCTCGCCCAGTCCCCTCCTGTATGCCTCGGCCGTTATCTCGACTTTAAGCGGTTCGATGCCTATAAGCTTCGCAAACACCGAATCGATCGCCACGCAGTCGCTGCCGGCTATGATAAGCCCTGCATCCCTTAAATTTCCGGCGGCGGGCCCGTCGCCTTCCATCGCCGTTATGCCGTCCATTATAGCGAGCCGCGGTTTGGCCGTTTCGAACACGTCTACTACATATCTACAGAATGCTTCCGGCCGCGGCGCCTTGAAATGGCACTGCGCCTTGTAAAGGCCGATCGCGAGCCCGTAAGAATTCTTGACAGCCCCGGTTATCGTCGTGAGGCCGTGCGTCTTCATCTTCGGCAGGGATATTATCCCGTCGACGGCGAAAGCCCATTCCGTTATCGGCATCCCGCGGACGTTTTTTGCCCTGTCAAAATCGACGAGCTCTATCTTCTCCTCATCGCAAACCTTCTTTATCCCCGCGGCCTCGTATGTCGAGCCCGCGTCCTTGAAATATACCCCCCCGGGGGAATCCCCGACTATCACTTTTGCCCCGGCTTCCCTTACGAGCCTCGCGACCGCGCGTATCATCTCAGGATGCGTGTCGACGCCTGATTCCGGGGGCTTCGCTGAAAGTACGTTGGGCTTTAAGAGTATAGTCTCGCCGAACCCTACGAACGAAGAGATGCCGCCGAGCAAATCCACCGCTTTTTTGACGGCGGCATAGACTTTGCCGGGATCGTACGAATCCGATCTTACTATCGAGACCTTTGGGTTCATCATCTATTTAGGGAGCGCTATCAGTTTATAAAGGAACACGAAAAATATCACGGCCGAGTTATGGATTATATGCACCGCTATCGATGGGACTATAGAGCCGGTCTTCTCGTAAAGATACGCCAGCAGGATACCGAGCGCGAGTATCGGAAAGAACGAGACGATATTCATGTGAAGCATCGCGAAGATGAACGAGACTAGCAATATCGCGTTCCTCACCCCCATCTTCTTCCTGAATACCGGATACGCGAAACCCCTGAAGAATAACTCCTCGGTGATCGGCCCTATGATAGTAACTAGCGCCGTAAGTATGAGGAGGAGCTTCGTACCCTTCGCCTCGTAGAGTATCTCGAGCGCCTTCGTCTCCGGCGGTTCATAACTGAATACCCTGATGCCGATGAATACCAGGATCATTATGATAGCCAGGACCGGGATGATCGTAAGATATCCGCCGATGGCGATCCTCATGTTCCTCGCTATGTTCTTAACGGTGAGCCCGAGCCCGGCCAGGCCACTCTTGAATTTTTTTACCGCGAAATACAGGACTATAACGAGGCCGATGACGTCCATCAGGGTCGCGTTAAGCACGTCAAAAAGCACCTCGTTGGGGTTCTTAACCTTCATCAGGTTCAATATATCGGCCTCTATCCATTGGAGCGTATAAACGAAGAAATAGAACGCGATTATCACCCTCAAGACATCGATGAACTTCCAAGGCGCCTCCGGCGGGGAGCCGTAAGCGGCCATGATGTCACGGCCGTTAAGTTTGCGGGCGATGCAGTTCATGCCGATGATAAGGCCGGCCAAAAGCGCGACGGCACTTAAGAATGTGCTGGCCGTGACCGTGAACCCGAGCAGGCTGTTGTGCGCGAGCAGTTCCTTTATCCTATCCTCCTGCGCGAGGACCTCTTGAGGCGAAAGCGTCATGTGCGATTTCTTCTTCTCGGTCAGTTTCTCCTTCTTCTCGGACATAGGCGACACGACCAGGAATATCTCGGTCGCTATTATGAAAGCGAGCATGAGGAGATAGATCCGGTTCTCGCCCGCGAATTTCCTTATTTTATCCCACGACATTGAGCCTCCTCGGCCTGAACTTGACCTTTAATTCCCCGGCCGCGACCCTCTCACATTCCTTCATATCTACGCCTTCGCAATCGACGCAGGTAACCTCGACCTCAGGCAGTTTCTCCCTGCACTCGGCGATGAACTTCTTTACCTCGCCGAAAGTCCCCGGCCCGAACGCCGGCCTGCAGACCTTATCATAGACCTCTTTGTCCGGGGCGTTGAGGCTCACGCTCACGCGGTCTATAAGGCCGACCAGGTCGTCGACGATGCGCCTTTTATTTATCAGGTTCCCGTGGCCGTTCGTCGTAAGGCGGATCTTGGCCCCTTTTTTCTTAAGGGCCTTCGCGACCTCAACCATGCAATCGAGCCGCAAAGTGGGTTCGCCGTATCCGCAGAATACAATCTCGTCGTATACGGACGGGTCGCCGATCTCCTCTATTATCTCTTTTGCCGACGGTTCGCCTTTAAGGCGCAGGTTATGCCCCATCACGAAATCCGTCGTCTTGGTTACGCAGAATTCGCAGTCACTGGTGCACCTGTTGGTGAGGTTAATATACAAGGAGTCCCTTATTTTATACGTAACGGCCGATTCCGGCGCGGCGCCGACCCCGAAAAGCCGCGCGCAGTTAACGGTCGTGGCTCTGGCCACGTCTTCCGGGGCGATCCCTTTCAATTCCGCTATCTGCTCCACTACTTTTACCATATAGGACGGCTCGTTCCTCTTGCCGCGCATCCCTTCCGGCGCAAGGTACGGCGCGTCGGTCTCGACCAATATCCTGTCCATCGGGACCAGGGCTTTTACCATTTCGCGCGATTTTGCGGCGTTTTTGAAAGTGAGGTTGCCTGTGAACGAGACGTACATCCCGAGGTCGAGAACGCTGTTAAGGAGCTCCTCATCGGGGGGAAAACAGTGGACGACCCCCTTTACGGGGGCGGAGATCTCTTTTTTTATTATCTTCAGGAGGTCCTCGCGCGCTTCGCGGCAGTGGATTATGAGCGGCAGGCCAGTCTCTTCTGCGAGGTGGAGGAATTTCTTGAATGCCGCCTGCTGCAGCCCGGCAGGCGATAGGTTCCTGTAATAGTCGAGGCCTACTTCGCCTATAGCTACTACCTTTTTATCCTTGGCGAGGTCTTTGATCGCGGAAAACGAGGACGCATCCAGTTCCTTCGCGTCGTGCGGATGGATGCCGACTGAGGCGTAAACGCAACCATATTTATTCGCGAGCGCGACCGACCTCTTTGAGCCGTCGAAGCTGCTCGCGACATTTATTATATTTTCTATGCCGGCGGCTTTCGCCCTATTTATGACCTCTTCCCTGTCCGAATCGAACTCCGGGAAATCCAGATGGCAATGGGTATCGACAAGTTTACCCTGAGCGAAGCCGAAGGGACGCATCATTTCGCCTTAGTATCGATGCGGGGGAAGAGCGGGGCGCCTTTCTTTATCTGCGTGCCCGGCTTAACGAGGCCCCATTTACCTATATCAGGAAAACGCGTTCCGGAAAGCGGCTCCGTCATGCCGATCTGCTCCCACATCTTCTCAGCCGAGGCGGGTATGAATGGCGAGACGGCGATAGTCACCGTCCTGAGTATTTCCGCCAGATTATAGATGACGTCGCTCAACCGGTCTTTCTTGCCCTGTTTATCGAGCGTCCACGGCGCCTGGACCTCTATATATTTATTCGCCCTGTTTATGAGCTCCCATATCGAAGCTAAAGCGCCCGCGAAATCGAGTTCCGCCATCGCGGCGTCTATTTTTTCCGCAAGTCCGCCCGCGAGCGCCTTTAATTCATCGTCCATGGTATCTTCGGAGCGCAGCGACGTCCCTGCCGGAGCAGGGATTATGCCCCCGTAATATTTCTCGATCATCGTCAATGTCCTATTCAGGAGGTTGCCGATGTCATTAGCAAGGTCGGTATTGAGCCTGCTTACGAGCGCGGCCTCGGAATATACCCCGTCCAGGCCGTACGTCACTTCCCTCAAAAGAAAATACCTTAATGGGTCCGGGCCGTATTTGTTGATGAGCTCGAACGGGTCTACGACGTTGCCCTTCGATTTGGACATCTTTTCCGCGTCCTTGCCGATAAGCCAGAAACCATGGGCGAAGACCGTATTCGGGAGCTCGATGCCGGCCGCGCGGAGCATTATCGGCCAATAGACCGCATGGAACCTTATTATATCCTTGCCTACTATATGGACATCCGCGGGCCAGAACTTGTTGAATTTTTGTTTATCCTTAAGATATCCTATACCCGATATGTAATTGACGAGCGCGTCGAACCAGACATAGGCGACATGGTCTTTAGAAAAAGGCAACGTGATGCCCCACTCGAGCCTCGACTTCGGGCGCGAGATGCATAGGTCCTGGAGCGGCTGGGAGAGGAAGCTCAGTATCTCATTCCGCCTCGACCCGGGTTTTATGAAATCCGGGTGCTCGTTGATATACTTTACAAGCCAATCCTGGTATTTTGACAACTTAAAGAACCAGTTCGTCTCGGAGATCTCCTCGAGCTGTCGCTTGCATTCCGGGCAGGTATTCCCCTCGAGCTGGTTCTTCGGCCAGAACGCCTCGCACGAGCTGCAATACCATCCCTTGTATTCGGACTCGTAAAGCTCGCCTTTTTTATGGAGATCATTGAGCAGGAATGTAACGACTTCCGCGTGGCGTTCGTCGGTAGTCCTTATGAAATCATCGTAGGAGATGGCGAGGAGTTTCCACAATTCGAGGGAGGGCTTAACGACCGAATCGACGAACTCCTTCGGCGTCTTGCCCGCCTCAAACGCGGCCTTCGCGACTTTCTGGCCGTGTTCATCTGTGCCGGTCAGGAAGAACACATCTTCCCCTTTTAACCGGTGATAACGCGCCAACGCGTCGGCGGAGATGCTTTCAGAACAGTGGCCTATATGCGGTTTCGCGTTTACGTAATATATGGCTGTGGTGACGTAAAACTTTTTCATTTTCTCTGGTTATGGTGCATTTCGCAGCCCTTGGGGCATTTGCAGCCGAGCTCGACGAACTTCCCCTCGCCGCAATCGACGGTTATTGAGCGCTTGAGCGCGTTCACCGAGACGACCTTGCCCGAGCATCCTTCAAGGCTCACTTTTTCGCCTTCCTTCGGCAAACCCTTCAACAATTCAACGTATAATTTATGCTCGTATCCGAGGCAGCACATCAACCGGCCGCATACGCCGGAGATCTTAGCGGGGTTTAGCGGGAGGTTCTGTTCCTTGGCCATCTTTATCGTGACCGGCTCGAAATCCTTGAGGAAAGTCGCGCAGCAGAGACACTTTCCGCACGGGCCGAACCCGCCCAGGAGCCGCGCCTCATCGCGCACGCCTATCTGCTTAAGCTCAATGCGCGCCTTGAATATGCGCGCGAGGTCTTTTACGAGTTCCCTGAAATCGACGCGCCCCTCGGCCGTGAAATAAAAGAGGAGCTTCGACCTGTCGAACGTGTATTCGGCGTCTATGAGCTTCATCTTAAGCCCGTGCTCGATTATCTTCTTCTGGCAGGTGACGAAGGCCTCTTTCGTCTTCTCACGGTTCTTTTTTATCTGGTCGAGGTCGCCGGCAGTGGCGATCCTTAATATCTTGCGAAGCGGCTCTTCCCCGGTGATCTGCGAGATGGATTCCACCCCGGATATCGCCTCCCCGTAATCGACTCCCCTGTCCGCGTCGACGATGACGACGTCGCCGATCTTCGGTTTCGTGTTCCCGAGCTCGAAATACGACGTCTTGCCGCCTTCCCTTAACCTGATCTGCACGACTTCGAACATTTTATATCCCCTAAGTTATGTTAATCCGCATGCAGGCGAGCGCGATCTTAATGTTGGCGTTCCTCTTTATCTGCTCCTGCGTGTCAGCGATTATCTCGATTATCCTCTCGAGCCTCTCTGCGGGATATCTGGCGGCATCGCGCGATATATCCGCGGCCCTGTCGAGGTTGACGAGCAGGCCCTGGTCTTTCGAGAGACTGAAGACCAGCAGGTCCCTGAAATATACGGCCAGCGCGTTCAATGTCTCGTTTATCTTCTCGCGCGGCTCGCCGTACAACCATGTATCCTCATAGCCGAACTGTTTCGGCGTCAAAAATTCGTCTACTACCTTGTTCCTCTTGGCCAGCGCCTCGCCCTCGAGGACCTCTATCGCCCTGCCGAGCCGCCCTTCGGAAAATCTCGATACGCAGGCCGCCTTCTTCTCGTCGAGCCCGTATCTTTCTATGAGCTCTTTCATTATCGCGCGCTCGCCAAGAGGATGGAAGAGCACCTTCTGGCACCGCGACACTATCGTCGGCTGCAGCTTGAACATGTTCGAGGCAAGCAGCACGAGGACCGTGTCCTTCGGCGGCTCCTCGAGGGTCTTCAATAACGAGTTCGCGGCTTCCTCGGTCATCTTATCCGCGCCGTCGATCATGAAGACCTTCGTCCGCCCCTCATAAGGTTTTAGCGACATCGTCGCGCCTATCTTGCGGATCGCGTCTATGCCTATCTGCGACGATTTCCCTTCCGGCGAGAGGATTACGACGTCGGGATGGATATTGCCTTCTATCTTTTTGCAGGAGATACACTCCCCGCACGGATCGGCGGCGCCCTTTTCGCAATTGAGCGCCTTGGCGAAGACCTTCGCGAGAAGCGACTTGCCAACGCCTTCCGGCCCGATAAAGAGATACGCGTGCGCGAGGCGTTTCTCCTCTATCGCTTTTTTTAAAAGACCTGCGGCATGCTCCTGCCCTATGACCTTATTAAATGACATCCGATACGGCTCTTCTTATTTTATCCCGGACCGCGACGACCGGCGCGTCGGTCGTCCGGATCACCTTTATCCGGCGCGGTTCCTTTTTCGCTATCTTCAGGTAACCGTTCCTGACCCTTTTGTGGAAAAGGACGGGTTTTATCTCCATCCTGTCCTTTATGCCCCCGCGTTTCAACCCTGCCCCGGTCTCCACGTCGAGCAATAACGTAAGGTCGGGCTTAAGCCCGCCTGTCGCAAATTTTCCCATCGAATCTATCAATTTAAGGTCGAGGCCGGCGCCGTAACCCTGATACGCGACCGTCGCGTCATGGAACCTGTCGCAGACCACTATATATCCCTTGGCCAGCGCAGGCCTTATTATCTCGTCGACGACCTGCGCGCGTGCCGCAAGAAATAGGAAAAGTTCGCACGCGCCGGACATCCTTTTGTTATTTTTGTCGAGCAGGATCTTGCGGATCGCCTCGCCTATCTTAGTGCTGCCGGGCTCACGCGCATGCAATACCTTAAAGCCTTTTTTTTTCAGATGGAGGCAAAGCAGGCGTGAATGCGTAGATTTTCCCGACCCTTCCGGCCCCTCGATCGTGATGAACCTTCCGCGCGACATATGCTATCCTTTTACGCCGGTGAGCTTGAGAGATTCTACGAAGAAACGCTGGGTAAAGATGAATATTATGACGATGGGCAGCATAGCCATGACCGAACCCGCCATCAGGAGATGCCAGTCGGTCGAGTATTGCGTCTTGAACGATTCCAGGCCTATCGGCAGCGTCCTCATGGTCTCGCTGTTGGTGACCAGCAGGGGCCACATGAAACTCGACCAGTTACCCATAAATGTAAATACGGTCAACGTCGCAAGGGCCGGTTTCGAGAGGGGCAATATTATCGTCCAGAATATACGGAAGAAACCGCATCCGTCTATCTTAGCCGCGTCCTCGAGTTCCTTCGGTAATGTCATAAAGAACTGCCTGAGCATGAACGTCCCCCAAGCGGAAAATATCATCGGGATGATCAACGCCTTATACGTATCGACCCAACCGAAAAGCCTCATCAAGACGTAGACGGGGATGATGGTGACCGTTCCCGGGATCATTGTCGTCGCCAGGTACGCGAAGAATAGCTTGTCCCTGCCCGGGAAAGTAAGGCGCGAGAACGCGTAGGCCGCCATGGCGCTCGTGAAAACCGTCCCGGCCGTTACGGCGAGGCCGACCATTATGGAGTTCAGGTAGAACTTCGCGAACGGCACCACCTTAAAAGCCTCGGCGTAGTTCTCCCATTTGAACATCGTGGGAACGAACATCTGTATCCAGTTCTTGGGCTGGATGAATATCGCGTCCAACGTCTTAAGCGAAGTCGTCGCCATCCAGAGGAAAGGCAGTATCATCGAAACGGCGCCGATGACCAGTACCGCATAGGCAAAAAGTTGCAGCCTTTTCTCCTTAGAACCTAGCGCGTTTTTATGTCTTATCTTTTTTTCTGCCATATTATCCGTCCCCTAATAATGGATAAGTTTACCGCCGTATCTCCAATTAACGAGCGAAAAGAGGAATATCACAACGAACAGTGACCATGCGATCGCCGAGGCATAACCGACGTTCTGCCAGGTATAAAGGTTATTGAATATGTAATATTCTATAGTGGTCGTCGCCCCGCCCGGGCCGCCGCCGGTCATTATATACGCCTGCATGAAACCACCCTGGAACCCTCCGATTATGCTCATTAAAAATATAAAGAACGTAGTCGGGCTTATCTGGGGCCAGGTTATCGCCCAGAACTTCTGCCAGCCGTTCGCGCCGTCTATCTCGGCCGCCTCGTAGAAATCTCTCGGTATCCCCTGTAAGGCGGCGAGATAAAGGATCATATTCATTCCGCCTATCGAGATCCAGAAATTCATGAGCATCAAAGAAGGCTTCGCCCAACCCAGAGAATTAAGCCATAACGGGCCGGGTATATTGAAGCCGAGGAACTTGCCTATCCAGTAGATTATGTTATTGAGCATCCCGTAATCGGGATTGAATATCCACAGCCAGAGTATGGCTACGGCCACGCCCGGGCATATCGAAGGCAGGAAGAAGAGCGTCCTGAAGACTGACTCGCCTTTTACCTTGCGGTTGAGCGCGATCGCCAGCCCCAAAGATGCCATCATGCATATCGGGATCGAGAACATCATGAATGCGGTGTTCCAGAGATATTGCCAGAATTTGGGGTCGTTTACGATAAGCCTGCCGCCCTCGGAATGGAAGCCGAGCAGGTCGATGAAATTATGCACGCCGACGAACTTAGGCGTCGTTGTTATATCCCATTTGTAGAAACTCAAGAGCAGGGACGCGAAAACCGGCAGGAAAGTAAATATCATGAACCCGATCAGATTCGGTGAGAGGAATAGATACGCCGCAAGCGTCTCTTTTGTGCGCGCCTTAAGTGCCATTTATATCTTGCGCCTCCAGTAAGTCTTCTCTTTATCGTCTTCCAGGATGATGCCTTTCCGGCCCAACTCTTCCCTTATCCTGTCGGATTCCTTGAAATCTTTCTTTTTTTTCGCGTCGATGCGGGCGTCGACCAATTCTTGTATCTCGTTATCCGACATGCCGTTTGACGCGTTCTTAAAGCTGAGGCCGAGGATACCGCCCAGCTCCCGAAGGGTGGATTCAAGATATTTTATCACAGAAGCGTCTTCATTTCTATCAAGTATTTTGTTGCCGGCATTGACCAGATCGAAGAGCGCGCCAAGCGCCGCCGGCGTATTGAAATTATCATCCATGCCGGCCTCGAACGCGGCCCTAAATCCGTCTATCTCTTTGTGGCTTTTCGCCGCGGCCGCCTTCTTTCCGGCTAAGCGCCTTTCCGCCTTGTCGAACAAGACGAGAAATCTTTCATAGGCGCTCTTCGCAACATCCATCTTCTCCCACGTGAAATCTATCGGGTGAGAATAATGAGCCCCGAGGAAGAATATCTTCAGGACGTCCGAGGGGTAACGCGCGAGCACGTCCTTTATCGAAACGTAATTTCCGAGCGACTTCGACATCTTCTCGCCGTTTATCGTCAAAAGTCCGTTATGTATCCAGTAATTGGCGAATGGCTTGCCTGTCGCGCATTCCGACTGCGCAACCTCATTCTCATGGTGCGGGAAGATGAGGTCGCGGCCGCCGCCGTGGATATCGAAATTGTCGCCCAGGTATCTGGTAGACATCGCCGAGCATTCTATGTGCCAGCCCGGCCTGCCCTTGCCCCACGGGGAATCCCATTCCGGCTCGTTCGCCTTCGCCGACTTCCACAATGCGAAATCGAGGGCGTCTCTTTTCTTTTCGGATGTATCAGCCCGGGTCCCTTCCAGCATCTGGTCCTTGTCCTGGTTCGAGAGCTTTCCGTAACCGTCGAATTTCCTCACGTCGAAATAAACGTCCCCTCCCGAGGCATACGCGCAGCCCTTATCGATAAGGGCGGTTATCATTTTAATTATATCTTTTATGTGCTCGGTCGCCTTAGGTTCCTTATCGGCTTTCGCGATGCCGAGGGACCCCATGTCCCCGTAAAAACTCTCCGTATAGCGATGGGCGACCTCTTTTACCGCGCAGTTGAGGTCTTTACCGAAAAGCTGCGATTTTTTATCCGCGATCTCGGTGCGCGCCCTGTTTATGATCTTGTCGTCGACATCCGTGATATTTTTTATGAATGTCACCTTATATCCGCGGTACCCGAGGTAATTCCTGATGAAATCGAATATGAATGCGCTCCTGGCGTGGCCGAGGTGGCATTCATCGTAGACGGTGACGCCGCAGACGTACATGCGAGCCTCGCCGGCCCTGATGGGCCTGAACTCTTCGAGTTTGCGTGTCAGGGTGTTATGTATGAGGATGGGCATGAAATCTATTCAGGGTCCTGGTGGTGCTTCTTTATATGTGCGTTTATCTTGTCTATCTCGTCCTGCAGGTGCTGCAAGGCCTGCACAAGCGGGTCAGGCATATTCGTATGGTCGAGCCTTATGCCGTGCACTATCTTACCTTCCTGTTTTACGATCCTTCCGGGGACGCCCACGACCGTCGAATCAGCCGGCACGTCCCTGATGACGACGGCATTGGCGCCTATCAGGACATCGTTGCCTATCTTTATATTTCCAAGCACCTTCGCGCCTGTGCCTACTACGACATTATTGCCCAGCGTAGGATGGCGCTTGCCTTTCTCCTTGCCGGTGCCGCCGAGGGTCACGCCCTGGTAAAGGGTGACGTTATCGCCTATCACCGTCGTCTCCCCGATAACAACCCCCATCCCATGGTCTATAAAAAGGCCCTTGCCGATGGTCGCGCCCGGATGTATCTCTATGCCGGTCATGAACCTCGCGTATTGCGATATCATCCTCGGGAGCAGGGGTATGCCCGCGCTATAAATCGCGTGCGACATCCTGTAATATATGATGGCGTGCAGGCCGGAATAAAGCAGTATCACCTCAAATGCGCTCTTCGCGGCCGGGTCCCGCTCGAAGACCGCCTTGATCTCCTGCCTGAATATTATCGAAATGAGCCAAAACTTGATCACCGCAGCCGCGATGACCGCCAGTATCACTATCAACAATACTTCCATCTATTTTATCTCCTCAACAGAAGCTACCGCGTAAGCGGCTATCGCCTCCCCGCGGCCGATCGCGCCCACGCCTTCCTGCGTGGTGGCCTTTATGTTTAGCCGGTCCTCATCTATCCCCAACACCGAGGCGAGCGTCTTCTTCATCCTCGCCTTGAAAGGCAGGATCTTCGGCTCTTCCAGGATGAGCGTCGAATCGACGTTTATTATCTTAAAACCTGACGCCTCCGCCAGCACCGCGACCTTGTGCAGCAATTCGAGACTGCTGATGCCTTTGAACTTCGGGTCGTCATTCGGGAAATGTATCCCGATATCGTCCTTGCCCATGGCGCCCAATATCGCGTCGCATATCGCGTGCAAAAGGACGTCGGCGTCGGAATAGCCTTCCAGGCCTTTTATGTAAGGGATCTCAACGCCGCCGAGGAAGAGCTTGCGCCCTTCGACAAGCCTGTGGATATCGTAACCGAGCCCTATTCTCATTTTTCACCCATGAGCATCTTGGCGTATCTTAAGTCTTCCTGTGTCGTTATCTTTATGTTCCTGTATGAGCCGTCCACGACCTTCACTTTTATGCCCATCCTCTCGACCAGCGCCGAATCGTCGGTCGCGTCCGCGGTTTCGGCGCCTTCGGATAAGGCCTTATCGTAAGCCCTCAAAAGGAGGTCCTTCCTGAAGGCCTGCGGCGTCTGGACATCAACCAGCGTTTCCCTCTTGAGCGTCGCCGCGACAAAATTCCCCTTCTCCACCTCTTTTATGGTCGGCTTTACCGGCATACCGGTGATAGCCGCGCCGAAGATCTCGGCCGCGCCGAGCGCAGAAGATATCATCTTATTGTCTATGAACGGCCTGCAGCCGTCATGTATTATTACATAATCGACGTCCTCGCTGACGGCGGAAAGCCCGTTCTTGACGGAATCCATACGGCGCTTCCCGCCCGCGACGAGTTCCTTGAATTTCTTAAGTTTGGCCTTTTTGAGAAGCAGCCGCGCCTTCGGGAGGTCAGCCTGATGGGCAACGACGATTATCTCGCCGACCAGGTTGGAATTATCGAGGACCCTCAACGCATGCAGTAATATCGGGTCCTTCCCGAGCGCCACAAAAGGCGTCTGGACCTTTGACTTGAGCCGTTCGCCTTTTCCCGCCGCTGCCACTATCGCAGCTACTTTCATTTTCGGCCTCCTATCGCTGTGATTCCATTTTCGCGAATATCATCCTTCCCGCCGCCGTCTGAAGGACCGACGTGACTATGACCTTTACCGTCTGCCCTATCAGCTGCCTGGCGTTATCGATGACCACCATCGTACCGTCATCGAGATATGCGACCGCCTGGTTATACTCCTTGCCTTCCTTCACTATCTTCGCTTCCATCAATTCGCCCGGTATGACCACGGGCTTCAGCGCGTTGGCCAGCTCATTTATATTGAGTACCGACACGCCCTGAAGCTCTGCTATCTTGTTAAGGTTATAGTCGTTGGTAAATACCTTGGCGTTGAGCATCTTCGCGAGTTTAATGAGTTTCGCGTCGACATCGCGGATCTCCGGAAGGTCCTCCTCATGGATCTTGACTTCCATATGTCCGGACTTGCGTATCTTGTTGAGCATATCGAGGCCGCGCCTGCCGCGGTTCCTCTTGATCGGGTCCGCCGAATCGGCTATCTGCTGCAGTTCCTTAAGAACGAACCTCGGGATGACTAATTTACCTTCTATGAACTTCGTATGGCATATGTCGGCGATCCTGCCGTCTATGATTACGGATGTATCGAGGACTATGATCTCCTCGCGCTGGTCTTCCCTCCTCAATTTGACGTAAGGGATTATTATATTGAACTCATCCTTGCCCCTTAACGCCATGACCATGCCTAGATAGGCGAAAATGACTATGAGGACGCCGTTGACGTCCTCCGGCATATGCATCAGCTTGAATACCTCTATTATAAGCCGCGCGAACAATATACCGAATACTATCCCGAATACCGCGGCCGAAAGGCCTTTTACCGAGACCCTCTTAGATGTCAATTCGAGCACTATTATAAAAACGCCGAGCAATACGCCCAGGCCTATCCCGATATATGGGGCGAAATCTCCGAACAGGGTCTTGAAGAGATCCCCCATCCCGAAACCCATCAGGCCGCAAAGAAGTACAAAAAAAGCGCGCACGATCGTAAATGGCATTTTCTATCTCACCTCCTTTCCTTTATTATTTTACTACTTCTCTCCCCTCGGCTTCGAAAGCAGTTTCCAGGGGTGAGCCTTAAGATCCTTCACGAAGGCCTCCAACTCGTCATACAGGCCCTGGTCCATAAAAAGCTTCCCGACGGTCCCTTCCCCTCCCTTGACCTTGTCCATGACTGTGTTCGCCGACGCCATGAATTTCCTGAGGTCTAGCATCGTCGCCTTGAACGCGGCCTGTGTCTCCGGGTCGCCGACAAGTTTATTAAAATGTTTTATCGTATCGCCCAGGCCGCTCGCTATTTCGTAGCCCTTCTCGGTCAGTTTCTCTATCGGCACCGACTCCCTGCCCACCAGCACGTCACCCGGTTTCAACACCTCGCCTCCCGGGGCGCCGGGAAGGATCTCAACGTACTTCTCCCCGATAAGGCCGAGAGTGTTTATGAACGCTTCGGAGTCCTTCTCAATCTTTATCTTCTTGTCGAGCCCGATATACAGGTCGACGGCCATCTTGTTGGCTTCCTTATTCTCCGCGATCGCGATATTCTTCACCTCGCCGACTTGGACGCCGGCCACCCTTACCGGAGCGGCGACCTCGATGCCGTTGGCAAAATCAAAACGCACCCTGACCGTATAGTTCTGCTGGGCGTGTTTAAGCTCCTTCAGCGAAAAGACCATGGACATCAGGATGGCGATGCCTATCGCCACGAAAATACCGACCTTGAACTCCAGATCCATCCTCTTCATTTGAGCCTCCTAGGAAAAATTATCATCATGAGTCCTCTGTTATCGGCCCAATAGCCGCGCCCGTTATGAACTGTCTTACGATAGGGCTCTTGGTGTTCTTTATCTCGTCCGGAGTGCCGATCTCTACGATCTTTCCCTTATAGAGCATCGCGATCCTGTCCGCTATCTTATAGGCGGAGGTCATGTCGTGCGTGACGGCTACAGCCGTGGTCTTCAGTTTCGCCTGCAGGTCCTTGATGAGGTCGTTTACCGCGTCGGCCATTATCGGGTCAACGCCTGTCGTCGGCTCATCATAAAGGATTATCTTCGGGTTCATGCATATAGCGCGGGCAAGGCCTACGCGCTTCCTCATGCCGCCGGAGAGTTCTGCCGGGCTCAAGAGTTCAATACCGCGCAAGCCGACGAGCTCCAGGCACTCGGCCACTCTCTTGTCTATGGCCTTATCGTCCATCTTGCTATGCTCTATAAGATTGAACGCCACGTTATCGCGCACGTTGAGCGAATCGAAAAGCGCCGCCCCCTGAAAGAGCATCCCGAATTTCGTCCTCAGCTGGTTAAGGCCTTTCGCGTCGAGCCTGGTTATGTCCAGCCCGTCGACGATGACCTGCCCGGAATCGGGCTTCATCAAGCCGATTATATGCTTGAGCGTGACGCTCTTGCCGATGCCGGAACGGCCTATAATGACGATCGTCTCGCCGTCCTGTATCGTGAGGTTCATGTTATCGAGGACCACATGGTCCTCGAACGCTTTGCTTACATTGATCAGTTCTATCATATGTTAATCCCCTCGGGGATTAAATCCTGGCATTGGATCATCTCTCTTCGCTCCATGACCCAAGCCATCATTTAAAATGAAAACCCAAAATAGAACAACGCGGTAAAGAGGCAGTCGGCCGCGATTATGAGTATGAACGCGATGACGACCGCCTTCGTCGTCGCCGCGCCGACTCCCTCGGCGCCCCCTTCGACCCTCATACCCTCGTAGCAGGCCACTATGCATATTATGACGCCGAAAGCGAAGGCCTTGATGATGCCGGTGACTATATCTTTGATGTGAAGCGGGCTCCAGGTCATGTCCCAATAAAGGTTGCTGAGTATATTCAGCCTCCAGACGCCGATCATGTACCCGCCGAATATTCCGACGATGTCGGCGTATATCGTCAACAGCGGCAGCATGAAAAACAGCGCGATGAACCTGGGCACCACGAGATATTTTATCGGGTTCGTCGCCAGGGTCTCGAGCGCGTCTATCTGCTCGGTCACCTTCATCGTACCGAGTTCGGCGGCTATTGAGGCGCCGACGCGACCCGCGACCACAAGCGCGGTCAGCACAGGCCCTAATTCCCTCGTGATAGAGAGCGCGACGAGGCTCGCTATATAGAGCTTCGCCTCCATCTTCTGCATCTGGTAAGCGCTCTGCAGGGCGAGGACCATGCCGGTAAAGAGGCTGGTAAGAAATACTATCGGCAGGCTGTCGACGCCGATCCTGACCATCTGGTCAAGGACCTGCCTGCCCTTGAGAGGCGGCACGAATACCCAGAATATCGTCCGCGCGAAGAGGACGGATACTCCGCCGGCATAACGGACAAAATTCAGGAACCTTTCACCCAGCATCCTTATCCAAGCGCTCATATCGTCAGAACCTCACCTTGTGCTCTACCCCGAAGAAATCCTCGTTCTCTTTCATCTTCAATTTAGTATTTGCCTGGTTCGCAAGTTTATATTCCGCATCGGCCGTATCCTGCCGCGGCAGCTGGTTGCCCTGCTGGGACTCGTAAGTCTTCAGGTTGACCTTGAATTGTTCGCTCGCGCTCCCCCCTGTCAGGGATTCCCCGGCCGCCGCTTTCATCGTATTCGCACCCGCCCACACGACCGTGTTCTGGTCCGCCTTTATCAGGACGCTGCGAAAGAGCCGCTGCGTCCCGATATCCCTCAGATCGATCTTACCTTCGATCATAAGGACCTGATCACCAGTATAGACTTTTGAATCTATAAATTCAAGAGCATAACTCTTGCCCCTCAATGTTATCTTTGCGGAGTTGTATCGCACTGTGCCTATGTTGCCATCCTTGAACTCGAGCTGGCCGTCCATGCTTAACTCCTTACCGATGCCGCCGCGGATATTCATATCACCGAACACGAGCCCGGATACCGTCCCCTTCTCCATCGCGAGGTCGGTGAGGCCCCCGAGCTGGGCCCCTTTGAATTTAAAGTGGAGGTCGAGATCGCTCTTGTCTCCTATGCCGACGGAGCCGTTCGCGTAAACGACATCGCCATAATTTACGCCGCTCAGCTTTATCACACTGTTCTTGAATTCGTACGCGCCCTTTATTTCCCTTACCGGATCGTAGTTTATCACCGAACCTGAAGTGCTGAAATCGCCGGTCACTGACTCAATCTTATTATTCGCGTCATAATTAAGCTTGCCGCTCATGTAATAATTCGAAAGGAGGTCCAAGCCCATCGCCTTGATATGATTGGTGTTCACGGTCAAGGTGAAATAAGGAAGTTTCGCGAAGTCCCCCGTGATGCAGAACCTGCTCACCTCCCCCAATGCGGTGGCGTTCCCGCTCACGTCCGCCGGATACAGGTTCATGCAGAAACCCTTTCCTGCCGTCTGGAGGACGCCGCTTACTATCGTTTTCGGTCCGAACCTGAAATCATTGAAGGCAAGGGCCCCTTCGGACTTGGCTATGCTGCCCGCAAAATTCAGGTTCAGTTTATTTAATATATCAAAAGAGCCGCGTACTAATATCCTGTCGAGGACGCCGTCGAGTTGGGCTTTCAGCGTATAGCCCTGGCCCTTTATCGAGCCTTCCATTTTTACAGCCGACCGGTCTATCGGGAAACCGACGTTGCCCCTTCCCGTAAACCTCTGCCCCAGGATATTGGCGCTCACGTTCTGCGATTCTATGCCGCGTTCGCTCAGCTTGAAATTGCCGTTCACTTCCGATATGACCGATTCACCCTGGGAGTTATAAAAAGAACCGTCCCTTATCGATACGGCTATCTCTTTCCATGCCGGCTCGAAGACCTTAGGTACCTTGGGCAGTTTATTCTCCGCCCCGAAGAAATATATCTTCGGCGATACGAAAGTTATCTTATCGAGCTTGCCATACCTGCCGAGGGCTATGTCCCATAACCGGTAATTGAGGTCGATGGCCGCCGCAGAGAAGAAGACCTTCTTGGCCTGGGAGTGGACCGCGCCGTAAAGTTTGACGTCTTTGAGGATGATGCCCCTGAATACGCCTCCCTCGACGCTGCCTATCTCTCCGTCAAGCCCTATCTTCTCCCTCATCATGGCGAGGGACTTTGCCCTGAATTCCCTGAAAAAATAGTTGCCTTGCAGGTCTATAAATATGAGCACGACCAGCGCCGTCAATCCCAGGATGACTAACGCCGGCCTCGGTCTGTGTCTCAAGTCAGCCCCGCCTCCGGTTTATCCCGTTGTAGAGGACACCCTCTACCACGGGATTTACTCAAAAGTCAGATGGTCTACTTTCGCGCCTACCTTGACGGTCCTTCCCTTCTGCAGCCTGCCGGAGATTATCTCCTCGGCAAGGGGATCTTCGACAAATCTCTGTATCGTCCTCTTTATCGGCCTTGCGCCATATATGGGGTCGAACCCCTTTTCTATCAGGAAATCGATGGCGTCTTTGTTGAGGTCGATAATTATGCCGTGCTGGCCCTTGAGCCTGTTCTTCACTTCGGCGACTTCCAGCTCCACTATCTTATAGAGATCGTCTTTGGTAAGCGGCTTGAATACTATTATATCGTCAACCCTGTTAAGGAACTCGGGCTTGAATGTCCTCTTTACCTCATCGAGAAGTTTCGTCTTCATCGTCAGGTAGGTTATCTCCTCCTTCTCGGACTTAAATCCGAGGGAGCCCTGTTTCTTGAACATCTCGGCGCCGAGGTTTGAGGTCATGATGACTATCGTGTTCTTGAAATCTACGCGCCTTCCGAAAGAATCGGTAAGCCGGCCTTCCTCGAGGACCTGTAAAAGAATATTGAATACGTCCGGATGCGCCTTCTCGATCTCATCGAGCAGCACGACCGAATACGGACGGCGCCTGACCTTCTCGGTAAGCTGTCCCCCCTCCTCATACCCGACATACCCGGGAGGGGCGCCGACCAGCCTCGAGACATTGAATTTTTCCATATATTCGGACATATCGACCTGTATTATCGCATCCTCGTTGCCGAACATGAACCCGGCGAGCGCCTTCGCGAGAAGCGTCTTGCCGACGCCGGTCGGGCCGAGGAATACGAACGAGCCTATCGGCCTCTTCGGGTCCTTCAGTCCGGCGCGCGAGCGCCTGACCGCGTTCGCTATCGCGTTTATCGCCTCATCCTGCCCGATGACGCGCGAATGGAGGTCTTCTTCCATCTTAAGGAGTTTTACGCTCTCCTTCTCCTCGAGTTTCACGATCGGAATACCCGTCCATTTCGCGACTATCTCGGCGATATCTTCCTCGCTGACCTGCGGATACGCCTCGGCCTTCGATTTCGACCATTCCTTCCGGCCCTTCTCAAGCCTGCCCTTCAACTCGCGTTCCGTATCTCGCAGGCTCGCAGCTTTCTCGAAATCCTGCCCTTTTACCGCGGCCTCTTTTTCCTTCCGGATCTGGTCCATCTCCTTCTCAACTTCCTTGATGTCCGGCGGCGTGGTCATTACGTTCAGGCGCGCGCGGGAACCCGCTTCGTCTATGAGGTCTATCGCCTTATCGGGAAGGTAACGCCCGGATATATACTGGTCGGAGAGCTTGGCTGCGGCCACTAACGCCTCGTCGGTAAATTTCACCTTGTGATGCGCCTCATACCTGTCCCTCAGGCCTTTCAATATCTCTATAGTCTCGTCCACGCTGGGCGGCTCTACCATGATCGTCTGGAACCTGCGTTCCAGCGCCGCGTCTTTTTCTATGTGCTTCCTGAATTCATCGAGGGTCGTCGCGCCGATGCATTGTATCTCACCGCGCGATAATGCCGGTTTCAGGATGTTGGACGCGTCTATCGCGCCTTCGGCGCCGCCCGCCCCGACCAGCGTATGCAGCTCGTCGATAAATATGATTATATTCTCCGAGCGCTTTATCTCGTCCATGACCGCTTTTATGCGCTCCTCGAACTGTCCCCTGTATTTAGTGCCGGCCACCATCATCGCGAGGTCGAGGATTATCACCCTCTTATCGCGCAATATCTCGGGGATATCGCCTTTTATGATCTTCTGCGCCAGGCCTTCGACTATCGCCGTCTTACCGACGCCGGCTTCGCCGAGGAGCACCGGATTATTTTTTGTCCTGCGCGAGAGTATCTGGATGACGCGTTCTATCTCATCTTTCCGTCCGATCACAGGATCGAGCTTTCCATCGCGGGCAAGCGTCGTCAGGTCCCTGCCGAACGCGTCCAACGAGGGCGTCTTGGTCTTCGTCTGCGCCTGCTGCTGCGTGAAACCCGGGGCGGCCGACCCCAGAAGCGACATGACCTCCTGCCTGACCCTGTTCAGGTCAAGCCCGAGGTTGGTGAGCACCTGGCTCGCCACGCCCTCGCCTTCGCGTATGAGGCCGAGGAGCAGGTGTTCGGTGCCTATATAATTATGTCCGAGGTTCCTGGCTTCGTCGGTCGCGAGCTCGATGACCTTTTTTGCTTTCGGGGTGAACGGAATATCTCCGGAGACTACAGTGGGCGGGCCCGGTTGGACGATCTTTTCCACTTCGAGGCGTATCGCCTCTAGGCTCAGGCCCAGGTTCTGCAGGACCGCGGCCGCGACGCCTTCGCCCTCTTTTATAAGCCCGAGCAGGATGTGCTCGGTCCCGATATAATCGTGGTTAAACCTCTTGGCTTCTTCCTTCGCGAGGATTATCACCTTCCTCGCCCTTTCGGTAAATCTTGAAAACATATTCATGGACCATCCTCCTCAAAATACGGACTATATATTGAATTTCCTCGATATGAACTCCGCGCGCACTGCGTCCCTCTCCTCGGCCGACAGGCGCTTGCCCTCTTTCTTTTGGAGATGGGCGGGTTGTATCTGTATAAAAAGATCATTCAAGACGTTGCGGTCCAGGCCCTTTATCACGCCAAGGTCCGCTCCGAGCCTTACCACCGAAAGCAGGTTCAGCGCTTCCTCGCTGCTTATAAGTTTCGCGCTCTTCAGTTCGGCCAGCGACCTCGATATCCTGTCTTCCAAAAGCAGCCTCTGGTTCGCAAATACCGAGTTCCTAGCGGTGTTCTCCTGCTCTATTATCTGTTTCATTATCCGCTCGAGGTTATCGACTATATCTTCTTCCGAACGCCCGAGCGTGACCTGGTTCGATATCTGGAAAAAATTCCCGTACGCCTCGGTCCCCTCGCCGAATAGGCCGCGGGCCGTCATTCCGAGCTTGCTTATCGCCTGTATGATCCTGCCGGCCTGTTTCGTCATGACCAGGGCCGGAAGGTGCGCCATGCACGACGCCCTTAAGCCGGTCCCGACGTTAGTGGGACAGCATGTCAGATAACCCAGGTCCGAAGAGACTGCGAACTCGAGGTTCTGCTCCAATTCCTCGTCTATCTTGTCCGCGAGCTTCCATGTGTCGTGCAGGTTCAAGCCCGACTGGAGGACCTGTATGCGGAGGTGGTCCTCCTCGTTGACCATGATGCTTATTATCTCGCGTTCGCTTATGAGGACCGCCTTATGCTCGGAATTGGCTATGTGCTCCCTGCTTATAAGGTGCCTTTCGATCAGCATCTGCTTTTCTATGCTGTCGAGCGCGTCTATCCTTAAGAATAAAGCCCCTTTGAAATAATCCGCCTTCTTATAGGCACCCTCAAAATCCGAAATGACGCCCTCGAGCTGTTCGGCCGATGCCCAGTGCGGGAAAGGGTATTTAGCCAGGTTCCTGGCCAGCCTTACGCGCGAGGACATCACTATATCCGGGTTCGGGCCGGTGCCTTTAAGCCATTCTCCGGTCCGGCTCCAGAGCTCGTCGAGGGTCATGGCTTATCTTTAGCTTTCTTCTCGAGCGACCTTATCCTGTCGCGGAGCCTGGCGGCCTCTTCGAACTCCTCCATATCGATGGCGCGCTGGAGCTTTTGCCGCAATTCCTGCGCCTCGGATATCTTCTTCTTTCCGTCGGTCTCGTCGATCTCCTTGGGCGATTTCCCGATATGCCGGGCCGAGCCGTGGATGCGTTTTAAAAGCGGCAGGAGGTTCTTCCTGAACGCGCCGTAGCATTCGCCGCAGCCGAGCCGGCCTATCTTCTGGAAGTCCTCGAATGTCATGCCGCATTTGCCGCATTTCACCGAGAGCTCTTCGCCGGACGGCTTTTCCCCGAGGCCGCTTATCCCGGCAAGGAGGTCAGAGATGCTGAAGCTCTGCTCCATCTCGATGCCCTTCTCCTTCGCGCAATCGTCGCAAAGGTGGAGCTGTTTCACTTCGTCATTTATTATCTCGGTGAACTCGACCGTAGCCTCGTTCTTGGCGCAGACCTGGCAGATCATCAGAACCTCACGCCGTCGACCTTCGTAAGCTTATGGAATTCCGTTATGAGTTTCGCCGTCATCTTTCCGGGCTTGCCGTCGCCGATCTTGCGCCTGTCCATCCTGACAACAGGGATGATCTCGGCCGCGGTCCCGGTAAGGAACATCTCGTCCGCGTTAAAGAGGTCGTACCTCGTCATGACCTCCTCGTGGATGGGGATCTCCTTTAAGTGCGCGATATCGATGACCGCGCCGCGCGTGATGCCGCGCAGGACGCCGCTGTGGACCGGCGGGGTATAGAGCGCGCCGGTCTTGACGGTAAAGATGTTATCTCCGGTGCATTCCGCGACATAACCCTCGGAATTGAGCATGACCGCCTCCTCGACGCCCGCGTTGATCGCCTCGACCTTCGCCAGTATATTGTTAAGGTAATTGAGCGACTTGATCTGCGGGTTGACCGACTCGTGGATATTCCTCTGCGTCGAGATGGTCACGATCTCAAGGCCCTTCTCGTATAATTCCTGATGGTACAGCTTTATCTTGTCGGTGATGATGATGATGGTCGGTTTCCCGCACTTCCTCGGGTCGAGCCCCAGGTCACCCATGCCGCGCGTGACGATAAGCCTGATATACGAATCCTTCAGCTCGTTCTCGCGCAGGGTCTTCTTGATCGCCTCGACCGTCTCCTCTTTCGTCATCGGGATCTCGAGCATGATCGCGTGCGCGGACTGGTAGAGCCTGTCGATGTGCTCCTTCAATTTAAAGATGAGCCCGTCGTAGGTGCGGATGCCCTCGAAGACGCCGTCGCCGTAGAGCAGGCCGTGGTCGAAGACCGAGATCTTCGCGTCCTCGTTCTGGTAGAATTTTCCGTCAATATAGATCTTCAGGCTCATTTTACTCTCCTTGTCATTGGATTATTTTTCCGTCCCTTATGTGCAGGACCCTCTGCGCGGCCTTTGCTATCTGCGCGTCATGGGTCACTATCATCAATGTCATTTTACGACTTTTATTGAGTTCCCACAACAAGTCAATTACATTATTTCCCGACTCGGAATCGAGGTTCCCGGTCGGCTCATCGCAGAGGAGAAGTTCCGGTTCGTTTATAAGGGCCCTGGCTATCGCCACCCTCTGCTGTTCTCCTCCGGATAACTGGCCGGGCCTATGCGCCATCCGTTCCCCCAGCCCCACGGACCTCAGCAGGCCGGCCCCTTTGTCGCGCAGATCTTTTCCGTTCCCGCCCTTTATCAACAACGGAAGCATGACATTTTCGAGCGCGTCGAATTCAGGAAGCAAGTGGTAGAACTGGAATACGAAACCTATCTTCCTGTTCCTTATCTTCGCGCGTTCCCTGTCGCCGAGCGCATAGATATCGGTGCCGTCTATCATGACTTCCCCGGCGGTCGGCGAATCGAGCCCGCCCAAAAGATGGAGCAGGGTTGACTTACCCGCACCCGACGGCCCGAGCACCGCAAGGACTTCGCTCTTGCCTACTTTGAGGTCTATGCCCTTGAGAACCTCAAGCTCCTTCGCGCCGTTCTTATAGATCTTCCGCAGGGCTCTGGCCTCTATCATCTCATTCGTACCTCAAGGCATCGACCGGGTTGAGCCGCGACGCCTGCCATGCCGGATAGAGACAGGCCAGTAAACTTATCGCCAGCGCCGCGACGACTATCGCGGCCACGTCCGTGTATTGTATATCAACGGGAAACCTGTCTATGTAATAAATATCCCTCGGGAGTTTGATGAACTGGTACTTCTCGAGAAGATACCCGAGACCCAGCCCACCGGCTACGCCGAGCGCCGTCCCCACCGCGCCCACTATGAATCCCTGCAGGGTGAATATCAGCCTTATGGAATTGTTGGCCGCGCCTATCGCCTTGAGTATGCCGATATCTTTCGTCTTCTCCATCACGACCATGATCATCGTCGCCGCTATATTAAAACACGCGACCGTGACTATCAGCGCCAATATCCAGAACATGGCGAGCTTCTCGAGCTTAAGGGCCGAGAAAAGGCTCCTGTTCAGGTCTATCCATGTCTTTACGTAAAAAGGGAAGCCCAGCTCTTTCTGTAGCTTGACCCTGATCTGCGGCGCGAGATATTCGTCGTCTATCCTCACGCCGATCCCGCCGGCTTTGCCCCATTCGCCGAAAAGCTCCTGCGCGTCTTTCAGGTCCACAAAAGCGAGCCCGGAATCATATTCGTAATAACCCGAATTGAACGTACCCGCAACCTTAAAATCTTTCGATGAGCCGTCTACCGGCGAAAGGACCGAAACTGTGTCGCCGAGCTTAAGGGCGAACCTCTGCGCCATTTCGGTGCCTATCAGCATTCCGCCGTCCTTGAGCGCGGCCATAGAGCCGGACTTGATATAGGACCCGAGCTTGGACACCTTGACCTCTTCGCCGGGGACGATGCCCCTTATCGAGACGCCCTGCATCGTATCCTTCGCCCTGATGAACGCCTGTCCGTCTAGGAAAGGTGAAGCGGAAACAACGTGGGGCTCGGTCTTTATCTTTTTGATAAGCGCGGCGGAATCCACGATACCGCCTTCCTGCTCGACGATGATATGGGAATTCGCGCCGATTATCTTATCGCGCAGCTCGTTATCGAAACCGGTCATCACTCCGATGACCACAATGAGCGCGCAGACGCCGACCGCGACACCCAGCACGGAGATCAGGCTGATTATCGATATGAACTTCTCCCTGCGTTTCGCGAGGAGATATCTCGAGGCTACCAACAATTCGTAACGCATATTTAAAAATTTATTTGGCTACTGCTGTTCCGGTTTTAGCTGCGGGAAGAGTATAACATCCTTTATCGAGTCACAATTGGCCAGGAGCATCGCAAGCCTGTCTATGCCGATCCCGAGCCCGCCTGCCGGCGGCATGCCGTACTCGAGCGCGCGGACAAAATCCTCATCGATGGTCTTGGCCTCCGGCGCTTCCGGGCCCTTTACCTGGTCCTCAAACCTCGACTTCTGTTCTATCGGGTCATTAAGTTCCGAATAGGCGTTCGCCAATTCATGGCCCGATATGAACAATTCGAACCTTTCGGTCAGGTCCGGCTCGCCGGGCTTCTTCTTCGAGAGCGGGCACAGTATCGCCGGGTAATCTATTATGAACGTGGGCTTTAGGAGCTTCGGCTCAACCGCCTTCTCGAATATCTTGTTGGCGACCTCCTCATCGAGCTTAGCGTCCCTTATGTCAAGCCCCATATCCTTCGCGACTTTCCTCAGGTCTTTTTCCTTCTTGTAATCTATCCCGGAATATTTCAATATCGCTTCGCGAAAAGGTATCCTCTCCCACGGCGGCGACAGGTCGATCTCGCCTTCGCCGTGCGCGATCTTGTATTTCCCGAAGAGGTGTTGAGCCGCATCGAGTATAAGTTCCTCGGTCAGGTCTATCATATCCCCGCAGTCGCCGTAGGCCTGATAGACCTCTATCATCGTGAACTCGGGATTATGCCTAGGCGATATCCCCTCGTTCCTGAAATTCCGGTTAATCTCGTAGATCTTCTCGAAACCGCCGACCAGGAGCCGTTTCAGGTAAAGCTCGGGCGCGATCCTCATGTAAAGGTCTATGCCGAGCGCCTCGTGGTGCGTCTTGAAAGGTTTGGCCGTGGCGCCGCCCGGCATCGGCTGCATCATCGGCGTCTCTACCTCCAGGAAGCCCTTGCCGTCCAGAAAAGCCCTTATCCGCGCGATCATCTTGATGCGAAGCTCGAAGACCTTCTTGACTTCCTCGTTGACGATGAGGTCGACGTACCTCTGGCGGTAACGCGTCTCGATATCCTTGAGCCCGTGCCATTTCTCCGGCAGCGGCCTGATCGACTTCGACAACATCGTGAACTCTTCGACGTGTAACGTCGGCTCGCCGGTCCTCGTCTTGAAGGCCTTGCCTTTTATGCCGACGATATCGCCGATATCGAGGTTCTCGAATGCTGTCCTGCCGGCCTCCGGAAGCTCAGCGGCCTTTATATAATTCTGGATCTTCGCCGTCGAATCCTTGACGTCAACAAAACAGGATTTTCCGTGAGAACGCACGGCCATTACCCGGCCGGCGACCGTGACTTCCCTGGATTGGGCGGTGGCAGCCTCAAAATCCGCCAGTAACTCGTTGATATTGAGCGACTTAACGAATTTTCCGCCGTAAGGATTTACGCCCTTTGCCCGCAGGTTTTCGAGTTTTATTATTCTTTGTTTTATTAGGTCGTTTATTTCTTCCAATTTTTCCGCCTTTGTCGAGAAGACTTGACATAATTATAAATAAAATAAAGGGTTAAGTCAAATAAAATAACCCAAACGCATAGCCGCGCGAACGCGTCCCCGTATTCCAAATACAGGGTCCCGGCCTTTCCCGGGATTATATTCGCGGTCGCGAAACCCGTCACGAATATCTTCTCCCCTTTAAAATCCTTTACCTCCTGGATGATCTTTCCGGACTGGTCTATAAAGCACGAATAGCCGGTATTCGCGCACCTCACAACATTAACCCTGTCCTCGACCGCGCGGAAGACCGAAGGCTGGACATGCTGGAACGGCGCGGCGGTCTTCATGTACCAGGCGTCGTTGGTTATCACGACCAGGAAGTCCGCGCCCGACCGCACAAAATTCCTCGACAGTTCGGGGAAGACATCCTCAAAACATATCAGGACGCCGAACTTCACCCGCCCGCCTTTCTGCGTCGGTATCTCGAATATCGTGTAATCTTTCCCGGGCGTATAATCCTCGCCCATATCGTAGCGCTGCTTGATGAAAGACAGGAAGCCGTTCCCCAGCGGGACATACTCGCCGAACGGCACGAGGTGCATCTTGTCATAGCGCCCTACTATCTCGCCCTTGTTCGATATCAGGGCGGCGCTGTTGAAATAACGCACCTTTTGCGGCACTCTCTCGGTCTGCGTCCCGACCAGGATGTACGTATTGACCTCTTTCGCGAGGGTGGTGATCTTGCCGCGCAGGAACTGGTCGGTCTCAAGGAATCCCGGGACCGACGTCTCGGGCCAGATTATCAGGTCCGGTTTGTCCTTTGCCGCCTCTTTCGTAAGGTCTATATATTTATCCAGTATTTCGTTGGCATATTTCTCATCCCACTTCTCCGACTGGGGGATATTCCCCTGTATGACCGATATTTTTACGGGTTCGCCATCGAATTTCTGGTCGACCTTGTAATATCCGTATATCGCGACCACTATGAGCACTATCACCAGCAACGCCAGGTATCTCGGCTCCGGCATATAGCCCTTTATCTTCTTCTTTATCTTCGAGGAGATGAGGACGTTGGTAAAGACGACCAGGAACGAGACGCCGTAGGCGCCGGCCACATCGGCTATCTGGATTATCGGCAGGGTGTCCCACTGCGTGTGCCCGAGCAGCGCCCATCCGAAACCGGTAAAAAGATGGCTCCTCAGCAATTCCACCGCTACCCAGAGGCAGCTCACGAGCACCGCGAACCTTATGCGCGGTTTTTCGAACTGCATGGCGAGGATGTCGACGCCGACTGCGAATATCCCGAAAAAGAAAGCCAAATAGAACGCCAGGACGACGACGCCTATTATCGCGACGTATCCGACCCAGTACAGCGTGGCGGCGAAAAATAACAATCCGGTTATATAACCGGTGAAGAAGGCCTGCCACGGTTTCTCTCCGCGGATCGCGATCAGCATCGGTATCAGCGCGAACCACGCAAGATATGAAAAATCGAACGCCGGATAAGACAGCGTCAGCAATAATGCCGATAGTAACGGTAAAAAGACTAAACGCCGCAGCATTTTTTATATTTCTTTCCGCTCCCGCATGGGCAAGGGTCATTCCTGCCCACTTTCGGAGCTTCCCTTTCGACCGGTGCCTGCTTGGCATCCGGCGGCCTGGCCTCGACCGGCTCGCCGCCTTGTGATTGAGGTATCCTTGAGGCGAGCGAACCCATCTCCCGGTGTATCATCTGCTGGGGGACGGATTCGAAAACGCCCCTCGGTTTTTCCTGGGTCGCTACCTGGACCTTAAAGATGAATTCGAGCGCGTCTTCCTGTATCCTGTTCATCATCTCCTCGAACATCGCGAAGCCCTCGTTCTTGTATTCGACGAGCGGGTCGACCTGGCCGTAGGCGCGCAGGCCTATGCCTTCCTTGAGCAGGTCCATCGTGTAGAGATGGTCCTTCCATTTCGAGTCTATCATGTCGAGCAGTATCGTCTTCTCAATGTGCCTGGTCATGTCCGCGCCTAGGACTAACTCCCTCTTTTCGTAAAATTTATTTATTATATCGAGGAGCCCCGCCCTTATGTCGTGGCGCGGCGCAGCGAAAAACTCCTCGCGGTTAACGGGAAGGTCGAAGCCTAATTTCCCGCGGAACCACTCCGAGAAACCTTTTGTATCCCACTCCTCGGCATGCGTCTTCTCGTTGAGGTAGATATCCATCGCCGAGTCGAGGCCGTTCTCTATCATCGCGGCGATATATTCCTTGATGTCCTTGCCCTCGAGTATCGCGCGCCTCTCGGAATAGATGACCTCCCTCTGCTTGTTCATTACGTTATCATATTCGAGCAATTGCTTCCTTATCTCGAAGTTATGCGCCTCGACCCGTTTCTGCGCCGTCTCGATAGACCTCGAAACGATGGGATGTTCTATCGGCTGGCCCTCTTCCATCCCCAGTTTTTCCATTATGTATTTTATCCTGTCCGAGCCGAATATCCTCATCAGGTCGTCCTCCAGCGAAAGATAGAACCTCGATGAGCCCGGGTCACCCTGGCGTCCGCACCTGCCGCGGAGCTGGTTATCGATGCGCCGCGCCTCATGGCGCTCGGTGCCGAGTACATGCAGGCCCCCGACCGCGATGACTTTATTATGCTCGTCTTCGACCTTCGACTTGAACTTCACCAGCATCTCGGCCTTTTCCTTGGGGTCGATATCCTCGGGCTCTATCCCCTTCTGCTTAAAATAGTCGTAGACTATATATTCCGCGTTGCCGCCGAGAAGGATATCGGTGCCGCGGCCGGCCATATTAGTCGCGATAGTTATCGCTTTATACCGCCCGGCCTGCGCGACTATATGCGCCTCCGACTCGTGATATTTCGCGTTCAATACCTGGTGCGGTATTCCGCGGCGCTGCAGCATGTTACTTAAACGTTCGGATTTATCGATCGATATCGTGCCTACCAGGACGGGCTGGCCTTTCTCGTATAATTGCGCGATCTCGTCGGCGGCCGCGTTGAATTTCTCTTTTTCGGATTTATAAATGCTGTCCGGATGGTTCGTCCTTATGAGCGGCCTGTTCGTCGGGATCACGACGACATCGAGCTTATATATCTGGCTGAACTCGTTCGCTTCCGTCGCGGCCGTACCGGTCATGCCGGCAAGCTTGTCGAACATCCTGAAATAATTCTGGAACGTTATCGTAGCGAGGGTCTGGTTCTCCCTCTCTATCTTGACGCCTTCTTTGGCCTCGACCGCCTGGTGGAGCCCGTCGGACCATCTCCTGCCCGGCATCATGCGGCCGGTGAACTCGTCGACGATTATGACCTCGCCGTCCTTGATGACATATTCCACGTCGAGCTTGTAAAGTTCCTTGGCCAGGAGCGCCTTTTCGACGCAATGCCGCTCCTCGACCGATTCCATCGAATGCATATCCTTAAGCCCCCAGGCCTTGACGACCTTCGCCTCACCTTGCTCGGTCAGCCAGACGCTGTGGCCTTTCTCGTCCACTACGTAATCGCCGGACTCTTCTTTTGTGTCTTCGTCCTTCGCGCCTTTTTCAAGGCCCCTGACGATGGTCGCGGCTTTATAATATTTATCGGTCGATTCTTCGGCCGGACCGGATATGATGAGCGGCGTCCTGGCCTCATCTACGAGTATCGAGTCGACTTCATCGACGACACCGTAATGCAGCGGCCGCTGGACCATATCCTCGAGCCGGTATTTCATATTGTCGCGCAGGTAATCAAACCCGAATTCGTTATTCGTGCCGTAGGTTATGTCGCTCCTGTAAGCCGCCTGGCGGTCCTTGTCGTTCATGTCATGTTGTATCATCCCTACGGTCAGCCCGAGGAACTCGAATATCGGCCCCATCCAGTACCTGTCGCGCTTCGCGAGGTAATCGTTTACGGTAACGATGTGTACGCCGAGGCCGGTCAGCGCGTTCAAATATGCCGGCAGCGTCGCGACAAGCGTCTTGCCTTCGCCGGTAGCCATCTCGGATATCTTTCCCTCGTGCAGGACGATGCCGCCGATAAGCTGGACATCGAAATGGCGCATACCGGTCACTCTCTTGCCCGCTTCGCGCACGACCGCGAACGCCTCCGGCAATATCTCCTCGAGGGCCTCAGTCTCTACATTGCGCCTCTCGGCCTTCTCGAGCTTCGAAAGATCGATCTCCTTGAGCCGCTCTTTTATCTTCGCCTTGAACTCTCCTGTCTTGGCACGCAGTTCGGCGTCGGAGAGTTTTGAGATCTTCGGCTCAAGGGAAGTTATGAACTCCGCCTTGGGCTTGATCCGCTTAAGTTCCCTGTCATTGTGGGTACCTATTACCGCTGAAAATATTTTTCCTATCATTTTATATCCCTATTTTTTCTCCCGCTGGGGCGGGACCTTGCCTGCTGCGCCGGGACCTTGCCCGGCCGAAAATTTAACATAAGCCTCTATTAATTCATCAAGTTCGCCGTCGATCACCTGGTTCGCCTTTCCCGTCTCGTATTCCGTCCTATGGTCCTTTACCATCATGTACGGGTGCAGCACGTAAGAGCGTATCTGGCTGCCCCATTCTATCTTCTGTTTCTCCGAATACATCGTCTTTATTTTTTCTTCCTGCTCCTGCTGTTTCTTTTCGAAGAGCCGCGCCTTCAGCACTTTCATCGCGGAATGCTTGTTTTTCAACTGGGAGCGCTCGTTCTGGCATTGGACGACGAGGCCGGTCGGGATATGGGTGATGCGCACCGCCGAGTCCGTCGTGTTCACTCCCTGCCCTCCCGGTCCTGACGCGCGGTAGACGTCGATGCGCAGGTCCTTCTCGTCGACCGGGATATCCGCCTCCTCCTCGACCTCCGGGATGACATCCACCGAGGCGAACGACGTGTGCCGCCTCTTATTCGAATCGAACGGGGATATCCTGACGAGCCGGTGAACACCGCGCTCGGACTTTAAATAACCGAAGGCGTAATCGCCTTTGACCAGCATCGTGACGTTCTTTACGCCGGCTTCCTCTCCGGCCAGATAGTCAAGGACCTCGACCTTATAGCCCTTGTTCTGCGCGTAGCGGACATACATCCTGAAGAGCATGGCCGCCCAGTCGCACGACTCGGTGCCGCCGGCGCCCGCGTTAATGGAAAGTATGGCGCCGGACTTGTCGTGTTCTCCGGAGAATAAAGCGGTGAATTCTATGCGGCTTATCTTATTCGCTAACGTATCCAGATCTTTTGAAAGCTGGGATATCGAGGCCTCGTCGGAGGGTTCTGTTATCTCGGCGAGCCCTGAAAGCTCCTCGAGCTCCTTATTGCAAGCCTGCCACGGATCGAGGCGGGCCTTGAACGACTTCATTTCGGCGATTATCTTGTTGGCCTTCTGCTGGTCGTCCCAGAAGCCCGGGGCAGCCATCTTCCCTTCAAATTCCGCTATATTCTTCCCTGCGGCATCGAGGTCAAAGATACCTCCGCAGGTTGGCTAATGTCTCTTGCGCCTGCTTTATTTTCTTCTTAAGCTCCTCAAGCATGATCATCCTCCGTAAGGCAATTACAGGATTAAAATTATACCAGTTTAGAGGGGATAAGACAAGGGCAAATGGGGGCAATTCCGGTAACGATCCCCTGCATGGGGGCTGTCGCCATTAATCTATCTTCTTTTCCAATGATAACAGCATTTTTTTAAGCGAGATCCCGTAGGCATAGCCGCCGACATTGCCGTCTGATGCGACGACGCGGTGGCAGGGAATGATGAGCGGCCAGGGGTTACGGTGTAGGGCCTGCGCGACGGCGCGGGTGGCTTTGGGCTTGCCGATCTTTCCGGCGACCCACGCGTACGAGCGCGTCTCGCCCGAGGGTATCTTCATGATACACTCGTAAACGCTTATCTCGAATACGGTGCACCCGTCAAACAGCTTATTCCTTTGCGCCCCGTTAGAAAATCTTTTTCTAACGGGATTTGCACTTTCGGACCTTTTTCGTTCTTTTTTCACCGATCAGCGCCTTTCTCCTTAATATGTGATGGTACCTTATAGCGAACCTGTGCGATTCGTCGCGTATCCGCTGTATCAATTGCAGCGCCTTTGATGACGGCGGCAGCGCGATCGGCAGATCCCTGCCTAAAGTATATATGTGCTCAAAGACTTTTGCAATGCCGATGACCGGGACGTCCTTCAAGCCGGCCGCCCGTATCTCTTGCGCCGCGGCAGAGAGGTGGCCCCTCCCCCCGTCGATGATCACCAGGTCAGGCTTGGACAACTTGTCTTTCAGGGAGCCCGTATACCTGCGCCTTACCACTTCGCGCATCATCGCGTAATCGTCCTGGCCCTCGACCTCTCGTATCTTGAACATCCTGTATTTCGATTTCTCCGGCCTGCCGTCTTTGAATGTGACCATCGAGCCGCAGGCTTCTTCCCCTTTGATATTCGATATGTCGAATGCCTCGATGCGCGCAGGAACTTTTTTAAGGCCCAGGACTTCGGCCAATTCGCCGGGCCCGGCTGGCCCTATGCCCGACCTTTTATGCACTGCCGTGCTAAGCGCCTCTATCTGGTTGCGCGCTTCGGCTGCTTCCTCGAATTTTTCTTCGCCGGCGCACCTCTTCATCTTCTCCGTCAGCTTCTTTATCAGCTCACCCTTCTTCCCCTCAATAAAGAGGATGACCTCCCTGATCCTTTCGGCGTATTCTTCTCTCGAGATCTTTCCTTCGCACGGCGCCGAGCAAAGCCCGAGGTCGTCATATACGCACGCCTTCTTCGGCAGGGAGGCGCATGTCCGGAACATGAATATCTTTCGGATCGCCTTTACGGCTTCGCGCAAAAGTCCCGCGTCCGTGTACGGCCCGAAGTAGAGCGAACCATCGCTCTTTTTCCCGCGCGCGATCATTACGCGGGGAAATTCCTCGGACATCGATATCTTGATAAGCGGGTATGTCTTGCTGTCGCGGAGGTCGACGTTGTATTTCGGCTGGTATTCTTTTATGAGGTTCGATTCATAGAGGAGCGCATCTGCCTCTGTCGCCGTCGGGATCCAATCCATATCGCGGATATTGTTTACGAGGGCGCCTATCCTCGGGCCGTGGTCTTTCGACCTCTGGAAATACGAGCGGACCCTGTTGCGCAAGGACGACGCCTTGCCTACATACAGCACCTTCCCGCTTTCATCCTTAAAGATATATACGCCGGGCTGGTCCGGTACGTCCCTGAGAAATTCTTTGAATTTCATCAGGACCGGGGCCCTCAGCTTCTCCTTAATATCCATTTCATGAATCCCTTGAATTCTTTTACGTCGAATATCAGGCAGGCGGTAAAGAACGAGGCCATGCCGGCGAGGATGACGACTATCATGTGAAGGACCGGCCTGAAGTGCAAGACGGCATTAAACCAGACGAGGACTATCGCCATTATGATCCCGGGTATCATGGCGCGCGCGAATGAAGCGAGTATCGCGCGGCCCCCAAGCGGGCCTATCTTTTTCCTTAAAAGATAAAAAAGCGAACAGAAGTTGAACATGCTCGCGATGGATGTGGCAAGGGCGAGCCCTCCGACCTTCATCGGGAACATTAAGATAAGGTTCAGCGCCGCATTCAGTAAAAATGCCATAAAAGAGTTCTTGAGCGGCGTCCTCGTGTCCTTGAGCGAATAGAATGCCGAGGTAAGGACTTTGACTCCGGCATATGAACAAAGCCCTATCGAAAAATACAATAGCGCAGATGATGTTATTTTTGTGGAATATGCGTCGAAAGCGCCTCTTTGGAACAACGTGCGCACTATCGGCTCCGAGAGGACTATAAGCCCGACGGCCGCGGGTATCGTTATGAAAAATACGGAGCGAAGCGAGAATGAAAGCGTATCCTTGAACTTCTCCGTATCCTTCTGCGCGGCATGTTCGGATAAAGTCGGGAGCATGGCCTGTGAGATCGCGGTGCTGAATATCGCCAGAGGCAGCTGCCACAGCCTGTTCGAATAATATATGGCCATGATCGCGCCGTCACCTACGATCCCTGACAGCGACGCCACCGCCGTATCGAACATCACGTTCAGCTGGTAGACGCTCGAAGCTACCGCTCTCGGCAACAGCAATTTCCCTATCTCGGCCGAGGCCGGATGCCTGAACCTGTTGAAACGCGGCAACCCCAGCCCCCGTCCCATCAGCTGCGGCACCTGGACCAATAATTGCAACAGGCCGCCGGCCAGGACGCCGACGACAAGCCCCATAACGGGAACTTTCATTACCGGGCATAGGAATACGGCCGCCAGGATAAATACAAGATTCCAAAGAGGCTGGCTGAAAGAGGCCGCCCCGAAAAGCTTCATCGAATTCAGCACGCCGGTGGCATAGGCAGTAAGGCCGATCAGGAATATGTACGGGAACATCATCCGCGTCAGGGTAACGGTCATCTGGAACAACTCGGCATTTTTGATGAAACCAGGCGATATTATCGCCACTATGGCCGGAGCGAACATTACCCCGATCAAGGTCAAGGCCGCCAGGACGACCGTCATGGTATTGAGGAGCACCCGCGCCAGTTTCCAGAACTCTTCTTTCGACTTCGTTGCGATATAACCGGTCAGGACCGGCACAAATGCCGCGTTTGCCGCGCCTTCACCTACCAGGTCGCGCAGCAGGTTAGGTATCCTGAAGGCTACGGTAAACGCCTGGATAGCTATGGACGTGGTCCCGAACATGCCGGCAATTATTATATCCCTTATGAAACCCAGGATGCGGCTCGCGGATATGCCGAGGCCTATCACTCCCGCCGATTTCGCCAGAGATTTATGTGTTGACATTTCCCGCCTTATATGGTATTTTTACACAATCGTAATTCGAAAGGAGAAACAGAATTGCCTAATCTGAAATCCGCATTCAAAGCTATACGCCAGGACAAGAAAAAGCGCGCGAGGAACCAGAAGGTCGAGACCGAACTCAAGTCCTTGACCAAGAAGTTCACGATGGCTTTGGCCGCGAAAAAGGCCGATGAAGCCAAAAAACTCGGCATCGCCCTCGTCTCCAAACTTGACAGGGCGCGTTCCAAGGGCATGATACACAGGAATACGGTATCGCGCAAGAGAGCCCGCATCTTAAGCAAGCTCGCCAAGCTCGGATAACCTCACCACGAGAGATTCCAGGATAACCCTTTTATCGAGGTCCCTGTTTTTGCAGTCGCGGTCCGCCTCGGCCAGGTAAGAAAGCGCCTTTTTAAGCCATTTTTTGGCCCTGTCCGGCGAGCCCTTCGACCTTGCGGCGCGTTTTACCGCGGCGGCCATCGCCCCTATTACATTCTCCGGGCGCACCGATTCCCTCAATAGTCCTGATAATATCAAAAGAGAGCGCGAGACTTGCCCGTCTATCATCGCCCCTGTCATGTCAAATACCGTCTCGTCAAGAGACCTTCCGACGAGCGCCTCGACGTCCGCCTTCCCTATCGCCGCGCGGTCCCCGGTATAATTCGCGAGTTTCTCCACCGCCATGCGTAATTTCTGAAGGTCGCTCCCGATCTTCGATATAAGCAACTCGACCGCCTCGCGGCCCATCTCTTTTTTGTAAAGGGTGGCCTTCCCGAGGATATAACGCCTTAGGCTTTCCCCGCTTAAGTTCTCGAAATCCCTGACCTCGGCCAATCCCGACAACCCTGAAATGAACGGGTCTCCGGCCGCCTCCCTGGGCGACAGGCCGGCGGTCATGACCAGGGTAGTGGTCCCCGAAGGGCTCTTTGCGTAATTCATGACCGAATCCCTGGCTTCCTGCGGCAGTTTATCTATATCTCTTATCACGACGAAACGGGCGGGGCTGAGGAACGGATTGGTATTTACGGCATCCTGGAAAGCGTGGGGGTCGAACTGGTCGGGATAGAATATGTTGTAATTGAGGTCGGGATTCCCTCCGGAGAGGGTCTTATCTTTCAGTTCACGGAGGGTTTCTTCTTTAAGGGCGTTCTCTGTTCCTAAAAAGAGGAAGATACCTACCAATCCTCGACAGTCCTTTCGACTACCCTTTTCGCCAGGTCCGCGATCGCGTTAGTTATAGCGGTATCCTCGGCTACGGCGCCCGTCCCGGACTGGTTATATTCAAAGAAACCCACAAATCCTTTTTCGCTCCAGACTGCCTTTTTCTGGGACACGTTCTCAAGAGACATGTCTACCACGATATTGGCCCTGTATTCGTCGACATTCTCGCTGCGCTGGTCGTATCTTAACGGCTGTTTGTCGAAATTGATGAGCGCCCCGCTTAAGATCAGGTCCGCGTCGTCCTGCTGCGAGACGACCTTCAGATAACCGTCGACGAGGAACCTGTTTATTACCGCGTCCGTTATCTTCGTTTCCATCCCGGCGCGATATAACCTGTAAGGGTTGCGGTCTGAATACTCCGTGTTGATATTCAGGTCTACCTTATTCTCAAAGGGCTTTATGTATATCTTTGTGGATTTTCTGTAAGTGGTCGAATGAGTGGCGTAACCGCACCCCGCGAGCGAGACGGCGCAGGACAACATCAACAAAAATACAAGCAGCTTTTTCATCTTCTCGCCCTCTTCTCTATTATCTTTAACCTTTCCTCGGCCTTCTTGGCTGTGGCCGTGTCCGGGAAATTAGCTATTATGTTCTTGTAATATACTTCGGCAGATTCCAACCATCCCTGTTTCCAGTAAAATTCCGCGATAGTGTAATCGCTCTCGGCCTTTTTCTCGCGCAGGGACTGGTGCATCTTGTCCGCCTCGCCGGTAAGCTTCGATTCCGGATGGCGTTTCGCGAAATCCTCTATCTCCTTGAGCGCGTCATCGGTGACCGACTGGTCGTAACTGGGTTTCAGGGACGCCTTGGAAGCGCAGAGCCCGACCTGGAAATTAGCCTCCTCGGCGAGCTTGCTCTCCGGGTGCTCGTCGACCAGCTTCTGGAACGCGAGCCTCGCCTGCTGGAAATCACCCGCCTTCTTGTAGCATTCCCCTATCTTGAAGAGCGACTGTTCGGCGTACTTCCCGTACGGCGCGTTATCAACTACCTTCTGGTACATCTCTATGGCCTTAAATACCGACGGGAACGTCGGTATGCCCCAGAGTTTGACCTTTTCCCCGGCATAGAATTTTCCTGCTATCTGGTATTCGCGCTCCGTCATCTCATCAAGGCGTTTTGAGAACGGATACGTCTCTATCCCTTTCTGATAAGCGTAGAACGCCTGCTCATACTCCTCGAGCGCCTCGTAAGATTTCCCGGCGTAATACTGAGATTCGGCGGCGAGTTCGGCCTGCGGAAAGAAGCGGACGAGCCTTAAGAACTCCTCAGCGGCCTTTTTATAATCTTTCGCTTTAAAGAACTTCATCGCCCAGTCGAACTGCTCCTGGGGAGTGTCCTTTACCGCCCATTTGGGATTTATCCAGGTCCCGGTCTGCGGCGTCCAGATCCAGTAGGCGTACGACGATGGTGAGGCCGAAAGGAGCAAAAAAACCGTCACGGCCGCAAAAATATACTTTTTCATTAATTATCTCGTGTTTTAATTTTCGGTATCAAGATGGGCCTATGTTCTGGGGACCGACTTCTCTATGAAGTCGACTACGCCCCTTTTGTCTTCTTCCGACATCTCCATGAACTGGGCTCCGACTTCATATTGTTCGCCATACGGCCTTTTACGTACCCAGGTGATCTTCGAGACCGCCCTGACCGGCTTTGGCGCGGAAGGCACAGTTATCTCCAGGATAAGGCGCGTAAAGACCGAGATGAATTCATTCACCAAAAGGCGGGCGCCGCCGCTGGAAATATCCCTCGATATAGCGCTTACAACAGAGTTGCTCGCCTGCCTTATCCCCCGATACTGCACGGACATGGTCATATTGACCCTCTGCTGCTGCCTTCTCTCAGGGAAATCGTCGTTCCAATACATATATTCCCCCTTCGTAGAATCAATTTTATACTTCAAAGCGGGATTTGTCAACGTGAAATTGCTTATTTGCTTTCGAAATTATCTAAAGAAAGTTCCTTGCCGTCGGTGACGGCAAAAACCGCCCCTCCCTTGTTGGTCCTGAAGACCTTTATCCCTTTCGCGAAAAGGAGGCCGGAGACCTCTTCCGAGCGGGCCGTTTCCCCGGCGGCGCTTCCCTGGGAGATCACGGCATAAGACGGCTTGACCCAGTCGATGAAAGCCTCCCTTTCGGGGTTCATCTTTTCGCCGTGGTGGGGCAGCATCAACAAGTCCGCCTTCAGGAGCTTCGGCGAGTCCAGCATGGCTTCGGATACGGCCTTTTCCCCCATATCCCCGCAAAAGAGCATCACCGTATCCCCGAATCCTACCCTCAAGGCAAGGGAGGCGTCGTTCGCCGGGATGTTGGGGTCCTTTATCCAGCCGTCCGGCGGGCTGAAACACAGGATGCCGGTGTCCTTTATCCCCTCTATTGAATCATGCCGCTTCAAAATAAAACGTTTTAATCCCGGCACGTTTTCCTGCACCCGTCTAAAGCGCCTGAAAGCATAAGTATCGGATCCCGCCCCGTTGTCGAATACGTATCTTACCTTCAACCCTTCCAGGACCGAGGCGAGACCGCCGACGTGGTCGATGTCAGGGTGCGTCAGGACTACTGCATCCAGCACCTGTATCCCCTTCTGCCTGAGAAAAGGCAACACCGTATTCCTGCCGGAATCCCGGTCCTCCCCGCTCCCTGTGCCACCGTCTATCAGCATATTGCCGCCGTAAGGGAACTCCACGAAGACCGAATCCCCGTGGCCCACATCCAGGAATGTGGCCTTCAGTTTCCCGTCGTACGGTTGTAAGACGCCTGCCCATATAATCAGGTTAAAGACAACCAGCGCCGCGGTGGAGAGTTTTGCGCCGGACAACTTGAACCGCTCCCGTTCGGCGAACGCGACGACAAAAATATAATATAAGGCCATCAAAAACAGCGGGGGCTTGGGGAGATAGATATACGCTAACGGTATCTTCGAGAAAAAACTGTTAGCGGAAAAAAGAGTTCCGCAGAGAAGCCATACTGACGCGGCAAATATTTTTCCCGCGGGCGGAAAAATAAGGCCGAATATGAGGAAAGGAGCGCCGGCCATGGTTATCAAGAATGAGAGCGGCACCGCGACCAGGTTGGCAGCGATCGATACGGGCGTAACGATATTGAAATAATATAAGATGAGCGGCGAGACGCCTATCCAGGCGGATAGGGATACGAAAAAACCCTCGAGCGCGTATTTTTTCCATTTTTCCAGGAATCTCGCGGCCATCTTCCGGTCGAAATTGAAAGATCTCTCGATCTTCGGCGTAAGATAAAGAAGCGAGATGACCGACGCGAACGAAAGCTGGAACCCTATATCGAAGAGCGCGCCGGGATCATAGGAAAGTATGACGAGCGCGGCCAGCCCCAGGGAATTCCACAGGGACGTCTCCCTGTCCAGGAGCAGGCCGAGCAAAAGGGCTATGGACATTACCGTAGCCCTCACCACCGAAGGTGTGCCGTTAGTGAGAACGGCATAAAAAACAAGGAAGGCTATCGTGAGGACCATCCCTGTCCTTTTAGGGACCCTTATGATGCTCAAAATAAGGAGAACGAGAAAAACAATGAGCCCCACATTGAGGCCGCTTATAGCGATAAGATGGATAGTGCCCGTCCGCATGAACGCGTCGTTAAGGTCGCCGCTCATCCCCTGCCTCAGGCCTAATAGTATCGCGTTCAGGAAATTCGCGCTCTCGCCGGGAAGGTTCCCCGAAATTAGGTTTTCTATCTTTCCCCTCACCTTATACGCGAGGCTTACGACCGGATTGCCTTTCCCTTTTTCGAGGATGGAAATATCCTGCGCCCTCGCGCTCAACGCAGAGAATACGCGGTTTCGCGCGAGGTAAGCGGCGTAATCGAAATCGCCGGGATTCCCGGGCCCGGCAGGCGTCGAGAGCTTGCCCTTGACCAGGATCCTGTCCCCGTATGACGGTGAGCCCTCGCCAGTCCCGCCGGGGTCCCCGGTCAAAGAGACCTTTACCTTGCCGCCGGTTTCATGTTTTATCCCCTGTGCCTGCAAACGCTCCGCTTCCAGCGTAAGTACGATCTTCCTGCCGCCGTAGAAGGTCTCGCCGGAAACAGGTTCGTCTACGACTATTCCTTCAACATAAACTTCTTTTGGGTCATGTCCCGTGAAATTCTTGATGTGGCCGGCGGGGAGCATCTGCCTTGCCTGGAAAAGGATGCAGCCGATGAACAGGAAGGCAACCGACAGCCAGACGAGCGAAGCGGCCTTCTTCTTTATCATCGCTGAAGCGGCTATCAGGGAAATTACCGAGGCGGCGATCAGGAATAAAAAGGGGACCCGGATAATATTACTTATCCAGATCCCCAGAGATAAGAAAAATGCGACCCAGGCTAAGGGTGATCTCATCTAAAACTTATTTGCAATAAGCCGGTTACTTCCCCTGCTGCGCCGGCGCAGGCGCTGCCGGCATCGTCGATGCAGGTGTTGCCGATACTGCCGGAGCCGCTGCGGGTGTCCCTGCCTGAGGCTGCGCCGCATTGGGATCGGCCTTCGGCTGGGGGGGAGTTAATACGTCTTTATAAACCGTGACCTTATTCCTGTCCCTCAGGTCCTTGAGGAGGGCCTCAAAGCGCTCCCTCTGTTTGTCGGAGAGCAGCATCTGCTTCAACCGGTCCTTTACATCGTCATACGCCAATATCTTCTCCGGCTGCTTCTCGGTCACTTTTATGATGTGGTAACCAAACTGGGTCTTTACCACATCACTTACCTGTCCGGGCTGGAGCGCGAACGCAGCCTGCTCGAACTCGGGGACCGTCTGGCCTTTGCTCAGTAAACCGAGTTCCCCGCCTTTATCCTTGCTCGGGTCCTTCGATTTCTCTTTAGCGAGAGCCGCGAAATCGGCGCCGCCCTTGAGTTTAACCAGGATATCCTTGGCCTCGGCCTCGTTGTCCACTAATATATGCGATACCTTTATCTTCTCGGGTTCCTTGAACTTGTCCTTATTCGCCTCGTAGTATTTCTTCGCGTCGTCATCCGTTACCTTGACCGTATCCTCTATCTCTTTTTTCAGGTAGGCCTTTATCAATAACTCTTTCCTGGTATCATCCAATTGTTTCTGGACGTCCGGATCTTTATCGAAATTCTGTTTGGAGGCTTCGGCATAAAGCAGCTTCTGGTTGATCATGCTGTCCAGTAACATATCCTTATGCGCCTGCGCCACGGACTGATACTGCTCCGGGACCGTCTTCATCATCTCATCGACTTCATCGAGCGTTATCTTCTCATTCCCAATCTCCGCTACGACCTTTCCGCTTTTATGAGCCGCGGAAGAATCGGCCGGGATCCCGGTCCTTGAAGCCGCGGGCCCGCTCACTTCCGGCTTCTTCGCCGCGTTGCAACCCGCAAGAGCTATGACGGTAAAGATGGCCGCAAAAACAGCAACTACTCTCAATTTTAACATCGTACTACTCCTTTCTATTATTTTTACGGTGGGTTTTCATAACGAGGTTTTAATATATCACACCGAATAAACTTATTCAAGCACAATAAAGTCCTTTATCCCGTCAAATTTATTTTGTCCGATGCCTTTGACCTTCCTGAGGTCTTCCTTAAGGAGGAAAAACCCGTTTTCCGCGCGGTAATCGACGATCTCTTTCGCGAGTTTCGGCCCGACGCCCGGCAGCGTCTCTATCTTTGAAACGTCGGCGGTATTGATATTTACCGCGTTCCGGCCGTCTATGGCTTTCTTATAATCCGCGGCCGCGCCTGGTCCCGCCCCGGAATGGGCAACCCTCAAAGTCGGCCGCGCGAAATACGTCCTGTATGCAAGGACCGAAAGCCCCAGGACGGCGAACGCGCCCAAGGCTATTATTACCTTCTTCTCCTGAGCGGTGAGGTCAAACAACGATGCTTACCAGCCTCTTCGGCACAATTACGATATTCCTGGCAGTCTTTCCCTCGAGCCACGGTTTTACTTTTTCGTCCCCGAGGGCTAGTTCCTTAAGCTCCTCATTTGTGATGCCCGCAGGCACTTCGATCTTCGAGCGGACTTTGCCGTTCACCTGTATGACTATCGTGATATTCTCCTCGACCAGCATCTTCGGGTCGTATTTCGGCCAACCGGCTTTCAAAATGCTCCCCCTATTGCCAAGCGACTGCCACAACTCCTCGCAGAAATGCGGCGCTATCGGCGAAAGCAGCAGTACGAGCGCCGAGAAAACTTCTTTATCGGCGCCGGACTGGTATATCGCGTTCACCAGTTCCATCATGCCCGCGATAGCCGTGTTGAACTTGAATTCGTTTATATCTTCGGTGACCTTCTTTATCGTCTTGTGCGTCAGCTTTATGAGCTCCGGGTCGGCCTTTTCTTTCAGGTTCTCCTGAATGCGCCAGACGCGGTTCAGGAACCTGAAAGCGCCTTCGGTGCCGCGCTCTTCCCATTCAAGTTCCGTATCCGGCGGCGCCGCGAAGAGGATGAACAGCCTCATCGTGTCCGCGCCATATTTCGCGATTATCTCGTCGGGATCGACGATGTTCCCGCGCGATTTCGACATAACCTCGCCGTCCTTCAAGACCATCCCCTGCGTCAATAACTTCTGGAACGGTTCCGAAAAATCCAAGAGTCCGATACGCTGAAGGAATTTCGTGAAGAACCTCGAATATAAAAGATGCAATACCGCATGCTCTATGCCGCCGATATACTGGTCGACCGGCATCCAGTATTTGACGTCTTCCTTATCGAACGCTCCTTTGTCATACTTCGGGGAGCAAAATCTCAAGAAGTACCAGGATGAATCTATGAACGTCGCCATGGTGTCTGTCTCGCGGCGCGCCTTGCCCCCGCACTTCGGGCATTTGACATCTGTAAATTCCTTTACCGAGGCGAGCGGGCTGCCGCCCTTGCCGGTAAATTCGACTTTTTTCGGCAGGATGACCGGCAGGTCTTTCTCGGGGACCGGGACTACGCCGCATTTTTCACAATATATGACCGGTATCGGCGTTCCCCAATAACGCTGGCGCGAGATGAGCCAGTCGCGTAGACGCCAGTTGACAGTGCGCTTGCCGATATTAGCCTGTTCCATCCAATCGGCGATCTTTTCCTTTGCCGTCCAATTTCGTAATTCGTTAAACTGACCGGAATTGACCAAGTAAGCCATTGTCCCTTGGCCCTCAAATGCCTCGGTCATGGTCTCAGCTGAAAGTTTAGAAGCGTTATCCAAACCAGGCTGAATCACTACGCGCATCGGCAAACCGTGTTCTTTCGCGAATAAAAAATCCCGCTGGTCATGTGCGGGCACTGCCATTATCGCGCCGGTGCCATATTCCATCAGGACATAATCGGCAACCCATATCTGGACCGCCTCATTATTTACCGGATTTATCGCATACCCGCCGGTAAAGATACCTTCTTTCTTAACATCGGCGGCAACGCGGACGACCTTGCTCTCCTTCGATACCTTATCTATGAACTGCAGGACCTGTTTTTCCTGAGGCTTCCCGGTTATTATTTTTTTGACGAGCGGGTGCTCGGGAGCTAGTACAACATAGGTACAACCGAATATCGTATCCTGGCGTGTCGTAAAAACGGGGATGACCTCGCTGGTTTCCCTTTCTTTGAAGAATATCTCGACGCCCTTGCTCTTGCCGATCCAGTTCATCTGCATGGCAATGACACGATCCGGCCATTCCTTAAGTTGTAACAGGTCGTTATGCAGTGGTTCCTTGTAATCGGTGATTTTTAGGTACCACTGTTCGAGCTTTTTCTGTTTTACTTCTTTCTTACACCGCCAGCATTTCCCGTCTATGACCTCTTCATTGGCAAGCGTCGTCTCGCAGTCCGGACACCAGTTGACGTCGGCGGCCTTTTTGTAGGCGAGGCCTTCCTCGAGCATCTTCAGAAATATCCACTGGTTCCATCGGTAATAATCGGGAAGGCACGTCGAGACCTCCCTGTCCCAATCGTACGAGAGGCCCATCTTCTTGAGCTGCTTCCTCATGTTGTCTATGCAGCTTATCGTCCAGGTCTCCGGATGGCTTTTATTTTTAATGGCGGCGTTCTCTGCCGGCTGGCCGAACGCGTCGTAGCCCATCGGATGCAGGACGTTGTATCCCTGCATGATCTTGACGCGGGCGGCGACGTCGCCTATCGTGTAATTGCGGACATGCCCCATGTGGATGCGGCCGGACGGGTACGGGAACATCTCGAGGAGGTAATATTTTTTCCTGGCGGGATCGGTCTTTACTTTAAAGACCCCGTTCTTCGCCCAATATTCCTGCCACTTCTCTTCTATCGCCTTGAAATCGTACATCTAATCCTTTCTCATCTTCCTTACGGCCGCGAGGTTCTTTTTGTCCGCGTCCTCTGTCTCTTTCGGCGTCTCGAGGATGAACGCGCAATCCTTGAGTTTCGGATGGGTTACGATGCGCTTCAGGCCGCCGGCGCCGATCTTTCCCTTGCCGATATGCCAGTGCCTGTCGTTATGCGACCCCATCTCGCTCAACGAATCGTTAAAGTGTACGACCTTTATCTTACCAAGTCCTGCGGTGGAATCAATCTTTTTTAAGGCCGTTTCAAGCCCTTCCTCTGTGCCGACGTCGAATCCCGCCTCGAACGTATGCGCGGTGTCGAGGCACATTCCGACATCTACGCCGGTCTTTGCCTTGACGTTCTTCATTATTTCGGCGATATCCTCGAACTTCGAGCCGATCGAATCGCCGCCGCCGGCCGTGTTCTCAAGCAATATCATGAGCTTAGGCTTCGCGCCGGTCACCGCTTCGACGATCCCTTTCGAGAACCGCTCGACCCCGTAATCGCGGCCCTTGTCTTTCGGGCTCCCGAGGTGCGTGACGAAATAATCCGCTTCCAGCGCGTCTGCCCGCTTGATGTCTTCTATATAAGCATCCAGAGATTTCTTCCATAAGGCATCATCGCCGGAGCAGAGATTTATAAGGTAAGGGATATGGACGACGACCGGCGATATCTTCTTATCTTTGCGGCGCCTCTTGAATTCCTCTACGTCGGCAGGCACAAGGGCGAGCGCTTCCCATCCGCGAGGGTTGCGGCTGAATATCTGGAACGCATTGCATCCCAGCGCGGCGGCCCTGTCGACCGCCTCGTAGATATGCCCAGCTATAGATACGTGAACGCCGAGTTTCATTTTTTCACCATATAGTTCAATAATATAACGAGGAGAGCGAAAACGGCGAAAGAGATTATCAGGATCGCTACATTATTCGAGCCCTTGTCCTCTGTCTGGCTCCGGTCAAAGACCGCTTTTGGTACCGGGGAAACATGAGGCACTTCTTGCCCGTCTTCGGCAGTGGGCGGCTCCGGGACGGCTTCGGCATCTATGATATCCTTAAGAAGGGCTGCCGCTTCCTCGGCCTTGTCTTCCCTCACCAAAAAATCTATGTAAATTTTCCGCGACTCCCAATCGCCGCGGGTGACATATGATATCCTGTTTATGTCCAGCCTGCGCCTTACCTCTTCGGCTTCATCCCTTCCATCGGCAACGAATATGGTCGCATACTTCAAACCGGATATATCCGCCTCTTTCGTCACGACCGTACCGCCGCAGTCCGGGCAAACCCCGAAGGAGAGCCGAAGGCCCTCGAGTTCGCTGAATTCCCTTTTGCATCCGGAGCAGACCTTGGTCATTGATCGGCCTTGGGTTAGATGGTTGTTTTTTATAAAAAAATGGTGGAGCTGAGGGGGATCGAACCCCTTACCTCCTGCATGCCATGCAGGCGCTCTCCCGGGTGAGCTACAGCCCCACGCATAATTTTCCTCTCGGATAGGGATAAAATGATATCACTTAAGAGTCCCGTCGTCAATACAATATAATCCTGAGCGAAGCGAAGGATTGACAACACCGCAAGGGGGTGGTATATTTTAACCTACTCTAACCGCGAGGATAAAATGAAAAAACTACTGTTAATAGCCGCGATATTTTTGTCCCTGGCGATCTCCGCCGCGCCGCTCTTCGCCCAGGTAGAGGGCGGGACCACCCTGCGGGGTGCAAGTACCCTTCAGGGGTTTTTGGACGGCCTGAAGGACCCGAATCTTGTGTATCTCCTCCTTATTATCGGCTTTTACGGGATAATATTCGAGATAGCCACGCCCGGCATAACGATCGGCAGCGTCATAGGCATAGCGAGCCTGGCGCTCGCCTTCATCGGGATGGGTTCCCTGCCGGTCAACTACACGGGGCTGATCGTGATGCTGCTCAGCTTTGTGCTGTTCGTGCTGGACGTGAAAGCGCCGACGCACGGCATACTGACCGTCTGCGGTATTCTGGCGTTGACTATCGGCTCCCTTATACTTTTTAAGGCCGATCCGCAGTTCACGAAACTCTCGAAAGCGCTCATCGCGGCGATGGTCATAAGCACGACCGGCCTGATGGCATTTGTGCTTCCGCTCATCCTTAAGGCCCAGAAACGCAAAGCCTTTTCAGGCACTGAAAGCCTTACCGATAACATAGGCGAGGCAAAGACAGACCTTATCCCTAAAGGGATCGTGCATATAAAGGGCGAGGATTGGTACGCGGAATCATTAGAAGGAACGATAAAGAGCGGCGAAAAGATCAAGGTGAAGTCGGTTGACGGTTTAATCGTAAAGGTTGAGAAAGCGAGGCAATAAATGGCTATTAGCGGAATGATCATATTCTTTTTACTGGTAGTCGGGATAATAGTACTTTCGAACTCGATAAGGATCGTCAGGGAATACAAGCGCCTTGTAGTCTTCCGCCTCGGCCGCTCTATCGGCCAGAGGGGCCCGGGAATAGTATTCCTTATCCCTATACTAGACCAGGCTCTGAACGTGGACTTAAGGGAGTTGTTCCTTGAGATACCCCAACAGACGTGCATCACGAAAGACAACGCGCCGATATCGATAGATTTCCTTATCTACTGGAAGGTCATCGACCCGGACAAGAGCATCATACAGGTAGGCAATTTCGCGGCAGCGTCGCAGGGTATCGCTACGACCACCCTGAGAGCCGTAGTCGGCGACTTAGGGCTTGATGAAGTCCTTTCAAAACGCGAGCAGATAAACACGGTCCTCCGCCAAAAACTTGACGATGTCACCGAGCGCTGGGGCGTTAAGGTAACTACCGTCGAGATCCGCGAGATCCTGCCGCCCAAGGACGTATCCGACGCCATGATCAGGCAGATGTCCGCCGAAAGGACCCGTCGCGCCGTGATCATCGAGGCGGAAGGTACAAAAGCCGCGGCCATAACGGTAGCCGAGGGCGAGAAGCAGTCGGCAATATTGAAGGCTGAGGGCGACAGGCAGGCGGCAATACTAAGGGCTGAGGGTTTTTCGCTGGCGTTAGATAGGATATTCTCTGTAGCCAAGAACGTCGACGCGAAAACGCTTTCGCTCCAGTACCTTGAGACGCTGAAAGCTTTGGGACAGAGCCCGTCGACGAAATATATCTTCCCGATGGAATTCATGAACCTGCTTGAGCCGTTCGTAAAGAATACCAAGGAAGCGATGAAATAATAAATCCGCCCGATTTACTGCCGGGGTGTTGGAACTGGCATACAAGTCAGTCTCAAAAACTGATGTCCGTAAGGGCATGAGGGTTCAACTCCCTCCCCCGGCACCAGATAAACCCGCCTAACGCATTATTTTAGGCGGGTTTATTTTGTCTTATTAGACTCTTATCGGAAGGATGACTACCGGTATCCCCTCGTGGTAGAATTTCCTCTGCATCGAGAAGACGGTGTAATTATGGAGCAGCCTGGTAAGGAACGTTTCCTTAGGGAAGACTATCTGGCCTCCGAAGAAGACGGATTGCGGGTATTTTTCGACTATCTTCGGCCCGAGTTTTGAGGCCTCCTCTACCACGTCGGTCCCGATCGAGAACATGCCTTCGGCATGGTAGCCGTGCTGTTCGACGAATTTGACGTAACGGTCTATCTCGCTCTTTGCCTGAGCCTGCAGGCGGTCCAATTCAGCCGCCCCCTTGAAATTTCCCGCGTCTATTACGGCTATCTGCACGAAAACGAAATTCTTGAACGAATCCCCGAAGAGCCGGAAGACATTGAAGAGCGTGTGGAGCCCCATCCCGTTAAATCCGTTGACGAGCAGGACGGCGGTCTTCGCCTCGGGATCGAATTCCCCTATCTCTTTCTTCGTTATGCCCGGGATCTCCTCGGAACTGGAATAACCGGCCGCCATGACAAGGGCGTCGAGCCTCTTTAATAATTTCGCCGTATTGTCATAATGCCTCCTTATCGAAACTACGATAAAGATGAGCGTCCCGGTCACGACCAGCGTTATCCATCCGCCCTCGGTGAATTTCACGACGATTATTGATATAAGTATAAAAGCGGTCATCACCAGGCCGACACCGTTTATCGCGAGTTTTCTGCGCCACGATGGCAATACCTTGCGCTCGATCCACCAATGGCGGACCATCCCTGCCTGCGAAAGGGTGAAAGTAATGAAAACGTTTATACTATACAGGACGACCAGGAGCGCGACAGACCCGCGCGTGGATATCATAAGGACCAGCGCGGCCGCGCCCATTATCAAGACGCCGTTTAACGTGACAAAGCGGTCGCTTAACGTCGCGAACCTCGTCGGCACCCATTTATCGAGCGCCATATACGATAACACCCTCGGTCCGTCGATAAAACCGGTCTGCGCCGCGACGAAAAGCAGGACCGCTTCGGAGACGAGCGTTATAAGGATAAACGGCACGCCCCAGCTCCTGCCCCATGAGCCGGTCACCTGCTCCAGCAACACGGCATTTAATGTCTTGCCTTCCTGGAATTGTACCTTAAAGAGGACGTAAGCGAGCGTAAGGCCCAAGACCATAAAAGCGAGAGATAGGGACATGTAGAGCATGGTCCGCTTCGCTGTCTCGACTTTCGGCTCTCTCAGTACGGGAAGCGAATTGCTGACAGCCTCGATGCCGGTATAGGTACCGGCGCCCATGCTGTATGCCCTTAATACGAGGAATACCATCCCGAAAAAACCCAATTGCGCGGCCGTATTGTGCGCATCGATCCTCGTCTGCGAGACCACCTGCGGGAAATTCGAGGCGTGCAGCGAGAGGGCATATAAGATCAGCAATATGTGGGTTATCATGAATACAATGAAGATCGGCATAAGGACCATGACTGACTCCTTAACGCCCCTAAGGTTAAGAAGTATAAGCCCGAACAATACAAGGCAGGCGAATAAAAGCCTGTACGGATACCAGCTTGCCGGGAGGAAACTGAAAACCGCATCGGCGCCGGCCGCGACAGAGACGGTTATCGTAAGTATGTAGTCTATCAGGAGGGCGCAGCCGGAGACCATGCCGGTCTTCGGAGAGAGCAGTTTGCTGGCAACAAGATATCCTCCTCCTCCGGACGGGAATATCTCGACTATCTGTGAATAGCTCGCGCTTATGATCGCGATCGTCGCGGCTGACAGCAGGGCGACGAAGATGCCCAGGTACATGTGGCCCTGTAACGCCAGGAACGCTTCCTGGGGGCCGTAGCAAGACGAAGAGAGTCCGTCGGCGCCGATGCCTATCCACGCGAAAAAAGCTATAAGGGAGATATTGTGGAATATCTTCTTATCGTGCGGATCGTACGCCCCTCCGATAACTATATTTTTAAGTCTCCTGCCTATTGTCTTATCAGGTTCCATAGGCTTCCTTCCTCATTAAAAAGAAAACGGGTATCGAGAAGATCTGCAAGGCGATCGCAACCGCTATCACCGCCGCAATGGAATGGTCATAAAGCAATCCCATGGCCGCGCTTCCGACGAACATCGCGAGGCCGTAAGCCGTATTGAATATGCCGTATCCCGTCCCCCTCTTCTTCATCGGGGTAAGATCGGCGATGGCGGATTTCATTATCGTCTCGTGTATTCCCATGACTACTCCCCAGATAATAGCGCTTATCAGGGCAAATGTGAAATTAAGGGAAAAAGCGAAAACCGGTATAAAAATCGAAAAGAGCGGGATGATCAGCAGCGCGCCGAGCCCGGCCTTCTCGTTGTTGCTCCTCTTTTTGAGCCGGTCGTAATGGGTGCCGATAAACCAGGCGGCTATGCCGTCGACAGCCATGGCGACCGCGTAGAAAAGCGGTATCTGGGCATCGGAGAGGACGTTCTTCGCCTTGAAATGATAACCTATGAGCGCGAAATTCACGAAACCCATCGTCGTAATAAACGTGAAAACCGTATAAAGCCAGAATGTCTTTGATAATTTGTCCGGTTCCGGGGCTTTCTTTACGGCCATCTCCAGTTTTTCCGGATTCGGGATCTTTATGAAAGCGAACGTGACACAAGCCATGACGAGAATGAACGGTATCCAGAAGAGGCTGTAACCTTTCTGGTATTTGGCTATCTCATTGCCGTGCGTGCCGATGACCAGGAAGAGCCCGCTGAGGATAAGCGGGCCGGTTAAAGCGCCGATCTGGTCCATGACCTCGGATATCGCGAAACCCAGGCCCGTCCCTATCTGCTTGGACGCCTGAGAGACTAACGTGTCCCTTGCCGGCGCCCTTAACGCCTTCCCGAACCTTTCCATTATTATAAAAAGGGCCGCGACCTGCCAGACGCCCGTCAAAGAGAGCAGCGGGACTGAGATGAGCATCCCGTACCCCAAGAAAGTGAAGACCCAGTATGCCTTTGTCTTATCGGCGAAATAACCGGATACGAGGCGTATCGCGTAACCTATAAACTCTCCAAGCCCGGCGATAAACCCGACTACGGCCGCGCTGACGCCCAATGTCTTTAAATACGGGCCATTCACACTGCGCGCGCCCTCATAGACGATGTCGCCGAAGAGGCTGACCAGCCCGAACACGATAATTAATTGAAAAGCGGCTTTCCTGTTACTATCGGCCATTTATCTTATCCCTATGTAATAAGCCCAAAATTTTTGTTATGGCCTCCATTCAAATCTCTTTATTATGACTTCGACTTCTTTTTCATCCGACGGAGGTTGCCCGTGAAATAACCAAAGGTTCATCCTTACGTTCTCGTTGCCGGGGACCGGAATGCCTCTACCCGTATATTTCCAGGAAAATACCCTGTCCTTTTCATCTGCCGGCACAGGATTATCTCCGCGCAAACTCAAAAAATTTATGTAGTCTTTTTTCCAGGTAATAATATGCGTAGAATAATCACCCTTAATGTCCAGACTAAACCTGGACATGTTCCCCTCGACTTCGTAGGGCTGGACGACGCATTGGGCGTTATCGTCTAACGGATTGCCCCACCTTGAAAATTCAAACTCGACCTCCCGATGGTCATATTCCGGAGAATCGCTCCACGTAAACAGGCCCAGGATCGCATTCTCATTTATCCTATCTACCCTGCTCGCCAAATAAAATGTATACGTTCCGTATCCGAGGCTCTTATCGCAGACTACCTCAACGCAATACCAGTTGCCGTCTTTTTTTACGATCTTGAGATGTAGTTGCCCTTTTTCGTCAACCCAGGCATTTTCCCTGCTATCCGAATAATAATTAGGGCCGGGAGAGCGCCGCGAAGCCCCGTAAGGCCTTACCTTCCACTCATGCCCGGAAAATGACAGGACACTTTGCGCGGCAACGGACGTATTCCCGCAGATAAGGACCGATGCAGTGGCTAAGAGCAAGGCCATGCCTGAAAAAAAATTGAGGCTTTTCATTAAAATCTGTTGTTGATCTTTTCTTTGGCCCCTTTATCTGTTTCCTGCGAACTATGGCGAAGAGCTAATATGATGGTACGTACGTTTTCGCTCTCTGAGACCCACTTAAGGCCGAGTATCAGCGCCGCAACCAGGAATTGCGCGAAATATTTCGGCGCGGCAAATGACGACAGGAACGCCGCGACTGTCGCAAACAGCCACAGGTTTGCCCGGATATTCTTATTTCTGGAATCCATCTTCACTATACCTTTCGCCTTCCGTATTATTTCCGTATCCGATGCCGGCAGGTCCCCTTCATTATGCAATTTCTCTCCCAGGTAACCGGCCCTTACGCTCTCGAGGCATACGGTGCAGCCGGCTATATGCTCTTCGATTGCTCGCGCCTCTGCCTCCCTGAGCTTTCCTCCGAGGAAGGCGGCCAGCGAGGCCTCGTCCGGGCATCTTACGGCTGTCGCATCATGTAACTTCGTCATGTTCTTTTCCATACTATAATAGACGCTTTCCTTCAAGCTTTTCTTTCAGGTATTTCTTGGCCCGCGCTATCGTCGTAGAGACGGTATTTACGGGGATTTTGAGCGTATCCGCTATCTCTTCATGCTTCATCCCGTGGAGGAGGTTGAGTTTGACGACCGCCCTCTCCTTAGGCTTAAAACTCTCGATGGCCGATTCCAGGATCTCACGGGCATCGTTCAATTGCGCTTCCATGTCAGGCCCGGCGGCCTTGGACGGCAGGACCTCTTCGAGCGTCCTCGCCTCGCCGTCCCCGCTATTATAAATCTCCTGGTAAATTGATATTGAATTAGGAGGGGACTGCCGTTTCATCCTCCTGAAATAATCTATCGCAGCGTTCCCGGCCACCATCGCGAGCCATCCGGCGGCCTTATCCCTCTCCTTCAGCTGCGCGAGCTTATCGCCGGACCATAAAGCGATAAAGACATCCTGGTGGATGTCATTTATGTCTTCGTCTTCAAAATTATAACCGAATCTTTTTAACCTGTCACGTATCGCCCAATATACCACTTTCGAGTAGCGTTCCACGAAAATGTCCCATGAACGCTTATCCTTCTTTATGCAGCCTTCTATCAATTGTTCCGGGGATGGGCTGGCCAGGTCTGAGGATCCCATTAACTTACTTTGGCATCACCTTTTCTTCGAAAGCCTTCGCGGTCACGGGCATCGTCTCCCTGAATATCTCGAGGAGCGCTTTCGCGTATTCCTGGATCTCCGGCTGCGCGGCCTTGTCGAGGCGCAGCTTAAGGAAATTCATCAGTGACCGTGCGTTCACGGTCCAGTAATAAAGAGTATATAAGGAAAGGGGCAGGACGCCGCGGGCCTGTTCGCGCTTTACGCCTGAAGCGACGATCGCTTCATAGGCATCAAACGCGCCGTTGATGGTCTTTTTGTATATTTCCAGCGCCTCACCTGACAGGTTTTCAGGCGTATAGAAATCCCTTTTGGCCAGGCAATAGCGCAGCGACATCTCATTATACGTGCCGATGCGGTGGCGGATCCACTGGCGCGCGACGAATATCGGACATTTGACATCGAACCTGAAATAGGCGTGCTCGAACGGCGTACCGTGGTCCTTAGCTATTAAATGGCGGATGAGTTTTGAGTCCGCAGACTCACCCTGCGGTTCGCTCATGTAACAACGGCGGGCGCCTTCTATGACCGCCTTGTCCCCGCCCATTGAATCGACGAGCGCGACATACCCGCTATCCAGCACGTTTATTTTGTTGGGCATGAGAGGCTATTTTTTCTCTTGCCCCGCACTTCCGGCGGGACTTGGGTTTTCAGGGGCGTTATACTTCTTGGCCTTCTCTTTCTTATCGTAACATTCCGGGCAATTGTAGACCGGCTTGGCCAACGCCCTGTCGTATCCCGGGGCGACTACCACCCTTCTCACCTCAGGCACGTCGCGTCCGCATGTATCGCATTTCATAGGATGTCCTCCGATGTGATGATTTTATCAATATTAAAGGGCTTTTTCAATGCCTTTTTCGGGCGGCGGGGTCACCACTTGTCCCTGTCGAGCGGCTTATTTATCCAACCCTTGAAATCCATGGTACCGTTTATCTGGCGGTTGATATTGCCGATCCTCTCCCCTTCGTAGGGATGGGACCTGAAATACGAATAGGGCCTTACCTGGAACTTCTCGGCTTCGTGCATGGTCTGCATAAAAGTTACCAGGGCATACGGGTCGTAACCGGCCTTTTTAGTGTAAATGACGGCCCGCCTGTCCGCCTCGAACTCATCTTCCCTCGAATAGGCCGCCATAAGGGATGTCAGGGCGAGGCTGGTCGCCTGGGCGCCTTGCCCGCCGCCGGCCAGCGCGGCGGCTATCATCGCGATGTTCATTATAGAACTGGTCTGTTGTTGTTTGATCGCATGCCGGGCGCAGATGTGCCCGATTTCATGGGCGATTACCCCGGCCAGCTCATCGTCGTTCTTGCACTTGGTTATAAGCCCTTTGAAGATATACACCCATCCGCCGGGAAGGGAGACGGCGTTGATATCGTTGATATCCAGCACCTTGAAATGATAGATGAGGTCCTTGCGGTCGCATACCTTGGCCAGCCTGTTGCCGATAAGTTCCACGCGCTCCTGCATATGCTTGTCTTCGGAGACTTTATATTGCTTCTCGATCTGCTTGGCGATGGAATCGCCCAAGGCCACCTCTTGCTCGGTAGACGTATTGACCGGCTCATCCCTGTTCGTGACGGTGTTATACTCGGCGTAAACCGGCACGGAGAAGAGGAGAACGGGAAAAAGCACCAAAAGAATTGGAAATTTCATAGTATTAAATTAACATATTGCAAAAAGGAAGTAAAGCCCTTATAATAACGAATGTGAGATATTTTATATCCTTAATACTTGTCGCGAGTTCCGTATTTTTCGCGGCCGGCTGCGCTGAAAAAAGCCCTAAAAAAGAGGTAGTCGCGGTTATCGGCGATTATTCCTTATATAAGGAGGATTTTCTCTCAGAATTATCGCTCTATCCTCCCGAATACCGCAACAAAATCCCCAGGGAAAGGCTCCTTAGCGAAATAATAGAGAAGAAAGTCCTGCTCCTGGAAGCCCGGCGCCAGGGCCTGGACAGGGACCCGGAATTCATGAAGATGGTCGAGCGGTTCTGGGAACAGAGCCTCCTGCGGTCGCTCTTAGAGAAGAGATCCGAAGAGATCCTCTCCTCGATACCGGAGACGGAAAAAGACCGCAACCAGAAAGCGAGCGGGATGATCAAGGCGTGGATCGCCGACCTCGAGAAGAACACGAAGATCGACATTAACAGAGAAGTGCTTAAGAAGATAGACATAAAATGACAAACGCTCCCGACCAGAGGAACAGGAGAAGGAATTACTTCATAAAGAAAAAATTCCAGGCGAGTTTCATGCTTAAATTCTGCCTCCTCCTGATATTGGCATGCCTCATAATGAGCTTTATATCCCTCCTTTTCACAAATAAGACCTTAACGACGAGTTTCGAGGGCCTAAGGCTGGTCGTAAAGAGCACCGCCGACTACATATTGCCGGTCCTGGCCTCAAGCGGCATAATAGCGATCGTGCTCGTAAGCCTCGCGACCATAGCGGTACTCCTTTATATATCACACCGTATCTACGGGCCCATCTACCGCCTGGAAAAGGACGTTACGGAGATAGGCAAGGGCAACCTGACCGTAGAAGTGCATTTAAGGGAGCATGACGAGTTTAAAGACCTGAGCGATATAATAAACGGCATGGTCAAGAACATGAAAAATCCCCTCTCCTCTTCGCAGGCCAAAATAAAGGAACTGGAGGAAGAGGTCAAAGGTATAAGGTCCCTGCTGCGGTCGAAAGACGCACCCGGAGGTGAGATAGGGAAGAAACTGGACGATATCGAAAAAAAGATCGGGCAGGTGAAGAACAATCTCTCTTATTTCAGGATATCCCCCGTATTTTTGTTCCTCCTGCTCTTCGCCGCGTCGACCGCCTCAGCGACCGTCGTTTCGGACGACAGGTTTTCGGACGGCAGCGACTGGACGAGCGTAAACAGCCTCTATTGCACCGTATTTTTTAAGGACGGCGTCGACCTCGCGGCGGTAAACGACAAGATAGACACATACAAGATAGACTTCGGCCTCACGGAAAAACCGGTGCGAGCGGGGAATGATACGAAGGATGAGATAGCCTATAAATTCGACCTGATATTCTTCAAGGTGCAGGAGATACTTGATATGAGGCCTAAGGACCTGCGGCTGAACGTCAGGATCTACAAGGGGCAAAATGACCTGGACAGGGTATACGTGGAGATCTTCAACCAGGACAACAAGTTCATAGCTTATTACGTCTTTAAAATAAACACCCTCTTTACCAGCGAGGAGAAGGTCTCAGCCAACGTCCTCGCCCACGAGATAGCGCATTGCATCGTCGACCATTACTTCTCGGTCATCCCGCCCACCAAAGTCGCGGAGATGATAGCGCAATACGCGGACGCCCACATAAGGGATTGAGGAGCTAATTATCCCTTAACTTCGTTAAGGGATCAGTTAGGTTTTTTGCCCACCCTGGGCGGCTCCACTGCCAAGCAGCCCTTCGACCATAATTCTTTAAGCGCGTAATACGCTTTTTTGGGTATCCTCTTGTTTACTCCGTTATCTTTCTCTAGTCTCTGCCCGATGATACCGAACCATTCCTCGTTGATGTTCATGTGGCCTTCGGCCTCGATATCGAAATAATAGGAGCCGTTCGCCCAGCCGGCAGCCTCGTCCTGGACAAACCAGCCCGCGGGATTGGACGGGTCGTGTTTCCACCATTCATCGTTCCATTCGAATATACACCCCCCCAGCACGGTCCCCTTGCCCGTCATGCCGCAAGTATTACGGAGTATCTCCTTCCACTGGGATACGAGGAACTTGACCTGGTCGTCCTCGTCTTCCTTCTTCGTGAGGGCGTTGAACCTGTCGCAACCGAACTCGATCAACACTATGGGCTTTCCGAGGCGCTTATCAGCCTGTTCCCAGGTATTGCCGAAACTTATACCGCGGTAAGAGATAAGCCCGAGTATGTCTACATCAGGCGTCAACGGCTTTGCGATCTCAAGATAGAAGGTTTCGCCGTTTCCCATAGCGACCGGATGGTTCGGGTCTGTCTTTTTTATCTCCCTTGCGATGTCATTTACGAAAGAATAATATATCTTCGCTTTAGCGTTCGCCCTATCTTTCGGATCGGCTATCGCATCGAGCTCGGGAGATCCCCAGGCGGCTATCGAGTCGTCAAAACTATAATCATTCTCGTTGCCCAATACCCACATCAATATCCCGGGTTCATCCTTATAGGTCTTTACTGTATTCAACACCTGCTCCTTCAGCAGCTGCCTGTAACTTTCATCGGCATAATTGGGGGGCGGAACATCGTATATCCCCAAGTTGTGGCCGAGGATCGTGCGCACGCCGAATTTCTGGAAAAGGTCATTTATGACCTGCTTGACCTCTTTCGGGTTCTCCCCCGGCTGATAGATCCGCACCGTATTTATGCCGGCATCTTTCATAAGCTGTCCGTCGACCAGCCACGGTTTCGCCGAATCGCCCCACCAGTTGTAGTTATAGTCATTCCCCGGAGGTACCGGCTGGTAGCAGACGCCTGTGATAAGATACTGTTCGCCGCCGACCAAAAGCCTGTAATGGCCGTTTTTCAGCAGCCTCTCCAGGACAACCTTATTTTTTTTAGCGGCGGCTTTCTGCGAAATGCCGTTCAGGAGGAAGCACCCTCCGATAAAGAAAACCAGGAGCAAAAGCGCCAACGGGACCACAAAGTAGCGTTTTTTCCTGCGGCCGCCTTTCGCATGATGGATATCGTGGTGGCCCGCATGATGGGTCTCGTGATGCCCGGGATGATGGTTTGCGTGATGGTCCATATTTTATTTACTCATAATAGATGTCATCGAAATAGACCGTGAACCCGTTCGGGTTATCGGCGGCGCTCGCTGACCAGCAGAAACCTCCGGAGATGTATGAAAGGCTTTTCCCGGTCAGGTCGATCGTATATTCCTTCCAGTCGCGGGTCAGGGTTATAGGCCCGATGGCGACGGAATCCGAATCGGCGTATTCACCTGTTATGCCGCCGACTTTAACTTCGGACAATACCTCTCCGCCTCTTTCCCCCCGCGCCCAAAATATAAGCTTTTTGGCGCCGGTAAGGTCGAATCCGCCCTGCTTCGTACCCCAGTTATTCGCCGGGTTCTGCCAGAATATGCCCGCCCAGCCCGCGCCTTGTTTCTGCTCGGCTGTGTAGACGATCTTTATACAGCTTATCCCGCCGTGAGGATTATCCTTGCATCCGGCGTCGATCTTTACATCGCCGTAATCGCCCATCCAGCCCGAAGGCATGTAATGGTTATCGCGCATAGATCTGTCGGTATAAACGTTGAACCTCTTGAACCCCGTATTGACGGCGGAAGTAACGGCGGCGTCAGCGGCGTATGAACAGCCCGCTGCGCAGGCGACCAGCGCCAAAAACACAAACAGGATTGCCATCTTCTTCATTCCCTTAACCCCCTTTCGCTATTCGTAATGTATGTCGTCGAGATAGATCGTAAAACCGCCCGGATTGGACGCGGCGTTAGCGACCCAGCAGAAACCTCCGGAGATCGATTTGAGGTCCTTGCCGGTCAGCTCTATCGTATATTCTTTCCATTCGGGCGTAAGCTTCACGTCGGTTATGCTGGCAGTATCGGAATCGGCGTATTCTCCGGTTATGCCCCCGATCTTGAATTCCGCTATCTTCTCGCCGCCTTTCTCGCCCCTCGCCCAGAAGACGAGCTTCCTGGCTCCATTAAGATTTATGCCGCCGGGTTGCGTGCCCCAGTTATTCGCCGGGTTCTGCCAATATACCCCTGCCCAACCCGCGCCCTGTTTCTGCTCGGCCGTGTAACCTACCTTGATGCAGGTGGTCCCGCTGTGGGGGTTATCCTTCCAACCGGCATCAACTTTGATATCCCCGGTATCTCCCATCCAGCCCGAAGGGGAATAACGGTTGTCTTTTGCCGTCTTGTCAGTATATACATTCAATCCCTTGAACTCGGCGTATGATACCGCCGCTACGGCGAGGACGCCGAGAGCCATTACCAAAATAGCGAACTTCTTCATCTAACCGGACCTCCTTTTGTCAAGAACCGCGGGACATTTATCCTTTAAACAAATCCATATTATACTATCAGGAAAAGCTCACGTCTACTCGTAATAAATATCATCAAAGTAGATAGTGAACCCACTCGGGTTATCGGCAGCGCTTGCCGCCCAGCAGAACCCTCCTGAAATGTACGAGAGGTCCTTTCCGGTCAGGTCTATCGTATATTCTTTCCACTCGGGGGTAAGGGT
>CAISWF010000169.1 GCA_903889135.1 Candidatus Omnitrophota bacterium | reverse complement strand
CTGCAGACCGAAACGAAGGCGGTCGCCGAAGACATACATAAGATCCAGATAGATAATGCCAACAAGATCAGCGAGAAAGCCGGCCTCGAAGAATCCATGAACAAGCTTAATGAAGAAGAGTCTCTCTTGAACCTTGAGCTTGGGGAAGTGAACTCCGAGATAGATACCTATGTAACCAAGGAAGAGGAGCTCAAAAAAGAGCTAGCCTCGCTTGACGACGAAGACGCGAAAGTCCAGGATACGATCAAGTCGAATCAGGATATGATAGCCCTTAAATTAAAAGAGAGGGAGGATACGCTCGTCCTGATAACCCAGACAAAGACCGAACTGGACATGCTTAAGGACAAGGAAATTTCTGTGGTGAACGCGCTCTCCATGATGGCAAGGTCGCTCGATGACGAAAAAACCGGCTTGGCCTCCAAGGAACAGGAGATCGGAGATTCTACGGCGAAGATATCGGAATTAGTTCTCGAATCCGAGCAGCTCGCGAAGAAGAATGAGGATCTCGTGAGCGCCAGGATCGCGGCGGAGTCCGATTCCCAGAAGATATTGGACGAAAGGCGGGCAGCGAGTGATTCCATAGCACGGGTAGAGAACGACGTAAGGGAGACCCAGAAATCCTTCAACGAATTAAGCGGGCGCCTTCATACCCTTGAAGTTAAGACCACCGAATTCAATTACAAGAAGAGCAGCCTGCGCGACAGGCTGGTCCAGGTCTATAAGGTCGAGACAGACCTTGAGCAGGCGGCCATACCTGAAGATATCAATTGGGATGAGACGAACGAAAAAATGGAGGCCCTCCGGTCCAAGCTTGAAGGGATGGGCCCGGTGAATCTCGTAGCGATAGAAGAACACCAGGAGCTGCAGCAGAGGTATGATTTCCTGACGACCCAGCAGCAGGACCTGGTCATGGCTAAAGACGACATGCATAAGGCGATAAACAAGCTCAACAAGACGACGCGTGAAATGTTCCTCGAGACCTTCCAAAAGATACAGGCCGAATTCAGGGACATGTTCAGGCTCCTCTTCGGCGGAGGCGACGCGGAGTTGCTGCTTATCGACCAGGAGGATATCCTCGAGAGCGGCATCGAGATAATCGCGCGGCCACCGGGGAAGAAGCCGCAATCCATATCGCTGTTATCCGGAGGTGAGCGCTCGATGACTGCTATCGCGCTCCTCTTCTCTATATTTAAGGTGAAACCCAGCCCGTTCTGCGTGATGGATGAGATGGACGCGGCGCTCGACGAGGCCAATATAGACAGGTTCTGCAGGGTGCTGAAGGATTTCGTGAAGACTTCACAGTTTATAATAATAACGCATAATAAGAAGACGATTTCGGTGGCCGACGTGATGTATGGTATCACTATGGAGGAGTCGGGCGTATCGAAGATCGTTTCGGTTAAGTTTTCACAAGAGTTGGAGGCGAAGACAGCTTAGCGTTATTTGGACCTGTAGGCGCAGACTTTGTTTTTTCCGGTCCTCTTCGCTTCATAAAGCGCCATGTCAGCTAAGTAGATAAGCTTTTCTTTATCGGGCGCATCTTCTGGGTAGGTAGAGAGGCCCGCGCTAATGGTGAGGTTTTTATTGGGCTGGACTTCCTGCCCCTTGAATTCGAAATTTTCTATCGCCATCCTGAGATTTTCCGCGATCGCATAAGCCGGGTCTTTATCCTGGTTGGGAAGTATTACCGCGAATTCCTCGCCGCCGTAACGCGCCACAAAGCCCTTCCCGTCGCAGACCGTCTTTAAAACCCTCGCGACTTCTCGCAGTATCTGGTCTCCCATCTGGTGGCCCATAGCATCGTTATAATTCTTGAAATTATCTATGTCGAACATGACCATGGAAAGCGGCGCCTTGCTTTCGTAGGCCTTTTTTAATTCCTCTGTAAGGAGGAACTGGAAATAACCGTGGTTCCACAGCCGCGTCAACGTATCGGTATTAGCCTCATAGACCGTCTGTTCATAGAGACGCGAATTCTCGATCGCGAGGCCGGCGTGGTTCGCGAACATCGTCAATGTCCTTATATCGTCTTTGAGTATGGGTTTCTTAGTGAACAGGTTGTCGGCCAGTATGACCCCTACCACTTTGTCCTTTGCCTTGAGTGGTACGGTCACGAAAAGTTCGGTCCTTAAGGATTGCAGGACAGGGTCGTTTGCCGTCTTCTGGCGCGCTTCGTCAGTAGTGACCTCCATGCCCATGCCCTCAAGAACGGTCATGGCAAGGACCCCGGCATCCTCATGCAATGGCACTTTTATGCTCCTTACTGCCTTATCCAGGTCGGAGCCGCCTTTTTTGTAAAAGGTATAAGCCGCTATTAGGTCCTCGAGCGACATCTGTTGGGAAGATATCCTGGTCCAGATAAGGCCGGCTTCCTCGCCCGAATGGGGGCCTAAGCCCATTTTCCCCTCAAGCGTATTCTCCTGCTCGTTCACAAGGAAAAGCACGGCCCTGTTGAAGCCAAGGCCCGCGTGGGAGGTCACACCGGTGAGTATAATAAAGAGGATCTCCTCAAGGTTGAGCGTAGAGCGCATCGCGTTGCCGATCTCATAGAAGATCGCCAGCTCCGCGCGAACCCTGTCAAGCCTCTCCTGAACGTTACTTTTTTCCATAACGGGATTAATAATACCCCATAAGCCGCGGATTGTCAATAAGGCCCCTTATACAGGCGGGTCCTGCCTGCCGAGCACCTCGCCTGCTCACAATGGTTTGCGGGCAAGGGCTCCGCCCCGCGCTTGTATAAATGTGGTCGGGACTTTGTCGGCAGTCACCCGCTTGAACCCAAATCACTTGACAATAACCGGTACATGGTATACAATTAGCACATCTTCGGGAGGGGTGAAATTCCCCACTGGCAGTTAAACCCTTGCTGTGGCAAGGATAAAGCCTGCGAGTCCCAAATCCATATGTTTTAAGGATGGGACAGATCCGTTGTGACCACGGAGCCAATAGTAAAAGTCTAGATGGGAGAAGATAAGCGGCAGTATGCCGCCATATTGTGCGTTTTGACCCGAAGAGAGATCTTCGGGTTTTTTATTGCCGAAGGCAATAATCCTGTAGCCGGTTAGGCTACAGAATGGAAAGAATAAAATGTTCAACACTATCAAAGAAGCGGTCGAGGATATCAAGAAGGGCAGGATGATAATCGTCATCGACGATGAGGATCGCGAAAACGAGGGCGATCTTCTAATGGCCGCGGAATACGTAACACCCGAGGCGATAAATTTCATGGCAAAATACGGCCGCGGCCTTATCTGCGTCCCCATGGAAGAGAAGCGGCTCCGCGAACTGGGGATAGAGGTCCTTTCCGAGACCGGAGGCGGAAATTTTAATACGGCATGGACGATGTCGATAGACGCGAAGGAAGGCGTCAGCACCGGCATATCCGCCCACGACAGGGCAAAGACGATAAAGGCGCTCGTAAACCCGAGGTCGAAGCCTGTTGATTTCAGCCGTCCGGGCCATATCTTCCCGTTAAGGGCGAAAGAGGGAGGGGTGCTGGTGAGGACCGGACATACCGAAGCTGCCGTAGACCTGGCGAAATTAGCGAAGCTCAAGCCGTCGGGCGTAATCTGCGAGATAATGAACGACGACGGGACGATGGCCAGGACACCCCAGCTCATAAAATTCGCCAAAAAACATAAACTCAAGATCTGCACCATTGCGGACATGATAAAATACCGCATGGCGGCCGAAAAACTCGTCCTAAAGATCGAAGAGACTGCGTTGCCGACCGAATACGGCGAGTTCAGGCTCCAGCTTTATGAATCGCTTATCGATAAAAAGGTGCACGTCGCACTTGTGTTAGGCAGGATATCGGAGAAGCCTGTCCTGGTAAGGGTCCATTCCGAATGCCTTACAGGCGACGTCTTCGGTTCTCTGCGCTGTGACTGCGGCGGCCAGCTCAGGCGGGCGTTGTCCATGATCAAGAAGGAAGGCCGCGGCGTCCTATTATATATGAGGCAGGAAGGCCGCGGGATAGGGCTCGAGAACAAGATAAAAGCTTACGCGCTGCAGGATAAAGGAATGGACACGGTCGAGGCGAACGAGGCGCTTGGTTTTGACGCCGACCTGCGGGATTACGGCACGGGAGCGCAGATACTGGCTGACCTGGGCATAAAAAAGATACGCCTGATCACTAATAACCCGCAGAAGATAGTCGGGCTCGAGGGATACGGGTTAAAGGTGACCGAGCGCGTCCCTATCGAGATGCCCTCAAACCCGAAGAACTTAAAGTATTTAAGGGCGAAGAAAGAGAAACTGGGACACGTGTTAAAGGGGATCTATTAAATGAGAAGGAGGGAAAGAAAATGGTAAAGACGGTCGAAGGGCAGTTGATCGCGAAAGGGAAGAAGTTCGCGATAGTCGTCTCGAGGTTCAACGATTTTATCTCGAAGCGGCTCCTGGAGGGAGCTATCGATACCCTGATGCGCCACGGCGCGAAGGATAGCGAGATAGAAGCCGTGTGGGTGCCGGGCGCATTCGAGATACCGGTTGTGGCCAATAAGATCGCGAAGTCTAAGAAATTCGACGCGGTGATATGTATAGGAGCGGTGATAAAGGGCTCGACTCCTCACTTCGAGTATGTCGCCGGCGAGGCCGCAAAGGGCGTCGCAAAGGTATCTCTCGATACGGGCATCCCGGTCATTTTCGGCGTCATAACGGCGGAGAACCTCGAACAGGCCATCGAGCGCGCCGGGACAAAAGACGGCAATAAAGGCCGCGATGCCGCCATATCGGCTATCGAGATGGTGAATCTCCTAGAGAATCTCTAGATATGAGAAAACGCACCCAAGCCCGCGAATACGCGCTCCAGATACTGTACCAGATCGATGTCAGGAACGATCCCGAGGACAAGATCCTGGTGGATTTCTGGAAGAATATAGAAACGGAGCCTGAGATATCGGATTTCGCCGCTAAACTAGTAATAGGCACCATAAGGAACAAAAAGAAGATCGACGAAATGATCTCGAAATATGCCAGCAACTGGAAACTCAGCCGGATGGCTGTCATCGACCGCAATGTCCTCAGGATGGCGGCGTATGAGCTGCTTTTCTGCGAAGACATACCGCCGAAGGTATCCATAAACGAGGCGGTTGACCTGGCAAAGAAATTCGGGGATACCGAATCCGGGAAATTCGTCAACGGCATTCTTGACAAGATCAACAAGGAAGAGGCAGCGGGTGGAAAGAACGGCTGATCTTCACATCCATACGCATCTTTCCGACGGGACTTTTTCCCCGCAGGAGGTCGTCGAGAACGCGGTTAAAGTCGGGCTTTCGTGCATAGCGATAACCGACCACGATTGCATCGACGGCATCGAGCCAGCGATGGAAGCCGCAAAAAGATCAGGGCTGGAGATCATACCTGCCGTCGAGATGTCAGCCCAGGAAAAAGCGCGCGAGGTCCATCTCCTGGGGTTCTATCCGGACATAAAAGACGCGAAGTTCCTCGTAAGGCTGGAGTCTATCCGGAAGAACAGGGTAGACAGGGTATATCAGATGGTAGAGAAACTCAAAAAATATAATGTCAACCTGGATCCGGCGCGTGTATTTGAACTGAGCGGCCCGGGTTCGGTCGGCAGGCTGCATGTGGCCGCCGTGCTTGAGGAAGAGGGCTACGTCTCGTCCATCCAGGAGGCGTTTAAACGTTTCATAGGTGACAAGGGCCCCTGCTATGTGGCTCATTATGATATAACGGCGAAAGAAGCCATAGCCGAACTGAAGAGAGTCGGCGCGGTGGCGGTATACGCGCACCCGCATTTGATGGGCGGGGACGACCTAATCCCGAAATTCATAAAATACGGCTTGGATGGAATCGAAGCTTATCATTCAGAGCATTCAAAACAGGTAACGAAGAGATATCTCGAACTGGCGAAAGAATACGGGCTTTTGGTCACCGGAGGTTCGGATTGCCACGGCCTTAACAAAGGCCAGATGCTTATGGGCACGGTAAAGGTGCCGTACAGCCTGGTCGAAGAGATCAAAAAATGCGCAGCGAAGACGAAAAGTACATAAAAGCAGCCCTGGAGCTGGCTAAAAAAGCTAAAGGGATGACCAGCCCGAATCCCTGCGTCGGCGCGATCGTAGTCAAAGACGGAAAAGTGGTTGGTAAGGGATTCCACAGGTTTGCCGGAGGCCCGCACGCCGAAATATACGCCTTGCGGCAGGCTGGTAAGAAGGCGAAAGGCGCGACCATGTATGTCTCGCTTGAGCCGTGCAGCCACTATGGCAGGACGCCGCCGTGCACCGACACGATAATCCGGTCGGGAATTAAGCGCCTCGTGGCGGCGATCAAAGACCCTAATCCCGTAAATAACGGCAGGGGTTTGCGGATATTAAGAAGCCACGGAATAAAGACAGTAGTGGGATTCTTAGAAACCGAGGCCTGCGAATTGAACGAGGATTTCATTAAATATATAACTAATAAATTGCCTTTTGTCACGGTCAAAGTCGCGCAGAGCCTCGACGGTAAGATAGCCACTCGCACCGGAGATTCGAAATGGATAACCGGCGGTAAGGCGAGGGAATTCGTACATAAACTTAGGAGCGAACACGACGCGGTAATGGTGGGCGCGGGGACAATCTTGAAAGACGACCCGTTATTGACCGCGAGAGTAAGGGGCACCAGGGTAAAACAGCCGTTGCGCATCATCCTTGCCGGAAGAACTAAGATCCCGGATAAGGCACGAATCTTTAATAGCAAAGGCGGGAACGTGTTAATAGCGTCAACCAAAGACAATAGCGGAAGAGTGGATATTAGATCTTTGCTGCGCGAATTAGCAAAGAGGGAGGTAACCAGCGTTTTGATAGAAGGCGGCGGCGAGACCGTAGCCTCGGCGCTGGAAGCCGGGTTGGTGGATAAAGTGTATTTCTTCATAGCGTCCAAAATTATCGGCGGACGCAAGGCAACGACTTCAGTCGAGGGAGAAGGGGTTGAAAAAGCCGGCAAGGCCATAAGGCTTAAAAAGATGTCTTACCGTAAGATCGGCGATGATCTTCTAATCGAAGGATACGTGATAAACTGAAATGTTTACCGGAATAATTAAGGAACCAGGAATAATAGAGAAGGTCGACAGGTCAAGGGAGCCCGCGGTATTTACGTTCAAAGCGGATAAGATACTTAAAGGCCTGAAAAAAGGAGACTCAGTCTCTGTGAACGGCGCCTGCCTGACCGTTATCGGCGCCGGTAAAGATAATTTTTCCGTAGAGGCGATACGCGAGACGTTAAAGAAGACATGCCTCGGGGACCTGCGGGAAGGCGAGAAGGTAAATCTCGAGGGAGCGCTTGTAAGCGGCGGCAAGGTAAGCGGTCACTTCGTGACCGGCCATGTCGACGGTACCGGCATAATAAAGTCCATAAAAGAAGGGAGGGGCGAGATCTTACTGGAGATAAAAGCTGCCGAAGAGATACTTGACGGCATCGTCTTGAAAGGTTCGGTGGCGGTAGACGGCGTAAGCTTGACCGTCGCGGCGCTGGATGACGGTTCGTTCTCCGTGTATGTAATCCCTCATACGGCCCGGGCGACCACGCTCGGCTCCAGGAAGGTCGGCGATAAGGTCAACCTTGAGACCGATATTCTCGGTAAATATGCGGCTAAATATGGCGCGCGCTCCAAACCTTCAAATATCACCAAGGAATTCCTGAGGGAAAAGGGATTTATTTAGACCCACCTATTTATTGACTAACGCTTCCAGTCGTGATAAAATCTATCGTTATGTTAAGTAGGACAGGGCCCGTTGCGGCCATATTTTTTGCCCTTATTGTTTCCGCATCATTAATATTTACCGGCGGTTCCGCAAAGGTTGAAAAGGCGAAACCCGGCCAGGCGGAAGAGGCGCGCATCGCCAGGGTGATAGACGGCGATACGATCGTGCTCGAAAACGGCGAACACGTACGTTATATAGGGATGGACTCCCCCGAAAAGGGCCGTCCGTATTATGTCGAGGCGACGAGGGAGAATAAAAGGCTCGTCGGCGGGAAAAAGGTCCGGCTCGAATACGATGTCGGCAGGACAGACCAATACGGCAGGACGCTGGCATACGTTTACGCCGGCGATGTATTTGTGAACGCTGAATTGGTCAGGAGCGGATATGCGATGGTGTACACGTTCCCGCCCAACGTGGAATACTATAAGACGTTCGTTGCGCTGCAGGAAGAGGCAAGGAAGCAGAAGCGCGGCCTGTGGGGTTTAAACGAACAGGATATCGAATTAATAAAGGGCGGCCACAAGCAAGGCCAGAAGCATTACGAGTAAACATTTTAGTCGGGGCGTGGCTCAGTTTGGTAGAGCGCTTCGTTCGGGACGAAGAGGTCGACAGTTCAAGTCTGTCCGCCCCGACCATTTTTATCCCGGTGCATTCCTATGGTGTCCAAAAGAATCCATGTCTTTTATTCCGGCAGGGTCCAGGGGGTTGGGTTCAGGTTTACTGCTGAGGCGGCTGCCAGAAAATTTAAATTAAGCGGCTGGGCCAGTAACCTCCGGGACGGCAGGGTTGAAGTCGTCGCCGAGGGGGATGAAGCGGCCCTTAAGGATTTTATTGAGCGGATCTCAGTAGAGATGTCGAATTTTATATCCGGCGCGGATGTGTCGTGGGAGCATCCGTCCGGAGAGTTTAAAGATTTTTGTATTAAATTTTCGGAATAAGGTGAATATGAGCGAAGTCAAAAAACAGATCGAAAGACTTCGAGAAGAGATACGCCGCCACGACAGCCTCTATTACGTCGAGAACAATCCCAAGATCTCCGACCAGGAATATGACGGACTCCTCAAAAAACTGGAGAAACTAGAGAAAGAGAATCCCGGATCAATAACATCCGATTCGCCCACCCGGCGCGTAGCCGGAGAGCCGGTAGGCGGTTTCGTGGTCGTTGAGCACAAGGCCAAGATGCTCAGCATGGATAACACTTATAATCATGATGAGCTGCGCGAATTTGACGCGCGTGTGAAGAAGAACCTCGGCGTGGAAAAATATGAGTATGTCGTCGAATTAAAGATAGACGGGCTCTCTGTGGCCCTTACTTATGAGAACGGCAAGTTTACCCGCGGCGCGACACGCGGCGACGGTTTCAAGGGCGACGATATCACCGTCAACCTTAAGACTATCAGGTCCATCCCGCTTGTGCTGGAACCTAAAAAGGGGACAGAGATCCCCGGATTCATTGAAGTCCGCGGCGAAGTATATATGAAGCATAAAAGTTTCGAGAACATAAACAAAGAAAAGGAAAAAGGCGGAGAAGAACTTTTCGCTAATCCGCGCAACGCTGCGGCGGGGTCGCTCAAGTTGCTGGATCCCAGGACCGTCGCGCAACGCGGCCTCGATATATTCATGCACAGTTTCGGGTACGCGGAAGGCGCGCATTTTAACTCGCAGCACGAACTGCTAGAGAAGTTAAAGGCGTTCGCTTTCCGGGTAAACCCCAATTACAGGAGATGCGGGGATATAGGCGAGGCGCTTGATTTCTGCGACATCTGGCAGAAGAAGCGGCGCGGCCTGGAATACGATATTGATGGTATGGTCGTAAAGGTCAATTCTTTCGCCCAGCAAAAGAAACTCGGAGAGACGAGCAAATCGCCGAGATGGATGATCGCTTATAAATATCCCGCAGAACGCGTGAAAACAAAACTGCTGGATATAAAGATCCAGGTCGGCAGGACCGGCGCCTTGACCCCCGTAGCAGTGCTGAAACCCGTTTTTGTTGCCGGCACTACCGTCACTCATGCCTCGCTCCATAACCAGGACGAGATAGCCCGGAAGGACGTGAGGGTCGGCGATACCGTGATAATAGAGAAGGCCGGGGAGATAATTCCTCAGATCATCGAGGTTGTGAAGTCCGGGCGTACGGGGAAAGAGAAGAAATTCGAGATGCCGAAGAAGTGCCCGGCGTGCGGCGCGCCGACGAAACGGGAAGAAGGGGAAGTAGCATTACGGTGCGAAAATGTCTTCTGCCCCGCGCAACTCAAGGAAAGCCTCGTACATTTCGCTTCACGCGGCGCGATGGATATAGAGGGGTTGGGCGATGCGATGGTCGACCAGTTGGTCGACAAGAAACTGGTAAAGGATTACGGGGATATCTATTACCTGAAATTTGAGCAGCTGCGTGCGCTCGAGAGGATGGGGGATAAATCGGCGCGGAACCTCATGGATGCCATAGAAAATAGCAAAAACAACCGTCTCAACCGCTTTATATTCGCACTAGGCATAAGACATGT
>CAISWF010000168.1 GCA_903889135.1 Candidatus Omnitrophota bacterium | reverse complement strand
ATTATATCCTGTAGGTCCTTATATCTCTGAAGCACCCTCTGAATATTTCTGGCCGTGTTGTAATGCTCCTCGCCGAGTATCCTCGGGTCAAGTATCCTCGAAGTCGAATCGAGCGGGTCGACCGCGGGGTATATGCCAAGGTCGGATATCTTACGCGAAAGGACCGTCGTAGCGTCGAGATGCGAGAATGTCGTAGCCGGGGCCGGGTCGGTCAGGTCGTCGGCCGGGACGTATATAGCCTGGACGGAAGTGATCGAGCCGCGCTTGGTAGAGGTGATCCTCTCCTGCAGCTCGGCCATCTCCGTGCCGAGCGTCGGCTGGTAACCTACGGCTGAGGGCATTCGGCCAAGCAGCGTAGAGACCTCAGATCCGGCCTGGACGAACCTGAATATGTTATCGATGAAGAGGAGGACATTCATGCCCTCTTCGTCGCGGAAATATTCCGCCATTGTAAGTGCCGAAAGGCCGACTCGTAGTCTCGCCCCCGGCGGTTCATTCATCTGGCCGAAGACGAGAGCAGTCTTTTTAACTACTCCGGATTCGTTCAACTCAAGCCAGAGGTCATTTCCTTCCCTCGTGCGCTCGCCGACGCCTCCGAAAACCGATACGCCGCCGTGTTCAGTCGCGATGCTGCGGATAAGCTCCATTACTATAACGGTTTTGCCGACGCCGGCGCCGCCGAACAGGCCGATCTTGCCGCCTTTCGGATAAGGCGCGAGCAGGTCTATCACCTTGAGGCCCGTCTCGAGCATCGACGATACGGTAAGCTGTTCTTCAAAAGAAGGGGGGTCCCTGTGTATGGAGTATCTCTTATCCGGGTTCGCGAGCGCGCCCTTGTTGTCTATCGGCGTGCCGAGGAGGTTGAATATCCTGCCCAGGGTCTGTCCGCCGACCGGGACGGTTATCGTCTTTCCCGTATCGAGCGCCTTCATTCCGCGGACCAACCCATCGGTCGAAGCGAGGGCGATGCAGCGAACCGTGTCATTGCCGATATGCTGGGCAACTTCGAGCGTAAGGTCTATATTCTTTTCCTTGTCCTCGATCTTTACCGCGTTTAATATCCTCGGCATCTCATGCTCGGGAAACCTGATGTCGACGCTCGGGCCTATGACCTGTATAATTTCTCCGTATGCCATTTATAAATCCCCTTTTTGGTGTTTATGATCTATCCTTTTAGAGCTTCGGCTGTTGTTGCGACCTGCAGCACTTCGCCGGTTATGGAGGCTTGCCGCGCCTTGTTCCTGAGCATGGTAAGGCTGTCGATCAATTCGACGGCATTATCGGTCGCCGCCTGCATGGCCATCATCCTCGCCGAATGCTCGGAAGTGAACGCGTCGAGCAGTATCAGCCTCATCTTGACAGAAATATACCGGGGTATAAGGTCTTTCAATATTTTTTCTATGTCCGGGTCGGCGATGAATTCTATCTCCCCTTGTTTTTCGGCCGGTTCCTTCGGTTCCGTCGTCCTGACGCCCGGAGCGTGCGGGACGATATTAAGGAACTTCCTTACCCTCGTATGATACCTCATCGTCGCGCCGAAATGCGTATGAGCGATATATACTTCATCTGCTTCCCCGCCCAGGAACATCCCAACGAGGTAGTCCGAGATCTCATCGGCGGCCTCAGGAGAGTAACGTCCGTTAAGCCCGACGTAGCTCTTTGCGATCTTAACGCCGCGTTTAGCGAAATACGCGAAACCCTTGCGTCCAATGGCGACAAGTTTTATTTTTTCCTTGCCGTGCTGCGCTATAAAATCTTCCGCGACGCGGATAATGTTATTATTATATACGCTGCATAGCCCGCTGTCTGATGTTATCACGCAGACCGCGAGATTTTTCTTCTCGACCCTCTCCTCGAGGAGAGGGTGAACCCCCAATTCCTCGGGCTTAAGGCTGATTATCAACTTCTGAAGTATCGAATCGAGCTTCAAGTAATATGGCCTTCCGGTATAGAGCACATCCTCGCTGCGCTTGAATTTGGCTGTGGAGACCATCTGCATCGCGCGCGTTATCTTCTTGGTGCTCTCGACGCTTTTTATCCGTCTTTTTATCTGCCTAAGTGACAGTATCATTTTTTACCAGCGGCTCGACAAACTCGTTCTTGAATTCTACTATTGCCTTATCTAGTTTTTTCGTCAGCGTGTCGCCGAGTTCCTTTTTGGTATCTATTTCATGCTCGACGTCCGGGTATTTCTCGCCCATGAACTTATAGAAATCCGTTTCGAATTTCTTGAGCCAATCGAGCGGCATCTCATCAAGGTAGCCCTTCGTCCCGGCATATATTATCATGACCTGTTTTGATAAGGGAAGGGGCTCATACTGGCCTTGCTTTAGTATCTCGGTCATCCTTTCCCCGCGCGTAAGCTGGGCCTGGGTCACCTTGTCCAGTTCTGAGCCGAATTGTGCGAACGCCACGAGTTCGCGGTATTGCGCAAGGTCTATCCTCAACCTCCCGGCAACACCCTTCATCGCCTTTGTCTGCGCCTTGCCTCCGACACGCGATACCGAGAGCCCGACGTTTATAGCCGGCCTTACGCCCGCGTAGAACAGGTCACCCTCAAGGTATATCTGCCCGTCGGTGATGGAAATGACGTTCGTAGGAATGTAGCTCGTTATGTCTCCGGCCTGCGTCTCAATGAAAGGCAGGGCCGTAAGCGAGCCGCCGCCGAGTTCATCTGAGAGTTTTGCGGCACGCTCGAGCAGCCGGGAATGGAGATAGAAGATGTCGCCCGGATATGCCTCTCGGCCCGGCGGACGTCTCAATAGAAGCGAGAGCTGCCTGTACGCCTGTGCATGTTTTGAGAGGTCATCATATATTACAAGCGCGTGCTTCCCGTTATACATGAATTCCTCTCCGATCGCGCACCCCGCGTATGGTGCAATGTATTGCAGCGGGGCAGGGGCTTCAGCCGGCGCGCTTACGATTACCGTATAGTCCATGGCCCCATACTTAGTCAGTGTCTCAGCCACCGAAACGATAGTGGAAAGTTTTTGTCCTACGGCGACGTATATGCAATATACGTCTTTGCCTTTCTGGTTAATGATCGTATCGATGGCGATCGCGGTCTTGCCGATCTGCCTGTCCCCGATTATGAGTTCGCGTTGCCCGCGGCCGATGGGTACCATCGAATCGATGGCTTTTATCCCGGTCTGGAGCGGTTCCTTTACGGGCTGCCGTTGGATGACGTTAGGGGAGTGCCCTTCGACCGGCCTGAACTTATCCGTCACGACAGGCCCTTTATCATCTATAGGGTTTCCAAGCGCGTCGACTACGCGCCCGATAAGCGCTTTACCTACGGGCACCTGCACGATCTTTCCGGTCCTCTTGACAGTATCCCCGTCTTTTATGTTCTCGTCGGAACCGAAGATGACAACGCCGACGCTCTCCTCCTCGAGGTTGAGGACCATGCCCATGACCCCGCCGGTCAGCTCGACGAGCTCGCCGGCCATCACGTCATCGAGCCCGTAGACCCTGGCGATCCCGTCCCCGACCTGGAGGACCGTGCCGACGGATTCCATCCTCATCTTTGACTTAAATTTTTCCAATTCCTGTTTGATTACTGAAGCAACTTCTTCGGGTCTCAGCGCCATATTAGTCTACCTTGCTTTCCATTAGATATTCCCTTAATTCAGAAAGTTTCCTCTTTATCGAGCCGTCGATGACGATGTTCCCGACGGTCGCCTGCACCCCTCCGAGGAGGCCCGGATCTACTGCTATCTCGAATTCAAGTTTTTTGTTAAATTTGCTTTCGAGTTTATCCTTGATAGCCAGGACAATATCCTGCGACAGCGGTTTTGCGCTTTTTATGACAGCCCTCTCTATGCCCATCTCGCGCCGATAGAATATCTTCGCCTCGTCGGCGATGTCGAGCGCTTCCTCTCCGCGGCGTTTCTCCATTATCAATTTTATGAATTCCCGCGTCTCGTCCGAAAATAATGGCTTGAAAGCCGCGTCTACGAATACGGATTTTTCCGCATAGCTTATTTCCGGGTTTTCCATGAACTTAAAAAGCTCCGGGTTTTTATCCAGGATCTCCCCGAAAGATATTATCTCCTCGAGGCCCCTTTTAGTGCCTATCGTCTCCTTGGCGAAGGCCAGGAACCCCTCGGCGTATCTTTTCGCTACGGCCCTGTCGCTCATCCTTCGCTTCCTTTCAGTAGGCTCAGGATGACCCTGAGGGTCTTCGAACAGGTCATTTGACCTTCTCCAGCTCGTCGAGGAAATCGGAGGCGAGCTTCTTATCCTTATCGCCGGTGATCTTCTCCCCGAGGAGTTTTTCGGTCGTGCCCAGGGCCAGCTCGACGACTTTTTGTTTCAACTCGTGCTTGGCCTTAGCCACCTCGTTCTCTATATTTTCCTGCGCCTTATCGAGGATAGCGCGGGCTTCCTGGCGCGCGTTCTCCCTGATCTCCTGGGAGACCTGTTTCCCCTCATTGACGGCCTCCTGTATCTTGGCGCGGGCCTCGGCTTCGATGTCGGCGAGCTTCTTGTCATAGTCAGCCCTCATCCGCTCGACCGCAGCCTGGGTATCCTCGATCTTCTTGAATTCCGAGGCTATCCTGGCCCGCCTCTCGTCTAGCAGGTTAAGGAGTTTCTTCCACGCGAATACGCGCAGAAGGGCCATGAGCAGAAGGAAACTTATTATCTGCGCGACTATCTCATTTGTGGTGAGGAGTTTTAATAGGTCCATCTCTTAATCTACTGGATCTTTCCGAGAAGAGAGAAAGAGAGCACCAAAGCGTAGATCGTCAGGGCTTCGATGAGCGCGCAACCGGCGATCATGTTTATGAGTATTTTCATCGACGCCTCCGGCTGCCTCGCCGTCGCCTCCATAGCCGCCGCTACGGCCCTTCCCAGTGCGATAGCGGAACCGAACGCCGCGATCGCCAGTCCTATCGGGACGGAGATCGCCAGCATTGCCTTGTAGTCCATTACTTACCTCCTTTTTAAATGAGGCCACGGTTTATATCGATACGCGATGTAAACCATAAGGCCGAATTTAATCCCGCCTTCAGCGGGAATCATCACTATTCTTCGTGGTGCGGCAGTACTAACGCGAAATATACGGTGGTCAGGAGGCTGAACACTACTGCCTGCATGATCCCGCTTAATATTACCAAAAGCATGTTGAAGAGGAATAACGGCACTCCGCCGATGCCGAATTGCGCCGATACGGCCAGCAGCATATCCTCGGCCCAGATGTTGCTGCGGAGACGTAACGCCAGGCTCAAGGGTTTTACAAGCTCGGAAATTATGTGTATGAAGAAGAGGAGGACCGGGATGAAGACGGTAAACGCTATTATCCCGCGCGGGTTGCCCATCAGGTGGTCGATATATCCGAGCAAGCCGTTCTCCTTGACCGCGGTATATTGGACGTAAAGAAAAACGCAGAGCGCGAGAGCGACGGTCGTCGAGAGGTTCGCCGTAGACGACTTGAAGAACGGGATAAGCCCGAAGAGGTTCATAAAAAGGATATATAAGAAGAGGGTCCCTATAAAAGGAGTAAATCTTTTTCCGTCAGGGCCGAGTATCCCGCAGACGAAATCATCGAGCCCGCCTACGATGATCTCCATGAACAGCTGCAGCCTGCCGGGTATCATCGAGCTCTTCCTCGAGGCGAAATAGGCGAGCAGGGATATTATGGCGACGATCATCAGCGAGAATATCACGTTCTCCCAGATAAGGAGGAAATGCGCGAAAGGGGTACCCTCGAGCCTCTTTGCGAGAAGCCCTACGAAGTTCTGCAGTTCAGGTTGCGCGGCGTGCGTCTCGATCATGATGGTTTTTCCGGTTTATTTGACCTTGCGTCCGTCTTCTGGACCAGCTTTAATATCTTTATTATCTCCCTTATGCTCGTGAAAAAACCGAACCCCATACATATGAGGGACAGATAAGGCGCATGCCCGATCTTCTTTTCTAAGTAATCACCCAGGAAGTATCCCGCAAGAGGGCCTGCGGCCAGGACGACGGGTATAAAGGAGAGAAGACCCCAGATCTTCGTCCATTTATAAAAATCCGCTTTCTTTCTGTCTTCAGTATGCATATTATATCACACCGGAAAGGATATTTTCAACCGACTGTTATTTTATTGTTTCCAGTATAAGGACCCCGTTATCGGCGTCCAAATTGAACTTGAAGTTCTTCAGGAAAGACATGCCCAAAAGCCCGTCTACTCCGGGCTCCACCGGCTTATCCGTGACTCCGGCCGCGACATCATAGACCGTGGAATCCCCGACCCTTACGCTCTTGATCTTGACGACCTTGCTTTTAATGATGCTGCCGTCGGCCAAGGAGAACTTGCCTTCACGTGAGTCACTGGGATCTATGTCAAGCTTGTCAGCGACCGTCTTTGTTATTGCTAATACCGTTGCGCCTGTATCTATGAGCAGGAGACATTCGACCTTGTCGTTAAGAACGGCCTTTACCGTTATGCCGTGCATTCCTTTTGAAACAGCGACCGTATCCGCGCTCAGGCTCTTCTGAAGCTCCGCGAGCGGTGCCTTCGCGGCCTCGAAGGCGGCCGTATCTGCATTCAGGCTCTTCCGGAGGTCCGCGAGTGATTTCTTTACGGTTTCGAGGTAGAGGGATTCGTCATCTGTTATTCCGCGTTTTTTGAGGGCTTCGGACGTTTTATCAAGGTATAGGCCGAAATCACCGATCCCGTCGCCGTAACTGGTTATTGCCTTCCCGTATGCGGACTGATATTCCAATAACTTCGGGCCCATCTTGTGGCGCTCTCCCCAGAGGTCAGAGATCTTGGCGCCGGTCGTATTATTCTCGGCTACCAAGCCGTTATATCGCGGAACATCGACTCCCGAGCTCATCCCGAGTATCTGCTTGTTCTTCTTTTCGAAGTCGGATTTAAGCGATTTGATCTTATCGGAATTGTCATCCAGCTTTTGTATCCAAGAGTCTAACCGGCGCTTGGCGGCCGCGACGTTTTTCCCCGGTATAGCCTTTAATTTTTGGTCCATCTCATCCAACCCGGGCGGCACAAAGCTGCCCCTTTCGATGGCGGTCCTCCTGAAAGAGGCCTCTAAAACGTCGTTCTCTTTTTCGTCGGCTTTACGGAAGGACTCTATTTCGCTTTTTTGTATCTTCATAGTGCCCATGCCTATCTGGAGGGTGATCGAGGCATCATCTTCTTGCCTGATCACGCCGGTGAGATTGCCGCCCTTCTTAAGTTTAACGGTATCTGCTCCGGCACGAAGAGTAAGGGATGCGGCAACGAGCAGGATGAGAATAAAAAAACACGCTTTCTTCATTACATCTCCTAGAGCAGCGAGGCGGATATCCAGCCGACAAAAAATCCGGGGAAGAGACCGGCGGCCAGGACCCCTGCAAGGGCTATTATCAGGGCGATCTTTACGGCCAAAACCCCTGCCGGGCTAAAAACCGGTTCTTTATATGCAGGCATTCCCGCACGCGGTTCTTCGAGGTACATGAATTTGATGACTTTGACATAATAGTAAATAGCCAGGACGCTGTTTATCACGCCGGCTACGGCAAGCACATAATACCTGGATTCTATCGCCGCGGCGAAGACCAGGAATTTTCCGAAGAAACCCGCCAGCGGGGGGATGCCCGCAAGCGACAACAGGAAGACGGCCAGGAGGAACGCCAGGACCGGTTCCCGTTTCGAGAGGCCGGAGTATTCCTCGATGCAATCGCTCTTGATGCCGTTAGATATCAGCACTACGCAGCCGAACGCTCCGAGGTTCATCAATATGTAAGCGAGAATGTAGAACATCATGCCCTGTATCCCGAGAGCGGTGCCTACGACGAACCCGATCAGTATGTAGCCGGCCTGCGCTATTGATGAGTACCCCAGCATCCTTTTTATATCCTCCTGGTTAATGGCGAGGATATTTCCCGCGGTCATCGTTATTATCGCGATGACGGAGACCATCTCGGACCAGGCGGGGAAGAGCGGAAAGAAATTTTTAAGGAATACGCGTATGAGTATGGCGAAGCCTATCGCCTTCGGCCCGGCGGATATGAACGCGGTTATGGGTGTGGGCGCGCCCTGGTAAGCGTCCGGCACCCACATATGGAACGGCACGAGGGCGCATTTGAAACTCAAGCCCGCGAGTATCAGTAATAAAGCTATCATCGAGGCGAAAATATTCACGTTCCTGGTTGTAAGCATCTGGCTTACAACCACGAGGTCGGTCGTGCCGAACAGGCCGTATATGAACGATATGCCGTAAAGCATCACGCCGGTCGCTAGCGCGCCGAAAAGGAAATATTTCAGGCCCGCTTCACTCGAACGCGGGTCTTTCTTCAGGAAACCGACGAGCATATACGACATAAGGGAGACCGCCTCGAGCGCGATGTAGATCATCATGAGATTATTCGACGAGGCTGCTATCATCATCGCCACGGCTACGGCAAGGAGCAGGAAATAATACTCGCCCGCGTCCTCATCGGAGAATGCCCTGTATCCCATCGAGACGAGGATGACAAGGCCGATGACGAGAAATACGATCTCCTTGAAGAACTCGGAGAACGAATCGTTGATGAGCATGCCGGAAAAGAGCGGGGACGTCGCCCGATAGCTCTGCGGCATGAGCAGGACAGCGGCCAGTATCCCGAGAAGGCAGAACGAACCCAGGACGACCCGCCTTTTTAAGAAAAGCCCCAGGATGAGGACCGTGACCGCGAACCCCGTCAATATGATCTCAGGGAAAAAATATTTGACGCTGAGAAGCACGCTCAAAATAACGTCCCTCCGATATGCTGTATCAGGTTGATCACGGCCGGGGACTGGAAGTTAAGTATCAAGAGAGGGTATACGCCTATGCCGATCATCAGGATCATCAACGGGGCAAGCGTGAATATCTCGCGTCTGTTGATATCCGTTATATCTGACCACGTCTTGTTAAGCGGGCCGAGCAGCACGCGCTGTATCATATACAGGAAATATCCGGCGGTTATTATTATGCCGAGGACCGATATTATGGTGATCAGCCTGAACGCCGTGAAACCACCCATCAGCGACATGAACTCGCTGATGAAACCGCTTAACCCGGGCAGGCCGAGCGAGGCTAGCGTAAAGACCGTAAGTAAGCCCGCGTAGACCGGCATATTCGCGCCGAGCCCGCCGAATTTATTCAGGTCCCTGGTATGCGCCCGGTCGTAGAGGACGCCTACGAGGAGGAACATGCCGCCGGTTATCACGCCGTGATTGAACATCTGCATCAGCGCGCCGTTAAAGCCGGTCACGGTCATGCTTGCGAGGCCGAGCATCACGAATCCCATGTGGCTTACCGACGAATAGGCGACCATCTTTTTGAAGTCGGTCTGCGCCATCGCGACGAAAGCCCCATATACGATGTTTATCGCCCCGAGTATCGCGAAGGGAAGCGCGAAATATATTGCAGCATCCTTTAATATGGGGAAACTTATCCTGAAGAAACCGTACCCGCCCATTTTAAGCAAAACTCCGGCAAGCAGCACGCTTATCGGCGTCGGCGCCTCGACGTGCGCGTCCGGCAACCACGTATGGAACGGGAATACCGGGACTTTGATCGCGAACGCGAGGTAAAATCCTACGAACAGGATCAGCTGGAAACCCTTGGCGAGCGTGCCGCCGCTCTTCGCCAATTCCAGCATGTTAAAGGTATGGGGGTTCGACGTGAAATAAAGCGCCAGTATCGAAAGGAGCATGAATACCGAGCCGGCCAAAGTATATATGAAGAACTTGATGGCCGCGTATTCTTTTCTCGGGCCTCCCCATATCCCTATAAGGAAATACATAGGCACCAGGACTATCTCCCAGAAGACATAGAAGAGGAAGAGGTCGAGCGCCAAAAACGTCCCGAGCATGCCGGTATTCAAAAGGAGGTACAGGAAATAATATTCCTTTTGCCGTTCCTTTATCCCGTACGAGCCGATGCAGGCGAAGAAGCCCAGGAGAGCGGTCAGGAATACGAGGCCGATGCTGATGCCGTCTACGCCGAGATGGTAATTTATGTTCATCTGCGGGATCCACGGCAGCCGCTCGGCGAATTGCATCCCGGTGTTGCCGCATTCGAATTTCAGGACGAGCGCGGCGGCCAGGATGAGCGCGAGGCCCGTGGCGGCCGTGGCTATCGCCTTGATCGTCCCGGTCCTGTCCTTCGGCGTAAAAAGGATGAGCAGCCCGCCGAGAAGCGGCAGGAAGATTATCGACGTCAACAAGGGAAAAGGCATTCTAACCTCCTATCAATTTTATCAGTATTATTATAGCCAGCCCGAAGAACGCTATTAAAATGTAATTTTGCACCAGGCCCGTCTGCAGCCTGCGCAGTATCGCCGAGCAGAGCCACGCGATGTTGGCGACCATATTCACTATCCCGTCCACGATATAGAGGTCGAACCAGGACTGCATCTTGCTTAGGACGACCGAAACGCGCGCCGTGAGGTTTACGGCGCCGTCCACTACGCCCAGGTCGAACCTGGCGGCGGATTCCGCGAGCCGGAAACAGGGCTTTATGAGCGCCGCCTCATATATCTCGTCGATATAATATTTGTTGGAGAGCAGCCTGTATAGGAAAGCGAACCTGGCGCGTACGTCGGCCGAAAGTATCTTGTTATTTAATATATAAAATGAATAAGCCAGGCCTATTCCGATGACGGCTATCGCCGTCGATATGCCCATCGTTAGAAAGTCCGGGCGGACTGGCCTGAAAAATCCTGCAAATATCGAAAATACGGCCAGGATGCTCAACGGGATGGTCATGACATAAGGCGATTCATGGGCGTGCACGCCGGGCCGCGCCTTCCCGAATAGCACGAGGAAGATAAGGCGGAAGATATAGAACGCGGTCATCAGGCTTGTCAGCGCCGCCACGGCGAAGAGCACCGGATGCCCGGTATTTATTATCTCGGAAAGCAACTCGTCCTTCGACCAGAAACCGGAGAGCGGCGGTATGCCGGCGATCGCCAGGCCGGCGATTATAAGTGTAGTGCCCGTTATTTTCATCTTGGGGAAAAGCCCGCCCATCTTGCGTATGTCCTGGGTGTGCATGGCCGGGTCGTCCTCGATGTGTATCGAATGTATGATGCTCCCCGCGCAGAGGAAGAGCAGGGCCTTGAAGAACGCGTGTGTCATGAGGTGGAAAGTGCCCGACTCGTACCCGCCGACGCCTAAGCCAAGCATCATAAGCCCCAATTGGCTTATCGTCGAGTAAGCGAGGATGCGTTTTATATCGTTATTGACCAGCGCGATAGATGCGGCCATGAACGCGGTTATCGCGCCGACATATGCGACGGTGATCAGGGCGGTATGATGGGAAATGAATAACCCGTAGCAGCGCGCGATAAGGTAGACGCCGGCGGCGACCATAGTGGCCGCGTGTATCAACGCCGAGACCGGGGTCGGACCTTCCATTGCGTCAGGCAGCCATACGTGCAGCGGGAATTGCGCCGATTTTCCTATCGCGCCGCAGAATATGAGGATGCCGACGGCCGTGAGCGTGGTATCGTTTATCGCGAGGCCGCCCAGGTCCTTGAAATACAACGTTTTTGCCGAGAAGAAGAGGAGGAGTATGCCGATCAGGAGCCCGGTGTCTCCGATCCTGGTAGTTATGAACGCCTTCATGCCGGCCCTCGCGGCAGCCGGTTTCTCGAACCAGAACGATATCAAAAGATACGAGCAGAGGCCGACGCCTTCCCAGAACATATATAGCATCACGAAATTATCGGCCAGCAATAAGCCGAGCATCGAGCCCATGAAGAGCGACATATAGGCGAAGAACCTCGAGAACCTCGCGTCGTCATGCATATACCCCATGGAGTAGATCTGTATAAGGGTCCCGACAATAGTGACGACCAGCAGCATCATGCATGAGAGCGGGTCTACCGTGACTCCGAAATTGAGCGGAACGCCGTTCAGGAATATCCATTTCGCGATCGTGTACGAGCCCTCTCCGTTCAAGTTCCCGATGAAAGTGACGGCCGAGATGACCAGGGCGATAGAGGAGGCGGTTATGGAGACGAATGCGCTCGCCTTTTTGAGCCTGCGCCCAAAGAGGATGTTTATCGCGAACGCGATAAAAGGGAAAAGCGGTATAAGGTGCGCGTATTTTACCATTTCAGCATGTTCATCTTTTCAGTGAATATCGTCTTCATGTTCCTGTATACGGCTATTACGAGCACGAGGCCGACCACGGCCGATGCCGCCGCTATGGCGATGACGAATAACGCGAATATCTGGCCCAACCCATCGGGGCTGCCTAGGAATTTATTGAAGGTAATGAGATTTATGTTGGCCGCGTTCAGTATGAGCTCGATCGACATCAGTATCCCGATGGCGGTCCTGCGGGTAAGCGCGCCGTAAAGCCCTATCGCGAAGAGCAGCGCGCCCAATATGAGGAAATGGCTCTGGGGTATCATTCTTTTTTGACCTTTCCTATCACTATCGCGCCTACAAGCGCCGCGAGCAGGATAAGCGATATTACCTCGAACGGCAGCGCGTATACCGACATTAGCGACTTCCCGATCTCCTGCAGGGTCAGCGGCTGCGCCTGCATGAGCGCTTTCTTCCACGGCTCGCGTATTATGATGAATATAAAGAATACCGATATTATTATTGCGACCACGCCGCCTGCCAGCACCTGCCTGTTCGTATGCCTTATTGACCTGTCGCCGATGTTAGCGGTAAGCATTATCGCGAAGAGGAATAACGTCACTATCGCGCCGACGTATATAAGAACCTGGACCACGGCCAGGAATTCCGCGCTAAGGAAGAGATATACGCCGGCGACGCAGAAGAGGGAAAAGGCCAGGAAGATCGCGCAATGGAAGATGTTGCGCGAGGTCACGACGCCGAGCGCGGATATGACTGCCGACGCGGCGATGACGTAAAAAGACGCCTGGACGATGAATCCCTGCGGCAGCCCGTAGTTATTGAGCAGGTTATTTAACAGTTGGATGGGCCCACTCACCATATTTCTCCGTATTTAAAAGGTCTATATGCGTTATCTTGCCGCGGTCGTATACCGCTATCTCGTATATCTTGTTCATATATATCGCCTGCGTCGGGCAAACCTGTTCGCACATGCCGCAGAAACAGCAGAGCTCCATGTTATATTTGAAATGTTCAAACTCTTTTTTCTTCTCGGCATTCTCTTTGTGCGCCAGCGAGAGGCATCCTGTCGGGCATATCTTGACGCACATGTAGCATTTGATGCATTTCTCAACGCGCAGGTCGGCGAGGCCGCGGTACCTTTCGGTCATACTGAGTTTTTGCGTCGGGTATTGGATCGTCACCGCTCTCGAGAACAAATTCTTGAACGTGACGAATAGCCCCCTTACGAGGCTCCAGGCGCCGATGATTATCTCTTTGAAGTAGCTTATCATCTGAGTAATATCCATCCCGCGACGACAAGGTTCGCGAGCGCTATAGGGGTGAGCACCTTCCAGGCGAAACTCATCAACTGGTCGACTCGCACCCTCGGAAAAGTCCACCTTACCCACATCAATACGGTTATGATGCCGTACGTCTTTATCAAAAACCACAATACCGGCGGCAAGAAAGGCCCCTGCCATCCGCCGAGGAACAATGTCGCGGCGAGCGCGGATACGATAAAAAGATTTGTATATTCCCCGAGGAAGAACATCGCGAATTTCATCCCGGAATATTCCGTGTGGAACCCCGCGACCAGTTCGGACTCGGCTTCCGGGATATCGAACGGCGTGCGGTTTATTTCGGCCGTCGCAGAGATGACGAATATGATGAACGCCAGCGCCATATTCGGCTGGAATACGAACCACATATTTTTCTGCGCCTCGACGATCTTCTGCATCGATAAAGTACCGGCGAACATCGCCGCCGTCACCATCGAAATGATCAGCGGCACCTCATAGCTGACTATCTGCGCGGCCGAACGCATGCCGCCGAGGAGCGAGTATTTGTTGTTTGAGCCCCATCCGGCCATGAAGATCCCGAGGACGCAGATAGAGGTAAGCGCCATTATATATAGGATGCCGATATTCAGGTCGCGCGCTATCAGGTTAATGCCGAACAGGCTCCCGAACGGGATACAGACGAAGACCATTACCGACGGGACGACCGCGAAGAACGGCGCGAGCCACCAGACCGGCTTGTCGACCCCTTCAGGGGTGATATTTTCTTTGAGGAGCAACTTTATTACATCGGCGAGTGACTGCAATATCCCATGCCAGCCCACACGCATCGGCCCGTACCTGGTTTGGATGTGCGCCGATACCTTGCGCTCCCACCATATAAGGAACATCGCCGAGACCGAGATAAATCCGAGGACTACCGCGCCCGCGACCAACATGACTATAAAGGTAAGGATGGAGACCATTATCTGTCTATGTCCCCCATTACGATGTCGAGGCTGCCGAGCAAACATACGACATCCGCGATCTTTATCCCCTTTGCAAGCTCCGAAAGCACCGCGAGGTTAGAGAAAGATGGGGAGCGGATCTTCATCCGGTAAGGATATGTCGAGCCGTCGCTCACTATGTAAAAACCCAATTCGCCGCGAGGCGCTTCTGTCCGCATATACGTTTCACCCGGCGCGGGCTTGATGATGCGGCCGATCTTTACCGTCGGATCGCCTTCAGGCAGGCCGCCTATCGCCTGTTCTACGATGCGCAGGCTCTGCCTCATCTCCTCGATCCTTACCTTATACCTGTCCCACGAGTCGCCGTTCGCGCCTGTCGGGATGTCGAAATTGAACCTGTCATAGCAGAGGTATGGTTCATCCTTGCGCAGGTCCCATTTGACGCCTGAGGCGCGCAGGTTCGGGCCGGTCACGCTGTAATTTATAGCTTTTTCTTTAGTGAGGACGCCTACGCCTTTCGTCCTTGCGGTAAATATTACGTTCGAGCTGAACAAACTCTCGAGGTCGTCTATCTTCGGCCGCATGTATTTGACTATGGCCCTGATCTTTTCGTCCGAGCCTTTCGGCAGGTCGAACTGCAGGCCGCCTATCCTCATGTAATTATAGGTGAGGCGGTTTCCGCATATTTCGTCGAAGAGTTCTACTATTTTCTCACGCTCGCGGAAGCCGTAAAATAAAGGAGTGGCGAACGCGCCGAGGTCCTGCGCGAAGGTCGTGATGCCGACGAGATGGCTTGCGACTCTCTGCAGTTCGGCGATGATCACGCGGATGTATTTCGCGCGGTCGTTAACCACTGACTTCATCAAATTTTCTACGGCGAGGACATAGCCGAGGTTATTTCCCATCGCAGCGATATAATCGAGCCTGTCCGTGAAAGGTATGAACTGCGTGTAGGTGCGGTTTTCGGCGATCTTCTCCATGCCGCGGTGGAGGTAGCCGATGTGGGTGATAAGGTCGACGACAGTCTCGCCGCTCAGCTTGACCTCGAGATAGAGGACACCGTGTGTCGACGGGTGCTGCGGGCCCATATTGACCCAGAATTCTTCGGTTTGCAGGTTTTCTTTTAGGGTATCCATATCAGTATCTAGCCCTTCACTTCGTTCAGGACTTCGCCCTTCACTTCGTTCAGGATTTCACCCTTCACCTCGTTCAGGACTTCGGCTTCTTTATGATATCCGGCCTCGAGAAGTCCTTCCTAAGCGGGTGGACGTCCCAGTCGTCCGGGTTTAATATCCTTTTTAAGTCCGGGTGGTTCAGGAATTTTACGCCGAAGAGATCGTATACTTCGCGTTCAAGCCAGTCTGCCGATCTCCAGATATTCGCCAGGCTCTCTACGGTAAGATCGTTAAGCGCAAGCCGTGTTTTCAGGATAACGCAGGCGTGCTTATCCATGAAATAAAATATATAAATGAGCTCCATGTACTGTATTTTATCTACAGCGGTGATGCAATGCAGGTTCGTGAACCCTTCGCTTAAAAGGCGACGAGCTGTTTCCAGCAGGGCTTCTTTTGGTATCTCAATCTGTTTTTCGGGAGCGTCAACGGACACGTTTTTCATTCCTTCCGCTTGCGGCGGATTCTTTTAATATTTTTTCCTGGAGCTTCATCAGCCCGAAGAGGAGGTTTTCAGGACGGGGCGGGCAACCGGGTATATTGACGTCGACCGGTATCCCAAGCGACTCGGTCCCTTTGACGACAGAATAAGTATCATGATAGAAGATCCCGCCTGAAATGGCGCAATTTCCCATGGCTATGACGTATTTAGGCTCGGGCATCTGCGCGTAGAGCCGTTTCATGCAATCGCCCATCTTGACGCAAATGGTGCCAGCCACTATCATGACGTCGCACTGCCTCGGGGAGGCGCGGAATACGCCGGCGCCGAACCTGTCAATGTCGAACCTGGAGGCGCCCGTGCTTATCATCTCGATAGCGCAGCAGGCGAGGCCGAAGGTAAGGGGCCAGAGAGAGGAGGCCTTGCTCCATTTAAGGACGCTTTCGCCGGTGGCAAGGACGATCGCGCCGCCCGGAAACCTCTCAATAAGCCCCGAGGCCGGGATCTTTTCGATCACTGCCATTCGAGGGCTCCTTTCTTCCAGGCGTAGATAAGGCCTACTATAAGGATGGCGATAAAAACTATCATCTCAACGAAGGCGACGATCCCCAGGTCTCGGAAGACGACCGCCCAGGGCACGAGGAAGAGGACTTCGACATCGAAGACGACGAAGATAAGCGCTATAAGGTAATACCGGACGTTAAATTGTATCCACGAACTTCCCTTTACGACCTCTCCGCACTCGTAACAGGATCTTTTTTCGGGATTGGGGTCGCGCGGCCTCAGGAACCAGGATACGACAAAAGCCCCGGCCACAAAAGCGATCCCGAAGAGAAGGAATAACCCCACATATCCGTAATCTGCTATCATAACTTGGCGTTAGACTCCTTGGACTACCTCGTTGGTCATAATGATGGATGGTTATATAATTATACAAAATATCCGGCTATAATGTCAAAGGTATAAATGCGGACCCCACCCGTAAATAATTCTTGACAAACGGGGGAGATGTGTTATAATCACCTCCGTAGTAAATAAAAGATTAGAAATCCTATACCGCAACGGTTGATGATAATTCTAGCCTTGCGGATTTTTTCTGTCGTTATTTACTATAATTCCAGAGGAAAGGAGGTTAGTAAATAATGGCAAAAGGTAAAGTTAAGTGGTTCAGCGACCAGAAGGGTTACGGATTCATTACTCCTGAGAACGGCAAGGATGTATTCGTACATCACAGCTCGATCCAGGGTGAAGGTTATAAATCTTTAACCGAGGGACAGGAAGTCGAGTTCGAGATCGAAAAAGGTCCCAAGGGTGAGCAGGCTACGAAAGTAGTAAAGCTCTAATCCTAGAGAAACCAAGACTAAGGCCCGGGTTCAAAAGACCCGGGCCTTGTTTTTTGTCCGATAAACGTGTAGAATACGGACCATGGCAAAATTCAGGGTCCAAAAGAAGACGCTTATCTACGACGGCAGGATAGTCCGGCTCGTCGTAAGCGACGGCGTGATCCGGGGCCGGAAAGCCCGCTGGGAAGTCGTCCATCATATCGGTTCGGTCGGCATAGTCCCGTTCATCACCAAAGACAAGGTCGTTCTCGTAGAGCAATTCCGTTATGCCGTGGGCGAGAGGTTGCTTGAGATACCCGCCGGCACTCTGCATAAAGGCGAGGCGCCGCTCTCGGCCGCGAAAAGGGAGATACGGGAGGAGATCGGCTACGCCGCTAAAAAATTCGAAAAAATAAACATATTCTATCCCTCGCCCGGGGTCACGGATGAATTTGTGGAGATCTACAAGGCGACAGGCCTTAAGCCGTCCAAACTGGAGGCCGATTTTGACGAGGATATAAAGGTTAAGGTGGTCAAGCTTTCTGCCGCGTTAAGGTATATAAAGGAAGGCAAGATACGGGACGCGAAGACGATAATCGCGCTTCTTCTTGTTGCAGGCAAGAGATGAGAGACGAATTCAACCTGATACAGATAATAGAGGAACTGGCGAAGAAAGACCCCCGCTATCCCGAGGAGGCCTATTTCTTCGTCCTAAGGGGGCTTAATTTTACGGTAGCCAGGCTCGATAAGCCGCGCCATGTGACCGGACAGGAGCTTTCCGATGGGATGAGGCTTTACGCGGTAGAGCAGTTTGGCCCGATGGCAAAAGATGTCCTCGAACACTGGGGCATTGCCAGGACAGGGGACTTCGGGAATATCGTATTTAACCTCATAGAGGTAAAGCTGCTCGCAAAGACAGAGGCTGATTCGATAGACGACTTCAAGGATGTCTATGACTTCAAAAAGGCATTCACCCGCCCGGTGGAATACAAGATAGAATGACCCGTTCGTTTGTATAAATTTTTTTAAAAAAATACTTGACAGCATAACAGTTATCATATAAACTGTTATTATACTAACAAATTTGAGGAGATAGTCATGGCTACCGAAACGGACATGCTTAATAATGAGACGATGTTGAAGCTGATACGCGTTTCCGAGGCGCTTGTCAAGGCAGGTGACAGGTTTTTCAGCAAATACGGTGTCACGTCCGCCCAATACGATGTTTTAGTCATACTCAAATATTCAGATAAGAGAGTGACCCAGGGCGATCTGGGCGGGCGGCGCGTCGTTTCCCGCTCGAACATCACCGGCATTATCGACAGGCTTGAGAAGCTCGGCTTCGTGAAGAGGGAAGGCAGCGCGGACGACCACAGGGTAAAATACATCGCGATAACGCGGAGGGGGATAGACCTCATAAAGAAGGTTGAGGAGAAATATTTCGATAATCTCAAGCAGGTCGTGTGGTTCCTGGACGAGAAGGACAAGGGCGACCTCACCGAAGTAATAAGCAGGATAGAAAAAGGCTTAAGGAGGGCCGAAGATGTATTACTTTGACACGCTCGACACGATTTTTAAGCTGTTTCCTCTTTTGTGGGTAGTCTCGATAATCGTTTCTCCGATCGTCGCTGCTACCGCCAAAAATAGGAGCGCGATAGTGTGGTTTTTCTTAGGCTGTATCGGAGGGCCGGTGGCGCTTATCATTATCTCGTTACTACCTAAAGCCAAGCCGGAAAAGAGCGAAAAGTCCTTACCTCAAATGATCAACAGCCCCCTATCACTAGAGGAGATCAAGAAAGAACTGGGCCAGGTCAAAACCCTCTATTCAGATCTCACCT
>CAISWF010000167.1 GCA_903889135.1 Candidatus Omnitrophota bacterium | reverse complement strand
GGCCGCGGAATACGCTGATTCAAAAGGGATAATAATTGCCGATACGAAGTTCGAGTTCGGCGTTACCGAAGAGGGCAAGACGATACTGATCGACGAGGTGCTGACCCCGGATTCATCGAGGTTCTGGCCGAAGGAGAAATACAAGCCGGGCGGGCCGCAGGCCAGCTTTGACAAGCAGTTCGTCAGGGATTATCTCGAAGGCCTGGACTGGAACAAGACCTCTCCGGCCCCGCACCTGCCCGAAGATATCATCAAAAAGACGAGTAAGAAGTATCTGGAGGCCTTAAGGAAGCTAACCGATAAGGAGCTCTAAGTGTTGTGGCGCGTTGAAGTATGCGATAAAGATCATGGCTTCGACTCCGGCGTCAAGAGGGATATAGAGGACCTGGGAATAAAAGGCGTCGAGTCGGTCGAGGTCGCGCAAGTGTATATAATCAAGGGCGGCATCTCCCGGTCAGGGATAAAGAGGATCGCGGGGGAACTGCTTACCGATCCCGTTACCCAGGCCTATTCATTCAGGTCGAGCCCTATAACCGACAGGAATGCCCGCGTGAGGAAAAGGGCCGTCGTCGAGGTGACCTATAACGCCGGTGTGATGGACCCTGTCGAGGAGAGCGTGAAAAAAGGCATCCTCGATCTCGGCGTAAAAGGCGTCGAGTCGGTCAAGACCGCAAAAAAATATATAATCGGCGGAAATATGTCAACGGGGCAGCTTAAGACGATAAGCGAAAAGCTCCTATTCAATAAAGTCATCCAGCATGTCGTCACCGGCCCGGATTCCTACAGCTTCAAGAACCCCCCGCAATACCATTTTAAACTTATAACCGTGGATCTCCCCGGTTCTTCGGATAAAGACCTCGAAAATATCAGCAAAAAGGGCCAATTATTCCTGAGCCTCGCCGAGATGCGCAAGATAAGGGAATATTTCGTCATCCTCGGCCGAAAGCCGACGGATGTCGAGCTCGAGACGCTCGCGCAGACGTGGTCCGAGCATTGCGGCCACAAGACATTCCGCGGCATGATAGATTACGAGTCCGCAGGAAAGAGGCGCCTCTATAACAATCTCCTTAAAGAGACGATAATGAAGGCGACCGCCGAGCTGAATAAACCGTGGTGCGTTTCGGTATTCAAGGATAATTCAGGGGTCATAAGGTTCGACGGAAAATATAACATATGCTTCAAGGCCGAGACGCATAACCATCCGTCGGCGATAGAGCCGTACGGAGGCGCGAATACCGGCCTCGGCGGTGTGATACGCGACCCGCTCGGAACCGGCCTCGGCGCGAAGCCGATCTTGAATACCGACGTCTTCTGTTTCGGCGAGCCGGATTACGAATTCAACCGCCTGCCGAAAGGCGTCCTCCATCCGAAAAGGGTAATGAAAGGCGTCGTCGCGGGCGTGCGCGATTACGGCAATAAGATGGGCATACCGACGGTCAACGGCGCGGTGCTCTTCGACAACAGGTATGTCGGGAACCCCCTGGTATATTGCGGGAACGTCGGCATTATGCCGAAAGATAAATCTTTTAAGGAGGTCGAGAGCGGGGACCTGGTCGTGCTCGTCGGCGGGAAGACCGGCCGCGACGGGATCCACGGCGCGACTTTCTCTTCGGGGGAATTGACCTCGGAATCGGAGCAGGTCTCGGCGCAGGCTGTCCAGATCGGGAACCCGATCGAAGAGAAAAAGGTGGCCGATTGCATCCTGAAGGCCCGCGATTTAAATCTGTATGACGCGATAACGGACTGCGGCGGAGGCGGATTGTCGAGCGCGGGCGGCGAGATGGGCGAGAAGACCGGCGTCAGGATAGACCTCGATAAGATACCGCTCAAATACGAGGGGCTGACCTATACGGAAATATGGATATCAGAGGCGCAGGAGAGGATGGTGCTCTCGGTGCCCAAGAATAAAGTAAATAAACTGCTCGGGGTCTTCGAAAAAGAGGATGTCGAGGCGACGGTGATCGGCGAGTTCACCCGCACAAAAAAACTGGGACTTTTTTATAAAGGGAAAAAGGTCTGCGACCTCGATATGAGTTTCCTGCACGACGGCCTGCCGAGGATCGTCAGGAAGGCGAAATGGAGCAGGCCCAAACGCGTTGAGCCGCGGTTCGCGTGCCCAAAAAACCTGACGCCGTCGCTGCTGAAAATATTGTCGGACTGGAACGTGTGCAGCAAGGAATGGATAATCAGGCAATACGACCACGAGGTGCAGGCCGCCTCCGTAGTAAAACCGCTCGTAGGCGTAAATAACGACGGCCCGTCCGATGCCGCGGTCGCCAGGCCGGTATTGAATTCGGACAAAGGCGTAATAATATCGAACGGGATAAACCCGAGATACGGCGATATCGATCCGTACTGGATGGCGGCGTCGAATATAGACGAAGCGCTGAGGCAGATAATCGCCGTTGGCGGAGACCTGAAAGAGGTGGCGCTCCTGGATAATTTCTGTTGGGGCGACACTGACCAGCCGTCGCAATTAGGAGGCCTCGTAAGGGCCGCCCAGGGCTGTTATGACATGTCGAAGGGTTTTCAGGCGCCTTTTATCTCGGGCAAAGACAGCCTGCATAACGAATATATCGTCGGTAAAAAACGCGTATCGATCCCCGGAACAGTGCTCATCTCGGCCATCAGTGTGGCAGATGACGTCAAAAAATGCATCACCATGGATTTCAAGGAAGCCGGCGACCTCATATATGTCGTAGGGATGACCTATGATGAACTAGGCGGTTCGTATTATTATAAGACCCGCGGGGTCCTAGGAAATTCCGTGCCGACCGTGGACGCGAAACGCAGCCGTACGCTGATGGAGAGATTGAGCCGCGCGATAAAAAGCGGCCTTGTGAACGCGTGCCACGATTGCTCGGAGGGCGGAATAGGGGTCGCGGCGGCCGAGATGGCGTTTGCCGGAGGGTTCGGCGCAGAGATAAAACTGGAAAAAGTGCCTTTCAAGGCGAAATATGATACAAGAGGAAAGAGACGTGACGATCTTATTCTCTTCTCGGAGTCGAATACCCGTTTCATCGTCGGCGTCAGCCCGGAAAAACAGAAGGGCTTCGAGAAGGCGATGAAGGGCGCGGCGTTAGGGCTTATAGGCGGCGTTCTCGATGATAAGTACTTCGCGGTCTACGGCCTCGGGGGAGGTATCGTCGTCAGGACCGATCATAAGGAATTGAAGGAGGCCTGGCAGGCGCCGTTAAGATGGTAGCTATAAAGAGCCGTCCGAAAGTAATAGTCCTGCGCGCGGCCGGGACGAATTGTGACATGGAAACGGCTTTCGCGTTCGAGCATGCCGGCGCGATATCGGAAGCCGTCCACATCAACCAGCTTGTCAGCGGCGAAAAGAAGCTGCGCGATTACCATATTTTGGCCGTGCCCGGGGGCTTTACTTACGGCGATGACGTCGGTTCAGGGAAGATACTTGCGAACGAATTGAAATATAAATTGGCCGGCGATCTCGAAAAATTCGTCGGCGCGGGAAAACTTATCATCGGGATATGCAACGGTTTCCAGGTCCTGGTCAAGGCGGGCCTGCTGCCGGGCAAGGGAGCGAGCGGCGAGCAGCTTGCGGCGACGCTGACGACGAATGATACGGCGCGCTATGAAGACAGGTGGGTCCACCTGAAGCCGGCCAAAGGGTTGAACAGCGGATTTCAGAGCAAGTGCCTCTGGACCAAGGGCATCGAGCGGATGATATATATACCCGCCGCCCACGGCGAAGGGAAATTCATCCCGAAGGACGACGAGGTCCTGGGAAAATTGTGGGCGAACGGGCAGGTCGTTTTCAGGTACGTCGACCCGTACGGCAAACTCGCCGGGTTCCCGTGGAACCCCAACGGGTCGGTCGATAATATCGCCGGGGTATGCGACATAACCGGGAGGATATTCGGGCTTATGCCGCATCCTGAGAGGCATCTATTCGCTTCCCAGCATCCGCGCTGGACGCGCGGAGAGGCGCACAGGGAAGGCGACGGAATTAGCATATTCAGAAACGGGGTCAAGAGTGTATAATCGAGGTGAAAAATGGGCAAGGATATAAAAGAATATTGCGGACTATTCGGCGTCTACGGGCACAAAGATGCGGCGCGCCTTACGTATCTCGGTCTTTATGCGCTTCAGCACCGAGGAGAAGAATCGGCCGGCATAGTCTCTTATGACGGCGAGACGACCCACATCCATAAAGGGATGGGGCTGGTGGCGGACGTTTTCAAAGAGGAAAATTTGAACAACCTTAAAGGCGAGACCGCCATAGGGCATGTCAGGTATTCCACGACCGGTTCGACGACGCTGAAGAATGCGCAACCCGTCGTGACGGATTATTCCCGCGGGACTATCGCTATAGGGCATAACGGAAACCTCGTAAACGGGGCGGATCTCCGCGATGAGCTTGAGGCGCGCGGTTCGATATTCCAGACGACGCTCGATTCCGAGATAATAGTGCATCTCATGGCGCGGCCCGAACACAAGAATTTCGAGGAAGGCCTCGCGTACGCGCTTAGGCAGATCAAAGGGGCTTTTTCCCTCATCATAATGAAAGAGGATATGCTCGTCGGGGTGCGCGACCCGCACGGGTGGAAACCCCTATGCCTGGGCAAGCTTGACGGAGGGTATGTTCTGGCGAGCGAGACGACGGCACTGGACCTGATCGAAGCGGAGTTCATCCGCGAACTGGAGCCCGGAGAGGTCCTTTATATCACCAAGAAGGGGCTGCGTTCGACCAAGCCGCAGGTGGAAAGCAAGAGGCTGGCGCATTGCATATTTGAGCTCGTATATTTTGCCAGGCCGGATTCATTCATATTCGGAGAATCGGTCCACCTGGTGAGGCAGAAACTCGGGCATAGGCTTGCCCAGGAACATCCCGTTGGCGCGGACCTCATCATCCCCGTGCCGGATTCCGGGACGCCGGCAGCGCTCGGCCTTTCGCACGAATCGGGTATACCGCTCGAGATGGGCATAATACGCAACCATTACATAGGAAGGACTTTCATCCAGCCGCTGCAGCATATACGGGATTTCAGCGTGAAGATAAAGTTGAACCCGATCAAGGAATTGCTTAAGGGCCAGAGGATAATTGTCGTAGACGATTCCATAGTTCGAGGAACTACCTCGCGCACCAGGATAAAGAAGCTTTACGATGCCGGAGCGAAGGAAGTCCATATGAGGATATCGTGCCCGCCGATCAGGCACCCTTGTTTTTACGGCATAGATTTCCCGACCAGGAAAGAATTGATCGCGGCGACGCATTCTATCGAAGAGATAAGGAAGTTTTTGGGCGTTACCACGCTCGGCTATCTCTCGATCGAGGGCCTGTTAAGCTGCGTCTCATGCCCTAAGGATTATTGCACCGCGTGTTATACCGGAGATTACCCCGTGCCTTTCGGCGGGGAGGCGAATAAGTTCGCGACCGAATACAAAGGATATTAAGATGGGCCTTACCTACAAAAAAGCGGGAGTGGACATCCTGAAGGCTACCCGTTTCGTAGATGCCATAAAAAAGCATACGAAGGCGACGGCGCGCAAGGGCGCGGATTGCAGGCTCGGCGGTTTCGGCGGGCTCTTCGACCTCAAGGCAGCCGGGTATAAAGACCCGGTGCTCGTTTCGTCTACCGACGGGGTGGGCACAAAATTAAAGATCGCCTTCCTGGCGGATAAACATGACACCGTCGGCATAGATATGGTCGCGATGAACGTCAATGACATTCTGACCTCGGGCGCGGAGCCGCTCTTCTTCCTCGACTATATCGCGACCGGCAAGATAGATAAAAAAGTCCTGGTCGATGTGGTGAAGGGCATCGCCGAGGGGTGCAGGCAGGCCGGCTGCGCGCTCATAGGCGGCGAGACGGCCGAGATGCCGTCATTTTACAAGGAAGGCGAATATGACCTCGCTGGATTTTGCGTTGGGGCGGTCGAGAGGAACGGGATAGTCGACAGCTCTAAGATGAGGGCGGGTGATATTGCCGTAGGCCTCGCCTCGAACGGATTACACTCTAACGGATACTCACTGGTAAGGAAAGTATTTTCACAGGCCGAGCAGAAGACCCTTTTAAAAGAACTGCTCCGGCCTACGAGGATATACGTTAAGCCGGTTTTGGAATTGAAGAAGAAAGCGGAGATAAAAGGCATCGCCCATATAACCGGCGGCGCCTATTTCGAGAAGCTGCCGCGCATCGTGCCTAAGGACAAGACCCTGGTCATCGAGAAAGGCACTTGGATCGTCCCGGAGATATTCAGGAGGATACAGAGGAAGGGGAAGATAGACGAGATAGAGATGTTCCGTACCTTCAATATGGGGCTCGGGATGGTGATAGTCATATCGCCGGAAGATTACCCCGTGGCCAAAAAGATATTCGACAAATGGAAGATAGATTCGTGGATCGTCGGTTCGGTGGACAAAGGGAAGGCAAAGTCCCGCGCGAAGCGAGGGGGCAAAGTAAGGATAATATGCGGGTTTTAGTCGTAGGTTCGGGCGGGCGGGAGCACGCGCTCGCCTGGAAGATAAGACAGTCGCCGCTGGTCGACAAGGTATTCTGCGCGCCGGGCAACGGCGGGATATCGCAAATCGCAGAGTGCGTCGACATAAAAGCCGATGACATAGCCGGGCTGACCGCTTTCGCCTCGAGGAACAAGATAGACCTTACGGTCGTCGGGCCTGAGGCGCCGCTTTCCGGCGGGATAACCGATTAGTTCAGCGCGAACGGCCTCAGGGTATTCGGGCCGTCCAAAGAAGCCGCGCGGCTCGAGTCAAGCAAGGTCTTCATGAAAGAGCTCGCGAAAAAATACGGTATTCCGACCGCAGGATTCGAGGTATTCACTGAAAGCGTCGCCGCAAAAAAATATATAAAAGGGTTTAAGGGAAAGTTCGTAGTGAAAGCGGACGGGCTCGCCGCAGGGAAAGGTGTAATCGTCTGTTCCTCGAAAGAGGAAGGACTCGAGGCGGTTGAGGCGATGATGGAGCGGAAGATATTCAAGGACGCGGGCAAAAAAGTAATAATCGAGGAATGCCTCGAAGGCGAAGAAGCGTCGATCATAGTCGTAACGGACGGGAAAGACGCGGTACCGCTTGCCTCGGCCCAGGACCATAAGAGGACATTAGACGGGGATAAAGGCCCGAATACGGGCGGGATGGGCGCATATTCACCCGCGCCTGTCGTCACGGATGAGACGATGAAGGCGGTAATGAAGGATATCATCAGGCCGGCGATCGACGGGTTAAGTAAAGAGGGGATAAAATATACCGGCGCCCTGTATGCCGGGCTTATGATAGACAGCTCCGGGCCGAAACTCCTGGAATTCAATTGCAGGTTCGGAGATCCCGAGACGCAGGCGATACTGCCTCGCTTAAAGAGCGATTTTGTCGAATTGATCGAGGCCTCGATAGACGATGAGATAGATATCGCGTCCCTTCAGTGGGACGAGAGGCCGTGCGTTTCGGTCGTTATCTCTTCGGGCGGATATCCCGGGGAATATAAGACAGGTTTCGAGATCGACGGGCTCGATGCCCTGGAAAAAATGAAAGATGTCTATGTCTTCCACGCCGGGACGAGGGCGTCCGGCGAAAAGACCGTGACCGCGGGCGGGCGGGTCCTCAACGTGACGGCGCTCGGCTCGGACATAAAAGACGCGATAGACAGGTGTTATAACGCAGTAAATCTCATAGAGTTCGAGGGGATGCATTTCAGGAGAGATATAGGTTACAGGGCGCTAAACAGGAGATGATAAAAATGACAAGGCCAAGGATCGCGGTCATATTAGGTTCCGATTCAGACCTCCCGGTGATGGAAGAAGGGCTTAAGGTGTTGAAGGATTTTAAGGTGCCTTTTGAGCTCAAAATAATGTCCGCGCACAGGAGCCCTGCCCTGGTGCATGATTTCGCGAAGTCGGCGGAGAAAAACGGCATAAAGGTCGTGATAGCGGCCGCGGGCGGCGCCGCCCACCTGGCCGGGGTGATAGCGTCCATGACGAGACTTCCTGTTATCGGCGTCCCGATGGAAACGCGCAGCCTTGACGGGATGGATTCGCTCTTCTCGACGGTGCAGATGCCTTACGGCGTCCCGGTCGCGACGATGGCCATAGGCAAGTCCGGCGCCAAGAACGCTTCGATATTCGCGCTGCAGATACTCGGCTTGAGCGACAATAAGATCGCGGGAGAGCTCAACGCTTTCAAGAAGAGGCTTGAGGCGGACGTAATAGCTAAGAACAAAAAACTGAAATTATGACGGAAATCATCCGAGTCAGCGCTTCGAGGCCCAGCGCGGCTGCCGTAAAGAAGGCAGCGCTGGTCCTTAAAAAAGGGGGGGTGGTGGCTTTCCCGACCGAGACGGTCTACGGCCTCGGCGCAAACCTCCTCGATAAAAAGGCGGTGGAGCGGATATATAAAATAAAGAACCGCCCGAGGAATAAACCGCTTACGGTGCATGTCGCCGATACAGCCTCGGTCAAAAAGATAACGGGAAAAATACCTCTCCGCGCCGCGAAGCTTATAGAAAAGTATTGGCCGGGCCCGTTGACGGTCATATTGAGGGACAGGCGTGGGAAAAAGACCGGTTTCAGGATGCCGGATAATAAGATAGCTCTCGACCTGATAAGAAAAGCCGGCGTCCCGGTCGTCGCGCCAAGCGCGAATATATCGGGCAACAAACCTCCGAGGGACGCGAAAGAAGTATTGCGCGACCTCGACGGGAAGATCGACCTTGTCATTGACGGCGGAAAGACGGCGATCGGCATCGAATCTACGGTAGTCGATATGACCGGACGTACGCCCAGGATATTACGCGAGGGCGCGATTTCGAAAGCGGAGATAGAGCAGATATGATAAAGTCAGTGCTGATGGTATGCACCGGTAATTCGTGCCGCAGCGTCATGGCAGAGGGGCTGTTGAAAAAATGGCTCAAAGACCACGGCTGCGACGATATCAGGGTCGCCTCTGCCGGCATAGCGACGATCCCCGGCATGATGGCAAGCTCGAACGCTATAGACGTGATGAAAAGGGAACATATTGACATATCCGGCCACCGGGCGCAGGCCGTTTCGGGCAGTTTGATAGAAGAATACGATCTCATCCTGTGCATGGAACCGGTGCATGCGGCGACGATAACCGAGTTCTTGCCCGAAGCGAAGGCGAAGACTTACCTGCTTTTGGATTACGCCTATGACGGCGATGACAAAAAACCCAAGAATTTATGGATCACCGACCCGATCGGTAAACCGAAAGAGGTCTATGAATCGGTCCTTATGACCTTAAAAGACGCGATAGAAAAGTTAGGGAGGAAGATATGCGGATAGCTATCGGCGCCGACCACGGCGGATTCGATCTCAAGAGCAAGATCATAAAGTATCTCAAGTCGAAAGATTACGAGGTAAAAGATTTCGGATGCTATACGCCGGAATCATGCGATTATCCCAAATACGGGTTCCTCGTCGCGGAAGCGGTCGGGAAGAAGAGATTCCCACGCGGCATATTGATATGCAAAAGCGGCATAGGCATGTCGATAGTGGCCAATAAGGCCCGCGGCGTAAGGGCCGCCCTCGTCTATAATATCGAGGACGCGCGTTCCTCGCGGGAACATAATGACGCAAATGTCATAGTCTTCGGCTCGAGATCGATGAACAGTTATAAAGTTAAAAAGATATTGGACGTGTGGCTTTCTACGAGGAGGCTCGGCGGGAGGCATCTGAGGAGGGTAAAGCAAATATCCGACCTGGAGGCGAGTCAATGAAGAACCTGAAAAAAGTAGACCCGGAGATCTACGATGCGATCGTAAACGAAACGCGCCGCGAAGAAGAGAACATAGAGCTCATCGCGAGCGAGAATTTCGTGAGCCGCGCGGTCCTCGAAGCGCAGGGCTCAGTCCTTACGAATAAATACGCAGAGGGCTATCCGGCGGCGCGGTGGTACGGTGGCTGCGAGCACGTAGATGTCGCGGAAAAACTCGCCATCGAGCGCGCGAAGGAATTATTCAAGGCCGAACATGCCAACGTCCAGCCGCATTGCGGTTCGTCGGCGAACATGGCCGTCTATTTCTCGGCGCTTAATATGGGAGATACCGTGATGGCGCTCGACTTGGCATGCGGCGGACATCTCACGCACGGCCACAAGGCCAATTTCTCCGGCAAATATTTCAACATCGTCCCTTACATGGTCGACCGCAAGACCGAGATGCTCGACTACGATGAGATAGAAAAGATCGCCGGCCAATGTAAACCGAGGATGATACTCGCCGGCGCGTCGAATTATTCACGGGCGATAGATTTCAAGAGGTTCCGCCAGATATGCGACAAGGCCGGGGCGTATCTCATGGTCGATATGGCTCATTTCGCCGGGCTGGTCGCGGCCGGCATACATTCGGACCCGGTCCCCTACGCCGAATTCGTCACGACCACGACGCATAAGACCCTCCGCGGCCCGCGCGGCGGCATGATATTATGCAAAAAAGAATTCGCGAAAAAGATCGACTCGATGGTATTCCCCGGTATCCAGGGCGGGCCGTTGATGCATGTCATCGCGGCGAAGGCAGTTTCATTCAAGGAGGCCTTGAGCCCCGGGTTCAAGGAATACCAGAACCAGATACTGAAAAATGCGCGTACCCTCGCGGGGGCATTCCAGAAACGCGGTTACAGGATAGTCTCCGGCGGTACCGACAACCACTTATTCTCGCTTGACCTTAACAGTAAGGGATTGAACGGCAAGGACGCGCAGGAGACCCTCGACAAGGCCGGGATAACCGTGAATAAAAATACTATACCCTATGACCCGAACCCTCCGGCGAAGCCGAGCGGCGTAAGGATAGGCGTCCCCGCGGCCACTACGCGCGGCATGAAAGAAAAAGAGATGGAAGAGATAGCCGGGCTCATCGACGAGGTTTTAAGCAACATAACGGACGCGGCGGCTGTAAGCCGTGTAAAAGAAAAAGTGCGCGCGATGGTGAAGAATTTTCCGCTCTATCGCGGCCTTTTGGATGAGGTTTAATATGGCCAAAAAAAATGCGGTAAAAAGGAAACGCCCGGACTGGGACGAATATTTCTTGGGGATAGCGGACCTGATATCGGAGCGTTCGACATGCCTGAGGCGGCAGGTCGGCGCGTTGATCGTAAAGAATAAAAGGATACTTACCACCGGCTATAACGGGACGCCGAGCGGCATTACCCACTGCGAGGTCACAGGCTGCCTCAGGGATAAGCTCAAGGTCCCGTCGGGCGAAAGGCATGAACTTTGCCGCGGGCTTCACGCGGAACAGAACGCCATAATCCAGGCCGCGCTCCACGGGGTCGATATCCACGGCGGCGTACTTTACTGCACCAACCAGCCGTGCTCCATTTGCGCAAAGATGCTCATAAACGCGGGCATAAAAGAGATAGTGATGGAATCGGGCTATCCCGATGAGATGGCGAAGGAGTTTTTTGAGGAGGCAGGCGTGGAGGTAAGGATGGCTAAGGCGGGTAAAAAGAAATGAGCCCCATTCTTTGGGATAAAAAGAAAGAAGGTGTGGGGTGAAATGCCCATTTTGCGGTAACGTTGAAGATAAAGTAATAGATTCACGCATCTCGGCCGAAGGTGACTCTATCAGGCGCCGGCGCGAATGCCTTAAATGCCAGAAGAGGTTCACGACACACGAACGGCTTGAGGAGCATCCCATGATGGTGATAAAGAAGGACGGGAGGCGCGAGCCATTCGAAAGGAAGAAGCTGCTCTCCGGGATACTTAAGGCCTGCGAGAAACGCCCCGTCCCTATGGATAAGGCCGAAGGCATGGTAGACGAGGTCGAGAGGATCATCCAGCGCAATTACGAAAAGGAAGTCTCTTCGACGGCGATAGGCGAATTCGTCATGAAGCAGCTCCACGATCTCGATGAGGTCGCCTACGTCAGGTTCGCCTCGGTCTACCGCCAGTTCAAGGATATAAACCAGTTCATGAAGGAGCTCTCCGGCCTGCTCAAGGAAGGGCAGAAGCCTGACGAGAAGAACAGGTATTGAAAGAAGCGCTTTACTGGGAAAAGACGGACGGGGCGGTCCACTGCTTGCTATGCCCCCACGACTGCAAGATCGTTAACGGCATCACCGGCGTCTGCGGCGTGCGGCAGAATATCAACGGCAAACTGTATTCCCTCGTTTACGGAGAGACGACGTCGGTCTCTCTCGACCCCATCGAGAAGAAGCCGCTCTACCATTATCATCCCGGCGAGTCCATACTTTCTCTCGGGACCAAAGGCTGCAATTTTAAATGCCCGTTCTGCCAGAACTGGGCGATATCGCAGGATCTCGACGTCCCGACACAAAAAGTGACTTCCCGGTGGGTGACAGATAAGGCCAAAGAATGCAAATCGTTCGGCATCGCCTACACTTATAACGAGCCGTTCATATGGTATGAATTTGTCCTCGAGACCGCGAAACTCGCGAAAGAGGAAGGCCTCGAGAACGTCCTGGTGACCAACGGTTTTGTAAATCCTAAACCGCTGGAGGAGATGCTGCCGTTCATCGGCGCGATGAACATTGACCTGAAATCCATCGACGACGGATTTTACAGGAAATACTGCAAGGGGGCCATCGAGCCCGTACTTCACACCATAAAAAGGTCGGTCAAGGCGTGCCATGTGGAATTGACCAACCTGGTCATACCGGGCCTGAATGACTCTGAGGAGAATTTTAGCCGTCTCGTCGATTGGATATATGATAATGCCGGCGCGGATGTGCCGCTCCATTTTTCGAGGTATTTCCCGTGTTACAAACTCGACCAGCCGCTTACTTCAAAGGAGACCCTCGAGAAGGCTTATGAAATAGCGAAGAAAAAACTGAAGAACGTACATTTGGGGAATATTTAACCATGAACATAAACGTACCTTACGGAAAGAAACAGGTAAACGTCTCTATTCCCGAGAAGAACCTTTTGGGCGTCCTCCACCCGAAAAGGTCCCACAGCAGGAAACCCGAATCCCGCATAATAAAAGAGGCGATCCTTAACCCGATGGGCTGCTGCCGGCTCAGGGACCTCGTCTCGCCCAAAGAGACGATCGCCATAGTCGTGCCGGACCTCGCAAGGGTATGCCCCCGCAAGCTCATACTTCCCATATTGCTTGATGAACTGAAAAAGGGCGGGATAAGGGACAAAGATGTGACGATCTTCATGGCGGTCGGGATGCTCACGCCCCCGACAAGGCAGGAGATCGAAGAAGCTTTCGGCAAAAAGATCGTCAAGCGGATAAAAGTAAAGATCCACGACCCATCGGATAGCTCAAACCTGACCAACCTCGGATATGTCGCCAATGGCGTCCCTGTAGTAGTCAACAAAGAGATGCTTTATAACGACCATGTCATTTCTATCGGCGTCATCGAGCCGCACCTGCACGCAGGTTTCTCAGGAGGGCCCGAGACGCTGAGCATAGGCATGGCCGGGGAAGAGACGATAGGGTTCACCCATTCGCCGAAATTCATCGATAAACCGGGCGCGAAACCCGGTGTTATCAAGGATAACCCCTTCCACCGCTGGATCATGGAATTCGCCTGCATAGCCAAGCTGAAATTCATAATAAACGTCGTGAATGACGATTTGGGGCGCACGATATTCGCGACCGCGGGAGAGCCGCAGCTGGCTTTTTACAGGGGGATAGAACACGCGATGCTCCATTACAGGGTGAAGGTGGATGAGCCGGCCGATATAATCATCTGCGGAGTGGGCTGGCCTAAAGACGTCAACCTCTACCAGGCATCACGCGCCCTGACTTACCTGACCAACACGCAGAAACCCATCGTCAAAAGGGGAGGGCTTATACTCATCTCCGCGCTATGCGAAGATGGCATAGGTAAGGGACTGGGCGAGCGCAGGTTCTATGAAGCTATGGTCAGGGCGAAGAGCCCCGCCGAGATCGTAAAGAAGATGAAGAACAAGACTTGTCTCGCCGGAGAACAGAGGGCGTATGCCGTGGCGAAGTCCCTCCTTTTTGCCGATTGCGCGTTCGTCGGGACAAGATTCCCGGCTATGGCTAGGAAGATGAAGATGCTGTCTTTTAAGGATATGGATGAGGCGCTCGAATACGCTTTCGCAACCCGCGGCAAAGACGCCAGGATCTATGTCGTCCCGCACGCGCTCGTAACCCTGCCAGTATCGCGATGACATTATTGGAGAAAGAGTTAAAAAAGATCATCAAAGGCGACGTCCTCTTTGATGATGTGACCCGCCATATCTATTCCTTCGGCGCCTCGATCTATAAGATAAAGCCAAGGGGCGTCGTCATCCCTAAAGACAAAGATGATGTCGTCGAGCTCGTCAAATACGCCTTCCGGAACAATATCCCGCTTACCGCGCGCGGCGCGTGCACAAGTCTCGCGGGCCAGGCGGTGGGCAACGGCATAATAATCGATTTCACGAAATACATGAACAAAGTCCGGGCCTATAAAGGCGGAGATACGGTCACGGTCCAGCCGGGCGTCATATACGGCGAAATGAGCAAGTTATTGGCCAGATACGGGAAATTTTTCCCGCCCGACCCGTCCAGCGGGAATTATTGCACGATAGGCGGGATGATCGCCGGTAATTCGGGCGGCCCGCATTCGGTAAAATACGGCACTGCCGCGGATTGGACCCTCGAACTCGAGGCCGTCCTCGCGAACGGTGAGCTGGTAAACCTGGTGCCGCGCGCGATAATAAAAAATATTTCGGAACCGCTCGCGGAATTGCTTAAAAATAACGAAGAGGCCATAAAAAAATCCGCCCCCAGGGTACTGAGAAGCGCCAGCGGCTACAACATCTATAATATTCTTAAAGGCGATTCCGTAGACCTGGTTAAATTAATGGCCGGTTCCGAGGGGACCCTCGCGGTCATAACCGAAGCTAAATTGAAATTGGCGGCCCTGCCCGGATTCCGCGCCTCACTTTTATTATTCCTGAAAGACCTGCCGTCGGTAGGCGATATAGTCGCCGAATTGCGCGGATTTTCACCCTCGGCGATCGAGTTCATGGATGAGACTTTCATCAATCTTGCCGTTGAGGCGGAATCGAAACTCAAGGACCTGCTTCGGAGCGGGTCCAAAGGGGTCTTGCTTGTCGAGCTGGAAGAGGACAGCACGCTCTCTCTCGACGGGAAGATAGACGCCGTAAAGGACCGACTCCTCGGCGGGGAAAAGCTTATATCGGATATGGATGTCGCGAGGACCGCGGACGAGCAGGACCGCATCTGGGAGGTGCGGCGCGCGGCGGTACCGATCACCAATAGGATAAAAGGGAAGAAGCGCCCGATCCCGTTCATAGAGGACGCGATAGTCCCTCCGGAAAACCTGGGCGATTTTATAATAGGCGCTTACGCGATATTCGAAAAATACGGCGTCGAGGCTTGCGCATACGGGCATGCCGGGGACGGCAATATGCACATACGCCCGCTGCTCGACATGAAGGATAAGGCGGACCTCGCCAAGATCGACGGCATGGCTGACGATTTTTACAAAATGGTCATCTCGCTCGGCGGCTCTACGACGGCCGAACACGGGGACGGGATCCTGAGGGCCCCGTACCTCAAGAAACAATTCGGCCCGCTTTACGATATTTTTGTCAGGATAAAGGATATCTTCGACCCGAAAGGCATTTTAAATCCCGGGAAAAAGATAGGCAAAGACGCCGGGATCACCCACGACCTGGTCTATGATGCCGAAACAAAATATGTTAATACTAAAACAGCATTAGATTCCGTGAAGATAAGGGAGGATATCGAAAGGTGCCATGCCTGCGGCCTTTGCAGGAACGTCTGCCCGGTAAATATCAAACTGCCCCAGGAACTGGCCTCGCCGCGCGCCAAAGCCGCGATACTTAAGGCCGTCATCACCGGCGAGCTGGACAAAAAGATCCTCCGCGACCCCGTGATAAAAGATATCCTCGACCTCTGCATCAACTGCAAGGCCTGCCGGGTCGAATGCCCTACCGGCGCGGACGTATCCGGGCTTTGCGCGCTGGCGAAAGAGATATATGTCAAGGAGTGGGGCGTGCCGTTCTCCCAGGCGCTCCTGGAAAATATGAGGTTTCTCGGTTCCTCCTCGGTTGAATTGACGGTCTTCGCCGATATTTTTATGTGTTCCGCGCTGGGAAGGCGCCTGATGGAGATGTTCCTGGGCCTGGACAAGAGGCGACTCCTGCCCAAACCCAGCGTCCCGCCGTTCGAAAAAAGAAAATTGAGCGGAAAGAGCGGCAGGAGGAAGGTCGCGTATTTTTACGGTTGTTATGTAAATTTTTTCAACGCGGAAAGCGAAGGCGCGGCCACGCTTAAGGTATTCGAAAAGAACGGTATAGAGGTCGTCATCCCGCGCCAGAAATGCTGCGGCATCCCGGGCATCTCGTCGGGAAACACGGACGCCGTAAAAAAAGACATAGCCTATAACCTCAAATACCTTTATGAGGCCGTAAAGCTCGGCTGCGATATCGTGACCGGATGTCCCAGCTGCGGACTCGCGATCAAAGAGGATTATCCGAGGATACTCTCTACGCCTACGGCGCTGCTCGTCTCGCAGAAGACATTCGATATCCACGAATACCTGTGGCTTTTATTTAATGAAGGCGAGATGAATACCGATTTCAGGTCCTCGAAGAAGACCGCCGTCTTCCATGCGCCTTGCCACCTGAAGGCGCAGGAGATCGGGAACCTCCAGGAGTGCCTGGTCGAGCTTATTCCGGGGATATCGATAAAGAAGATCGAGGATTCCTGCTGCGGAATGGGCGGGACGTTCGGCCTCAAAAAGAAGAACTATGACCTCTCGCTCGCCATGGGGGAAAAACTGTTCAACGCGATAAAAGAAGCGAAAGCCGACTGCGTAGTGACAGGCTGCGGCGCGTGCAAGACCCAGATATCGCAGGCCACATCAGCGAAGGTCGTCCATCCCATAGAACTTCTCGCCGATTCATATTAAGGTACGCCTCACCTTTTTAGTTGTCTAATAATAATTTCCGCGGCGCGCTTGCTTGCGCCCGGCCCGCCTAATTCTGATCTTACCGCGGCAAGTCGCGTCCTCATTGCTTCCATTTTATCGGGGGAGGATAAGAGGGAGGAGACCTCAGAGGTTATCTTTGAAGGCGTCGCGTCGAACTGTATCAATTCCGGGACTATTTTTTCGCCGGCTATGATGTTCACGAGGCCGATATTCGGGATCCTGACCAGAAGTTTTCCGACGAGCCACGTAAGAAAAGAGACTTTGTATATTATCAGCATCGGCTTATCGAGTATCATCGTCTCTACCGTCGCCGTCCCCGAGGCGACTAGTACCAGCTCCGCGGCGTTTATGCAGTCATAAGGATGGCCTTCCACGATCGCCGGTTTAAGAGGCGCTCCCTGTAATATTTTTTCGTATGCGGAGGATCTTATCTCCGCCGGCTTGGCCAAAATGAACTGCGAATCCCCGAACCTGTCTTTTATCCGCTTGGCGGCCTTGAGCATTACGGGGAGGTTTCTTTCGATCTCGGTGAGGCGCGAACCGGGGAGGAGAGCGATCGTCCTGAAGGCCGGTTCAAGCCCGTATTTTTTTATGAAGTCCTCTTTTTTGAGCGACGATTTTACCGAATCGAGAAGAGGATTTCCAACGAATTCCACATTGACGCCCTCTTTCGCGTAAAAATCCTTCTCGAATCCCAGGATCACGATCATCTCGTCCACGTATTTCTTTACGATGTTCACGCGTCCCTTGCGCCAGGCCCAGATCTGCGGGCTTATATAATAAACGACCGGGATGCCGCGCTTCTTCGCCTCTTTCGCGAACCGCAGGTTGAATTCCGGATAGTCGATGAGGACGACGCAATCCGGTTTTTCGGAATCAAGCTTTCCGGCGAGGAGGTTGAACGCGGCCTTGAATTTCCCGATACTGCTTAATATCTCGAGGAGGCCGATCACGGAGAGGTCTTTTATGTCCTGGAACGACCGGAGGCCGGCCTTGACCATCTTTTCGCCGCCCATCCCTATAAGTTCTATGCTCGGCTCGAGCTCTTTTAACGCAAGAGCGAGGCTTGAGCCGTGCAGGTCGCCCGAAGCCTCGCCCGCTATTATCATTATCTTTTTAGGCATTATTCTTTAAATTTTCTTTTATCGCGCCCTCTATTTCCAGGGCGATCTTCAGCGCGTCGCGACCTTCCTCGCCGGAGACGAGCGGCCGCTCGCCGGTCCTGATGCAGTTGACGAACGCCTCGAGCTCTTTCTTGAGAGGCTCCTCTTTTTTGATATTGATCAGTTTACCCGTTATCCTGTTGTTCGTCTTCCTGTAGAGGACCGCGTCCTGTTTTATGTAATCGAGTGATATATAACAGTCATCTTTGAAGAGGCGTATCTTGCGCATCTCGGCTTTCGTGACGCGGCTCGCGGTCAAGTTCGCGACCGCGCCGTTCTTGAACCTTATCCTGACATTGGCAAGGTCCTCGTGGTCGGTCAGGATATTGACGCCGACCGCGTCTATCGACAAGACCTCGGATCTCACCAGCCCGAGGATTATGTCTATATCGTGTATCATCAGGTCGAGGACCACTCCTACGTCGAGCGCGCGTTTCTTGAAAGGCCCGAGGCGGTGGCATTCGATAAACCTGACGTTCCCGGGTATCTCGTCGAGCGCGCGGACCGCGGCGTTGAACCTTTCTATGTGCCCGACCTGGATGATAAGCTTGCGGTCCCTTGCGATATTTAAAAGGTCATCGGCCTCGCCGACGGACTTTGTAACCGGTTTTTCGATCAGGACAGATATGCCGTTCAGAAGACAGTCTTTGGCCACGTGATAGTGGAGATCGGTCGGGACGACCACGGAGGCGCAGTTTATCATTCCGAACATTTGTTTATGATCGGTGAAGGCGCTGGTCTTGTATTTCCTGGCGAATTTCTTCGCGCGCCTGATATCCGTGTCGCATATCCCGGCAAGCTCGACGCCCTCCATGCCCGCGTAAATGCGCGCATGGTGCTGTCCGAGGTGTCCGACCCCTATGACTCCGACCTTTATCTTGTCCATTTTTTACCTTTCGAGCTATTTTATAGGATAAAAAGTGCGTTTGCAAGGGCAATTTCGCCTTTGACACTTCCCGTCGGTATATGGTAATATTTAACATAATGAAACTCTACCTGAGACTCCTGGAATTTATAAAACCCCACATCCGGTTGCTGTCATTGGCCACGTTTTTTATGCTCTTAAACAGCGTGGCGACGAACGGCGTCTCTGTCTCAATGGTAATCCCGCTTGTGGACAAGATAATCGGCGGAAAACAGATAGTCCTTCCGACGAAAGTGCCGGATTTTATCCAGAATATCGTAAATAGCATAAACGCCATGTCGACGGCGGATCTTTTTAAGTGGTTGATATGGTTTCTCCTGGTGGCATTTCTCCTGAAGGAGATTTTCACATTTTTCCAACAGTACCTTATGACAGATGTAAGCACGCGGGTACTGACAGATCTTCGCAACAAGGTTTACAACAAGCTTCTTGATTTCTCGCTCGACTTTTATACTAAAGAACATGCCGGAAACCTCGTATCCCGAATAACTTACGACACAAGCATAATCCAAAATTCAATAACGGAAGGATTGACCACCCTCGTATCCCAGAGCTTCCAGGTAGTCGTATGCCTGGTTATGGTTTTTTCAGTACGGGCGGTATATAAAATAGACTGGATGCTCCTTATCCTCAGCATGCTCGTCCTGCCCACGCTGGTTTATCCCATAGTAAGGATAGGCAAGAAGCTCAAAAAGATCTCGACCAGCACACAGGAACAGATGGGGGCGGTGACAACGACGCTTTTTGAGACGATCTCGGGGATACGCGTAGTAAAGGCCTTTGGCATGGAGGAATACGAACGTAATAAATTTGCCAAGCAGAATCACGGTCTTTACAGGTTATTCATGAAGTCCGCAAAGAGAGAACAGCTTATAGGCCCCATAACCGAATATATAGGCGTTGTGTGCGCGGCGCTTGTACTATGGTTGGGAGGCAGGAAGGTTGTGTCGGGCGAACTGAGCGCGGGCGCTTTTATAGCCTTTTTGGTGTCCCTGATGCTCATGGTAAGGCCGTTCAACCAGCTCAGCAGGGTCTATTCAATAATCCAGAAGGCGCTTGCCGCGGCGGAGCGTATATTCAGCATACTCGATACCGAAGCCAGCATAAAAGACGGGCCGGATGCCGTCGCGCTGCCTATCCTTAAGGATAGGATAACTTTCAATAACGTCAATTTTGGATATGACTCTGTCCCCGTCCTCAAGGGCATTAATTTTGAAGTAAAAAAAGGCGAGGTGATCGCCATAGTCGGCCCGAGCGGATGCGGCAAATCCACGTTAGTCAACCTGATCCCGAGGTTTTATGACCCGACCAACGGTGAAGTCCTCATCGATGGCCGCGACATAAAAAGGGCTACCCTTGATTCGCTGCGCGGCCAGGTAGGCATTGTCACGCAAGAGACGATACTGTTTCATGACACGATAAGGGCTAATATCGCCTACGGCGGACAGGTCGCTTCAGACGAGGAGATCGCGAACGCCGCCAGAATAGCCAATGCCCACGACTTCATCTCGAAACTGCCGGAGGGCTATCATACGACTGTAGGGGAGAGGGGCCACAGGATATCGGGCGGCGAGAGGCAGAGAATAGCCATAGCCCGCGCCGTGCTTAGAAATGAGACTATTTTGATACTGGACGAGGCGACCTCCCAGCTTGACATGGAGTCTGAAAAGCTGGTGCAGGACGCCCTGGAGAAGCTTATGAAGGGCAGGACGGTCTTTGTCATCGCCCACAGGCTCTCAACCGTAAAATTTGCCACCAAGATCATCGTTTTAGATAAGGGAAGGATCATTGAGACAGGCACCCACGAGGAATTACTCCGCAAAAACGGCCTCTACAAGCGTCTCTACGACCTCCAGTTCATGGAAGAAGAGATAAAAAAGGCTTGAATTGGCCTTCCGGTTGTGCTAAAATTGCCCGATTACCATAACAAAAGGAGGAAGTTGAATTGGCAGCTACACAGACAATAAAACAGT
>CAISWF010000166.1 GCA_903889135.1 Candidatus Omnitrophota bacterium | reverse complement strand
CTCTGATCCTTATGTAGGCCAACTTTCACTGTTGCGTATTTTTTCCGGTACACTTTCCTCCAACTCTAGTTTTTATAATGTGAACAAGAAGGTTGAAGAAAGGATCGGCCAGATTAATATTTTGCAAGACAAGGACCATTAATTTAGGCGGGGTAAAGATAGGCGGCGCGAGCCCGGTATCGATGCAGTCGATGACAAAGACCGACACGCTCGATGTCGCCGGGACCGTAGCGCAGATCAAGGCGCTTGAGCTCGCCGGCTGCGACATCGTGCGCACGGCGGTCAAGGATGCCTCGTGCTGTGACGCGCTCGCGAAGATAATGAAAAAGATAAACATCCCGCTCGAGGCCGACATACATTTCGATTACCGGCTCGCCATAAAAGCTATAGAGGCGGGCGTTGACGGCGTCCGGCTCAACCCCGGCAACGTCTACAAGAAAGACGAAGTCGCCGCGGTAATAAATCTCGCCAAGAAGCGCCATATTCCGGTGCGAGTTGGGGTCAATTCTGGTTCCGTGCGACCCCATGGTGCGCGAGCCATTAAGCAACAATCAGGGCGAAGCGAACCACGGCTTCAAGAGCTCATGGTCAAGACCGCCTCGGATTATTTAAGGCTCATCGAGTCGCTTGATTTTCGCGACCTGATGGTCTCATTAAAATGCTCAGATGTGCCGCAAACGATAGACGCATACCGCCTGATGGCGAAGAAATGCGATTACCCGTTCCATCTGGGTGTCACGGCCGCCGGCCCTGAACTATCCGGCACGGTCAAGTCCACGCTAGGCATCGGCATCCTGCTTGCGGAGGGGATAGGTGACACGATCCGCGTCTCGCTTACAGGCGACCCGGTCCAGGAAGTCATCGTCGGGAAAAATATAATCCAGGGGCTCGGCCTTCGCAGGTTCGGCCCGGAAGTGCTTTCCTGCCCGACTTGCGGCAGGACAGAAGTGGATATCATTGGCATCGCCAATAAAGTTGAGCAGGCGCTTGGAAAGATAAAGGACAAAAAAGGCAAACTCTCCGGCTTACGCGTCGCGGTCATGGGTTGCGTAGTCAACGGCCCCGGCGAAGCGAAAGAGGCCGACCTCGGCATCGCCGCGGGGAAGGGCAGCGGATTTTTATTTATTAAAGGCAAGCCCGCGCGTAAGATAAAAGAGAGCGAATTCGTCAGCGCGATCGTTACTGAGATCAATAAAATACTGAAGGGTTGACAATATGAGATGGACCCAGGCACTTATTCCCACGCTTAAAGAGGATCCGGCAGAGGCCGAGATAATCAGCCATAAGTTAATGATCCGCGCCGGGCTTATCCGCAAGCTCACTGCCGGCGCTTACACTTACCTGCCGCTCGGCTGGCGTGTCCTTAATAAAGTGGAAAATATAATCCGCGAGGAGATGGACGCCAAAGGCGCTCAGGAGATCTTGATGCCCGCGCTCCAGCCCTCCGAATTATGGAAGGAATCCGGAAGATACACCGCCCTCGGCGAAGACATGATAAAGTTCATTGATCGCCACGGCAAGGAGACTATCCTGGGCCCGACCCACGAGGAGATAATTACCGACCTCGTCAGGGGAAGTGTCAAGTCGTACAAAGAACTGCCCCTCATACTTTATCAGATACAGGTCAAATTCCGCGACGAGATACGGCCGCGTTCCGGCGTTTTGCGCTCGCGTGAGTTCATAATGAAGGACGCCTATTCCTTTGACCGCGACACGGCCAGCCTCGATAAAAACTATAAAAAAATGTATGAAGCCTATTGCGCGATATTCACCCGCTGCGGCCTGAAGTTTTTGGCCGTCGAAGCCGATACCGGCGTGATGGGCGGAGATGTCTCGCACGAATTTATGGTCTTATCCGAGAGCGGCGAAGATACGCTCGCCCACTGCGCGAAATGCGGCTACGCGGCGAGCCTGGATAAGCACCTGTTAAATCTTAACGTCAAAAAGGATTTCAAGATAGAAACTCTTGACGATATCAAGAAGATCGACAAGGGCGACAAGTGTCCTAAATGCGGCGCCGATATAAAACTTGAACAGGCGATCGAGATCGGCCACGTCTTCAAGCTCGGCACCAAATATTCAATGGCGATGTCCGCCAAGTTCCTTGGCGAGGACGGCAAAGAAAAGATATATATAATGGGCTGCTACGGCATCGGCGTAAACCGCATAATCGCCGCTCTTATCGAGCAGAGCCACGATAAGGACGGCATCATCTGGCACCCGTCGATAGCGCCCTACACAGTCGCAATACTCCCGCTCAACACCGCACATCAAGCATCAATGCAGGCTGCCGAACAAATCTACAAGGAATTAACAGCTGCGGGCATTGAATGCATCCTCGATGACCGCCCCGAACGCGCCGGCGTAAAGTTCAAAGACTCCGACCTTATAGGCTTCCCGATCCAAACAAAAGGAAGTAAATAAGAGCGAGGTTTTTATGAAGACACCAAAAAAGAGCAAAATTTATATACTTGACGTTACCAACCGGGACGGCGTTCAGACTTCTCGGATCTGCCTTTCCAAGTTGCAGAAGACGATGATCAACCTCTTTTTAAATAAAATGGGGGTTTCTCAGTCTGAATTTGGTTTTCCCGTCACGCGCCATGAGATCAATTATCTTAATGCAAATATCGAACTGGCCAAGTTAGGTATTTTGGCACCGATGCGCTTAAGCGGATGGCTCAGGGCTACCCGGGACGATGTCGGAACGACTTTTAAAAATGTCCCGCAGATAAAATATCTGAATCTTTCGATCTCGACGTCCGATCAGATGATCGTCAATAAATTTAAAGGAAAGCTGGATCACAAGTCTGTTATCCGCGAGATGACAGAAGCGACGATCCTGGCGCGGGAGTCCGGCGCTGAAGGCATCGGGGTCAATGCCGAAGATGCCTCGCGCACGAACATGGATTATCTGGTTGAGTTTTCTCTGGCCGCCAAGAAGGCAGGGGCTGACCGTATCCGCTATTGCGACACCCTTGGCGCCGACAGCCCTTTTTCTATTTACGATAGGATCTATAAATTAGCGCTGGCGGTGAAGCTTCCCATCGAGATCCATTGCCATAATGACCTGGGGATGGTGGTGGCCAATTCCGTTGCCGGGGCCAAAGCAGCGATAGATGCCGGTGTTGACGCCTATATCAATACCTGTGTGAATGGTATGGGGGAGCGGGCGGGTAATGCGGATTTGGTCAGCTGTATTTTGGCTATTAAATATGGTGCTGATTTAGCCGGTGAATATCTTTTGGACGAACGTATTGATTTGAAGATAGCATGGAAGATTTGCAAATACGCCTCCTATGCTTTTGGCGTGCCGATTCCTATCAATCAGCCCGGTATCGGCGCCAATGCCTTTGCCCATGAGTCGGGGATCCATGCTGACGGCGCTTTAAAAGATAGGCGTAATTATGAACTTTATGATTTTGAAGAGTTAGGCCGGGGTGAGCCTGAGATCATCGATACAGGAAGGCAGATCACGGCGGGAGAGTATTCCGGTATTAAGGGTTTTAGAAATGTTTACGACAAGTTGGAAGTGGTCTTTAAAGACGACGAAGAAGCAGCGAGGGTTTTGGAACTTGTCCGCTATGCTAATGTCCATAATCAGAAACCGCTCGTGGAAGATGAGCTGACCTTTGTGGCTAAGT
>CAISWF010000165.1 GCA_903889135.1 Candidatus Omnitrophota bacterium | reverse complement strand
TTCATCTTCAAGATCATGCGGCTCCGCAGATCCTGGAGCGTATCGTGCGGCGGGACCGGGAAATACCCTTCCTTGAAACGTATCTTATACCCTAAGTTCGGGTCTTCTTTCCTGCCGGTATTCCAGTCGGCTTCATCCGAATCGATATAGTAATAACCGGAGTTCTCGTTCTGGTCAAAACGGACATCATTGAAGAGGAAGAACTCGGCTTCGGGACCGAAGTAGACTGAATCGGCTATGCCGGTATCCTTAAGGTACTTTTCCGCCTTCTTGGCGATATAACGCGGGTCGCGTGAATACGGTTTACGGGTCAGAGGGTCATAGATATCGCATAGGATGCTGACCGTAGGCACATCGCAGATCGGGTCGACCACTGCGGTCGTAGGATCGGGTATGAGTATCATATCCGATTCCTGGATCTTCTGGAAACCGCGAATCGAGGAACCGTCGAACCCGATGCCGTCTACCCATATCGAGCGGGTTATATCGTCCATCGCCAAAAGTTCCGATGCCGGTATCGAGAAATGCTGCCACAACCCCGGCAGGTCGTTGAATTTCAGATCGATTATGTCGATCTTCTTTTCCTTGACCATCTTCATCACGTCGCGGGCGGCTTTCTCATCGAAGGAGCCGTTCACGAGCGGATTTTTTGTCTTCACTTCCGCTACGCCTTTCTTTACTGCTTTACCTTTCATGCTGGCCTACCTCCCTTTTATTTTTATGAGAGAAGTATACAATCCCGATGTTAAATCTATATTACATGAATGTTAAATCTCGATCTCTCCCGGACAACCAGTTCGCTTGGCCTTATTTATTACTCGCTTCGGCCGATAGCAACTGCGTCATAAACCGGCTCTGCGCGAACCTGATTGTCCGGTCGGAATCGAAATATACCTTTACCCTATCGCCGGGCCGCCCTTCTCGCCCGTGCGGATGCGGATGACTTCCGGCAAATCGAGGATGAATATTTTGCCGTCGCCTACGTGGCCTGTCCTTGCGCCTGAAGTAATGGCCTCAACCGTAGGTTTCACGAAATCGTCGTTTACGGCTATCTCAAGCTTGATCTTCTTTAAGAGGCTTCCGGCTTCTTTATGGCTCCTATAGACCTCAGCGATGCCCTTCTGGCGGCCGCGGCCCATGACACTGGTCACGGTCACTAAATGTATTTCCTTCTCTTCAAGTTTAGTCAGCACATCGTCGAGCCTGTCAGGCTGTATTATCGCGATTATGTACTTCATGATCCCCCCTTTTTTTAATCCAGTACCGTGTAACCGGCCTCGCGGTGTTGTGTAAGATCAAGGCCTATGCGCTCGTCCTGCTCTGAAGCGCGCACGCCCATTATTGCGTTTAGGACCTTCAATATCACGAAAGTCATGATGAACGAATATACGCCCGTTATTGCCACGGCCTTTAACTGGATAAAAAATTGCGCGGGATTGCCGTAGAAGAGGCCGTTCGCGCCGGCGGGATTGACCATTTTTGTCGCCCAGAGACCAACAGCTAAAGTCCCCCAGATGCCGCCGATGCCGTGGACGCCGAAAGCGTCAAGCGAATCGTCGTATCCCAATTTGTTTTTCAATATCGCGACTGCCATGTAACATAATGCCGCAACGACGATCCCGATCCATATCGCGCCTATCGGGGTTATGAAACCGGACGCCGGGGTAACCGCGGCGAGGCCGCCTACAGCGCCGGTTATAATGCCTAAGACCGTAGAACGGGAATTGAATATCCAGTCAAAGAGGGCCCAGGTCAGGCCTGCGGCAGCGCCGGCAAATTGGGTATTCACAAAAGCGCTGGTCGCCAGGGCGCCTGATGTTAGCGCGCTTCCCGCGTTGAACCCGAACCATCCGAACCATAACAGCCCGGCGCCTAAGACCGCGAACGGCAGGTTATGCGGAGGCGAGATCTTATCGGGATATCCCTTGCGTTTCCCTAATACCAAAGCGCACGCCAAAGCCGCTACACCGGCATTGACATGGACAACGATACCGCCCGCGAAATCCAGCACTCCGGCGGCTTTGAGGAACCCACCGGCACCCCATATCCAGTGGCATACCGGGTCGTATACAAGGGTTGCCCACAAAAGCGTAAATATACAAAAAGTCGAGAACTTCATCCTTTCGGCGAACGCGCCGCATATGAGACCGGGGGTAATTATGGCGAACATCGCCTGGAATATCATGAACGCCTGATGAGGTACGGTAGCCGCGTAAACAGGGTTAGGGGCGAGGCCCACGCCTTTGAGCCCGAACCAGCCGAGGCTGCCTATTATCCCCTTGATATCGGGACCGAAAGCAAGGCTGTATCCGAACAAAGCCCACTGCATCGTGATGAGACCCGTCGCGACGTTGTAATAAGATTTCTGTATCTCCGTGTCTCTGAGGCCGGGCTCCTGTAAGCGGGATTTGCTGTATTTGGCGATATCAACGACG
>CAISWF010000164.1 GCA_903889135.1 Candidatus Omnitrophota bacterium | reverse complement strand
ATTTCAAGTTTACTCCTTCTTCTTGATTGCACTCCAAAACAGCATGGGCTGTTGTTGCAGATCCCGCAAAAAAATCAAAAACAATATCCCCACTCTTTATTTTGGCCGTATATTACCACAGAATCAGTTTTTATGTCAAGAACTTTATACTCCCCGACCGTATCATCCCTCTTTACTTCTATATCCTTATTATTCATCGAATCGTGCAATTTTGCGACCAATTCCTTGCCCTTCGCGGCCTTCTTATATTCGAGGATGATCTGGCCGTCCTTGTTTTCTATCTTAAGAATCTTGCTGTTGATCTCTATTACCTTTTAATCTTTGAACTTGTCGCCTTTCTTTACGAAATAAGTCTTGCCTGACCAGTTGATCTGGCCAATTGTCGTCCCGTCCGACCTCTCGATGAAACCGTTGTACATAAAAGGCAGAGGTACGGCTGAAACGGATATCAAGGCCAGCTTTTCAGGCGTAAAGACCTCGGGCAGAGGTTCAGGCTTTATGAACATGTTCACGTCCAGGAGGGGCTGGTATCTCGAGATCGCATAAGGAGACTTGAGCAATGCTTCCGCGCTCAAAAAAGAATTCGGGACGACGACGGTATCTTCTTTTACGGCGGGCGTCTCCTTGCCCTCTTCGCCCTGGAACGGGATCTGCTTCGGCTCAAAGACCGAAGATGATTTCCACATCACCAATAACCATATAATGAACGCGGCTGCGGCTATTATCCGGGATACGCCTTTCATATCTTCTCCGCGGGCAGTACGGCGGCGACTATGACTAACTCGGCCGTAAGCTCGCCGGCGGCCTCCACTTCCTCGTTGGAAACTTTTATCTTAAATGAATCGACCCTGAAAGGTATTTCCCCGACGCTCAACCTCTGTATAAAATTGATCAGGTTATCGTTCTTGCACTTCAGGACCACCCTGACGGGAAACTCGATAAAAAGGCCGCTTTCCGCCGTTACTTTCTTGACTTCAAGGAATTCGACCGTAGCTATCTCGGGCACCTTCGAGGCCAGAGCGATATCCCCTATCTCCTTTATTATATCGAGCTGCTTTACCCTGAACGGAAGATCCGCCGGATTTGGTATATCATGTTCGTATTTGTCGAAACCGAGCCAGAACGGGAATTGGAAACTTATGGAAGCCCCGTCCTCTTTTATCTTGTTCTGGACCTTGTATAATTCTTCCTTGAATTTAAGCGGATCGCCGACCTCCTTCGTCATCCTGGAAGACGGTTTCGAGAAGAGCGTGGCGCTTATATCCTTGTCGGCCTCGTGCAGGGAGTTGAGCTGCTTTTCCAGGCGGTTTTTTTCGCTGTTCAGTAAGCCGAGGCCCTGGTTTTTGTAAACCTTCAGCTGCTGTTGTTTCTGCTCGACGGAGTTTTCGATCCTCATCCTCTCATACACTATTATCCCCATAAAAAGAAATGAGATGAGCACGACCACGCCCAACGAGATTTTAGTAGTCAGCGATTCGCTCATGCCTTTTGGCATATTTTATTTCTTGCCTTTCGTTTCGACTTTTTCGCTCTTCGGGAGCGTCGGCATAT
>CAISWF010000163.1 GCA_903889135.1 Candidatus Omnitrophota bacterium | reverse complement strand
GCGGAATGGATGCAGAAGGAAGTCGATGATTTCCGCAAGTGCATTTACGATTCGATAAATAAAGTGGCGGAACGCGATAAGATCAATTATATAGCCGGATGCGTCGAGAAGGGCGATTTCGACCCGACTTCTACGACCATCGCTATCGTAGCGGCCGGCGAACTGGAATATATGCCGAAGGATCTGTTGAAAAATACTTTCGACAAATATTATGTCGATTTCAGCAAAGGAATGGAGCCGGGGCACGAGAGGACGTTCACCCCTTACGAGGTCCGTTCTGCCAATGCCTATTTCAGGATGGACGAACGCGAACGCGGCCTCGCGATGCTCAGGTATTTTACGAAGGATTCAGTCAGGCCGTACAACTGGAACCATATGGCTGAAGTCGTATATGCAAAACCCCGCACCCCTTCGTATATCGGCGATATGCCGCATACGTGGGTCGGGTCCGGCTATATCGACGCGGTTCGTACGATGTTCGTCTATGAGGATGACGGCAAACTCATCCTCGGTGAAGGCCTCGCGCCCGAATGGTTTGACCAGGGCATCGAAGTGAAGGACCTGCCTACGCCCTACGGTAAGATCTGCTACGTAATAAAGAAAGAGGGCGATACAATCAAGTACTTCATATACGGCACCGCTAAACCCCCTAAAGGGGTCAAATTCGTCCTGCCTAAAGAGTTCAAGAACTGCAAGATTGAAGAGATGAAGGCGAAGCAGTAATAACCCATATTAAATTTTGACGAACGGCGGCTATTATCTTTATCTGGTAGCCGCCGTTTAAGTTACAACAAATCCTGCCCCCGATTTTCCTTTACAAGATAACCCGGGAATCGTATAATAAATTATAGATTTTGAGCCCTACCAAAAGATTTTTGAAAGAAAATCCGCTAAGGCTTCGTCTATCACTATAGGCGAAGTACTTTAACCATTTCTAAACATAGAGGAGAAAAGGATATGGTAAAGAAGGACGAAAAGGAAGTGAAAAGGGACGAAAAAGAGGCACTGAAGGGACAGGGCGAGCGCACCAAGGCGCTTGAATTGGCGCTGGCGCACATTGAGAAACAGTTCGGCAAGGGTTCCATAATGAAGATGGGCCAGGAGACGCACGTAATGGTGGAGTCGATCCCGACAGGCGCCCTTTCGCTCGATTTGGCAATAGGTGTGGGTGGCATACCCAGGGGACGCGTCATCGAGATATACGGCCCGGAATCATCCGGCAAGACGACGCTCTCATTGAGCGTGATCGCCGAGGCGCAGAAGAAGGGCGGCGTCGCCGCGTTCATCGACGCGGAGCACGCGTTCGATTCGACGTACGCGAAGAAGTTGGGCGTAAATCTGGATGACCTTCTTATTTCGCAACCCGATTCCGGCGAACAGGCGCTCGAGATCTGCGAAACGCTGGTCAAATCCAGCGCCTTGGATGTAGTCGTTATCGACTCGGTAGCCGCGTTAGTCCCGCGCGCCGAGATAGAGGGTGAGATGGGTGACTCGCACATGGGGCTTCAGGCGAGGCTCATGTCGCAGGCGCTGCGCAAGCTGACGTCCTCGATAAGCAAATCCAAGACCTCGGTCATATTCATTAACCAGATCCGCGAGAAGATAGGTGTGATGTTCGGCAATCCCGAGACGACGCCCGGCGGCCGCGCGCTCAAATTTTACGCGTCGGTCAGGCTCGATATAAGGCGCATCGAGAACATAAAGGTCAACGACCAGTTTGTCGGAAGTCACGTCAGGGTAAAGGTGGTCAAGAACAAGGTCGCTGCGCCGTTCCGCCAGGCCGAGTTCGACATAATCTACAACGAAGGCATTTCAAGGACCGGAGACGTCATCGACCTCGCTGTGAGCCTAGAGCTAGTAGAGAAATCCGGTTCATGGCTCATTTACGGGGACCAAAAGCTCGGGCAAGGCCGTGATAATGCCAAGGTCTTCCTTAAGGAAAACCCGAAAGTCTTTCACGAATTAGAAAAAAAGATCAAAGAAAAAGCTATCGCATAAACATGCAGAAGGGGGTAGGCTAGATGTTTAAGCGGTTTGTGTTTGTATCGGTATTTGCGGTTTTGGCAGTTGGCTTAGCCGGTCAGGCATCGGCTAACCCACAGGACTTAAGCGTCGCGAAAGCGCTGGAGAATACTTTCGCCGAAGTGGCGGATAAGGCCGGTGTTGCAGTCGTCTCCATCTCGACGATCCATACGGCGAAGATGAGCGGCGGACAAAACCAGCTTGGCAACGACGAGATGTTCCGCCAGTTCTTCAAGGACTTCTTCGGAGATATCCCGGAACGCGAATTCCAGCAGCGCGGGCTCGGTTCCGGTTTCATAATTGACACGGACGGGTATATCCTCACGAACCAGCATGTCATCGCCGGCGCCGATAAGATCGAGGTCACGTTATCCGACGGCAGGAAGTTTCCGGCGAAGGTAAAGGGGCAGGACGAGAGGGCCGACCTGGCGGTATTGAAGATAAACGCCAAGAACCTCAAAGCGCTTGAGCTGGACGATTCGGACAACGTGAAGATAGGCCAATTCGCGATAGCGGTCGGCAACCCTTTCGGCATAGCCAACAAGCCGACGGTTACGGTAGGCGTGATAAGCGCGCTCAATCGTTCTTTGCCCCGGACACTTGGGGACAAGGATTATTCCGACCTCATACAGACCGACGCGGCGATAAACCCTGGTAACAGTGGGGGGCCGCTGGTCGATATCGACGGGAAGGTAATGGGAATAAATGTCGCGATAATATCCACGTCAGGCGGCTACCAGGGCATAGGATTCGCTATCCCGATAAATACGGCGAAACGCGTGCTGAGCGACCTCGTCTCAGGCAGGGAGGTCCTTTACGGCTGGCTCGGCGTGAACGTACAGGATCTTGACGAGGACCTTGCCAAACAGTTCGGCCTTACCGAGACGAAGGGCGTCCTGGTTGCCAGGATATTGCCGGGTAGCCCTGCCGAGAAAGGCAAGATGCAGAACGGCGATATAATTAAATCTTTCGATGGGAAATCGGTCGAGAACGTTCGCGAGTTATTGAAGCTCGTAGGAAGGGCTCCGATAGGAAAGAAAGTAAAGGTCGTCGTCCTCAGGGATAAGAAAGAGACCGCCCTTGATATAGAGATAGCCCAGAGGCCGGAAGAGCTTAAGGAATATGCCGAAGCAGAGTTAGGCAACTGGCGCGGATTGGAAGCCCAGGAGCTGACGCCCGCTACATCACAGAAATATAAAGTTACGGAAAAGGGCGGTGTAGTCGTCACGAATATAGAGCCTGGCAGCCCGGCGGACGAGGCCGGCCTTAAGCGTGGAGACGTTATCCTGGAAATAAATAAAAAACCCATAAAGAACATGAAAGACTATGATGACGCGGTAAAGTCGGCAAAGGGCGATGCGCTTATCTTTACTTCGCGCGGATATGCCGTGATCAAAGAAGAAGTAAAAGAGGAACAAAAAGATAACGGACAGAAATAATATCGAAATAGATGAAGAGGGATTGCAGAAGGCGAAGGCGGATGCCTTAAGGCTCTTAAGGTTCCGCCCTCGCAGCATCAAGGAGATGGCCCAGCGGCTCAAGCAGAAGGGCCATCGCGGCTTTGTGATCGCTCGGGTAATTGATGAACTGAAAGAAAAAAAGCTTCTGGACGACAGGATCTTTTCGAGGCTTTGGATCGGCGACAGGATGAATATCAAGCCGTCCGGCAAGAACCTTATCACCAGGGAGCTTAAGGCCAAGGGCGTGGATGACGAGACCATAACCGCGGCATTCGGTGAATTAGGGGGCTCGTTCGACGAATATGAGATAGCGATGCCCCTGGCGCGCGGAAAGATGGCGCACATGAAAGGGATCGAAAAAGAGAAGGCGAAAAAGAAACTCCTCGATTTCCTGGGCAGGCGCGGGTTCACATATAATACCATATGGAAGATAATCAAAGAAAATTATGACTACGGACCAACTGAGGAGTAAATTCCTCTCATTTTTTGCCTCGAAAGGCCATCCTGTCATCCCGTCAGACTCGTTAGTCCCCAAGGACGACCCGTCGCTGCTCTTTACCGGCGCAGGGATGAACCAGTTCAAGGACTATTTCCTTGGCAAGCGCAAGGATGTGAAGCGGGCTGCGAGCTGCCAGAAGTGCATAAGGACAGGCGACCTGGATAATGTCGGGAAGACCCCGTCGCACCATTCATTTTTCGAGATGCTCGGAAATTTCTCATTCGGCGATTATTTCAAGGAAGAGGCGATCGCGTGGGCGTGGGAATTCCTGACAAAAGAGCTTGGGATGAAGGAGAAGGACCTGTGGGTGTCTGTCTACAAGGATGACGACGAGGCCTATAACATCTGGTTGAAGAAGATAAGGATCCCTAAAGAAAAGATCACGAGATTTGGCGCTCATGATAATTTTTGGCCTGCTAACGCGCCTGAGGACGGGCCTAACGGTCCGTGCGGCCCCTGCTCCGAGATATATGCCGACCGCGGCGAGAAATACGGCTGCGGCGACCCCAAGTGCGGGCCGGGTTGCGGTAAGTGCAAGAGATATGTGGAAGTATGGAACCTCGTCTTCACGCAGTTCAACCGTATCGGATTGAACAAGCTCGAGCCGCTGCCCAGTAAAAATATAGATACGGGTATGGGGCTTGAACGCCTCGCCTCTGTCATGCAGGGCGTAGAAACAAATTTCGAGACGGATATATTTAAACCGATAGTGGACGAAATAGCGCAACTGATAGATGATCCGGCGAAGAAAAGTTACGCGAACTCCGACAAGGAGGGGACAGGCCACAGGAATGCCGTAGCAGACCACGTCAGGGCGGCAGTATTCTGCATCGCCGACGGTGTCCTTCCGGCGAACACGGGCAGGGGATATGTCCTGAAGACATTGATCCGCCGCTCGCTGGTACACGGGAAATTCCTCGGGTTCGAAGAACCTTTTTTATATAAACTGGTAGATTCAGTCGTGAGGGCGATGAAGGGCGGCTACCCGGAGATGGGTTCGCGCCGCGAAAATATCAGCGTCATTGTAAAATCGGAGGAGGAGAAATTCTTCCAGATAGGCGAGGACTTAAGGGTAGACCTTGAAAACCTGGCCGACTCATTAAAGTCGGGAAAGAAAGATACGATACCGGGAGATAAGATCTTTTATTTCCATGATACCCGCGGCCTGGCGATAGACCTAATAAAAGAGTTCGCGGGAGGAGAGGGACTAAAACTCGACCTCGACGGCTACGAACGGCTGATGGAGGAGCAGCGCAAGAAATCACGCGGCGCGACAAAACTCTCGGGGGATATATTCTCTGAGACGCTGACAGCAGCGGTTGTGGGCACAGGCGTTAAGTCGGAATTCATAGGATACGATAAATTAGAATCAGACGCGGTCGTAAAAGCCATTATCAAAGACAATAAGCCGGTCAAGGAAGTGACCGGCCCGTCAGAGTTCGCTGTCATCCTTGATGTTTCTCCTTTCTATGGAGAGACCGGCGGACAAGTCGGCGATATGGGCACGATCGAAGGAAAAGGATTTAAGCTGGAAGTAGTGGATACTAAGTTAATAGATAAGATCCCGGTCCAAATATGCAAATTAACAGAAGGACAGGTAAAGTCCGGGGATACGGTCAAGGCAAAGGTCGATAAAGAACGAAGGATGGCCATCGCAAGGCACCATACGGCTACGCATTTATTGCAGGCCGCGTTAAGAAAAGTTCTCGGACAGCATGTCAACCAGTCGGGTTCTCTCGTCGCTCCGGAAAGGCTAAGGTTTGACTTTACGCATTTCAAGGGCCTTACAGGCGAAGAGCTTGAGGCGGCCGAGGGCTTGGTCAATGATTATATCAGGCGCAACGCGCCGCTAAAGGTAAAAGAGATGGGCCTTGAGGAAGCCAAAAAGTCGGGAGCTACCGCTTTGTTCGGGGAAAAATACGACAGGAACGTGCGGTCATGGGTGACAAAGAACAATGTGCCGGGATAATTCTTTAGGAATTCTTCCAGCCAGTTGATGGAATCAATGTCCAGGTGGTTGGTAGGCTCATCCAACAGCAAGACTTC
>CAISWF010000162.1 GCA_903889135.1 Candidatus Omnitrophota bacterium | reverse complement strand
GGCCCGCGATGGACGAAGCGTTCTGCAAGGCTGTCCTTGTGACCTTTGTAGGGTCGATGACGCCGGACTTGATCATATCGACGTAATCGTTCTGCATCACGTCGTATCCGACGGCCGCGTCTTTCTCGTTCTTGACGTGTTCCGCGATGACCGATCCTTCAAGTCCCGCGTTCTCGACTATATGGCGGATAGGTTCTTCGAGGGCTCTTTTCACTATCTCGACGCCGATCTGCTCATCGCCGGAGAGTTTCATCTTTTCAAGCGCCGGGATGCAGCGAAGGAGCGCTACACCGCCGCCGGGAACGATACCTTCCTCGACAGCCGCGCGCGTTGCGTGCATCGCGTCTTCGACGCGTGCTTTCTTTTCCTTCATCTCGGTCTCCGTGGCCGCGCCTACATTGATGACGGCGACGCCGCCGGATAGTTTCGCCAACCTTTCCTGCAATTTCTCTTTATCGTAATCCGAGTCGCTCTTCGATATCTGGGCTTTGATCTGCTCTATCCTGCCCTTAATATCCGAGGTCTTGCCCGCGCCCTCTATGATCGTGGTGTTATCCTTATCGATCGTGACCCTTTTGGCGCGCCCGAGCTCGTTTATTTCGATGTTTTCGAGTTTCTTCCCGAGGTCTTCGGTGATCGCTATCCCGCCGGTGAGGACCGCGATATCATCTAGCATCGCCTTCCTCCTGTCGCCGTAACCCGGTGCTTTCACCGCGCAGCACTGGAACGTGCCGCGTATCTTATTGATCACCAATGTCGCTAGGGCCTCGCCATCTACTTCCTCGGCGATTATGACCAGAGGCCTGCCTGTCTTGGCTATCTTCTCGAGAAGAGGCAGCATCTCCTTTATGTTGGAGATCTTCTTCTCGTGTATGAGTATGTAAGGATCTTCGAGTGCGGCTTCCATCTTCTCCGCGTCCGTAACGAAATACGGTGAGAGGTAACCCTGGTCGAACTGCATGCCTTCGACGACCTTTACCGTCGTCTCGGTCGATTTGGCTTCCTCGACCGTGATGACGCCGTCCTTGCCGACCTTGTCCATCGCTTCAGCTATCTGGTCGCCGATGGTCGTGTCGTTGTTGGCGGCAATTGAGGCAACCTGCGATATCTCTTTCTTGTCCTTGCCTATGGGTTTGGATATCTTCTTTAACTGGTCTACTACTTCCTCGACGGCCTTATCGATCCCGCGCTTCAAGGCCATCGGGTTCGCTCCGGCGGTGACGTTTTTGAGGCCTTCGCGGTATATCGCTTCAGCCAGAAGCGTCGCCGTTGTGGTGCCGTCGCCGGCGTTGTCAGAGGTCTTACTGGCCACCTCTTTTACCATCTCGGCGCCCATGTTCTCAAACGGGTCTTCGAGCTCTATCTCTTTGGCGACCGTAACGCCGTCTTTGGTTATCGTGGGTGATCCGAATTTCTTATCGAGGACTACGTTGCGGCCTTTAGGGCCGAGCGTCACTACTACCGCCCTTGAAAGTTTCTCGACGCCCGCGAGTATCTTGCGCCTTGCATCATCGCTGTAAAGCAGTTGCTTCGCCATTTTCTACCGCCTCCCTTTTATTATTTGACTATCGCTAAGACCTGTTCTTCCTTTAATATCAAAAGATCTTCCCCTTTGAAGTTGATTTCCGTACCGCCGTAACGGCCATAAAGGACCGTGTCGCCGACCTTTACTTCCAGCTCTTTTATCTTGCCGTCATCCAGGAGCTTGCCCTTGCCAACTGCTGTTACCTTTCCCTTGGACGGCTTCTCCTGCGCCGTATCCGGCAGGATGATCCCGCCCTTTGTCTTCACTTCCTGCTCAAGGGGCTTGACCAAAATCCTATCACCTAACGGTATAACCGCCATCTGTACACCTCCTTAAGTATTTTATTGGCTTAAGTTGCTCTAGGTTTGCTAGGACTTAAGAGGAATTTAGCACTCCGTATTGATGAGTGCCAAACTTGAGTTATATTATAGATTTTCTGGGGAAATTGTCAAGAAAAAAATAATATATGCCTGAAATTCAAGTCTCGCTTGGCCTAATTTATTACTCGCAATAACCATTGTTCTACTGCGTCATAAACCGGCTCTG
>CAISWF010000161.1 GCA_903889135.1 Candidatus Omnitrophota bacterium | reverse complement strand
TTGAAGGGATTTCGTATTTTACATAAGTAATAGTCGCATCCTTTGGCACTTCTCCATTTAATATTGTTAGATATTTTTTAGCTTCATAGATAATCTCATCTTTTGTTTTTTCCGGTTTTAGATTTAAAGTTACGACGTTTTCTGGATTTTTGCCTACATACTTATTGGAACAACTCGTGACTTTATCGGTATTTAGATCTACCGTCATATAAAACATATTATCCTTTAATGTCAACAGGGCATATCTTTTCGCCCATATCGGATAATTGGATGGAAAAATAACCATGAAGCTATCAAATGTTATATTCTTTAAGTCGATATCCGGAAGGCGTAATGCGGAGAGTTTTTCTTTATATATCTGAAAGAGAGCTTTTGGGTCATTATTGTCAATACGATTTTTTATCGTCGATATCTGCGGTATTATAAAAGCAACCGCTAAGATACCTATTATAAATATAGATATACCGATTATTAAATACCTTTTCATTTCTTGGTTTCTATTGGTGCTATTCCGCATGATTACACCTTAAACTTTAGCGGGAGAATGGGGTGCCGCGTTCGGTGCGTTTGATGCCTTTGAGGGCGAGCTCGAGGATCGCGTCGGAATCGCAGAACCTCCTGGCGTCTTCTATCGAGATCTTCTTTTCTAGATAGAACTTGGCCAGGCACTGGTCGAATGTCTGCATCCCGAAGAGGCCGCCCTCCTCGATATACTGCAGGAGCTCGTTCGTCTTTCCCTCCCTGATGAGGGCTGAGATGGTGGGGGTAAGCAACATTATTTCGCAGGCGGGGATCCTCCCCTTTCCTTCCTTGACAGGGACGAGCCTCTGCGCGATGACGCCCTTAAGGAGCAATGACAACTGCATGCGGATCTCTTGATGCTGGTAAGGCGGATAAAAATTGACTATCCTTTCGACCGTCTGGGTCGCGTTTACCGAATGTATGGTGGAAACCACCAGCTGCCCGGTCTCGGCCGCGTTCATCGCCGCGGTCATCGTATCCTGGTCGCGGATATTCCCTATAAATATGACATCCGGGCTCTGGTACATGACATGCTTGAGCGCATCGAGATAGGACGGCGTATCGATACCGAGCTCCCTCTGCTCTATCAACGATCTCTTGTCGATAAACGTGAACTCGATCGGATCTTCAATGGTGACGATATGGCTCGGAAGGTTCTGGTTTATATATTCGATGATGCTCGCAATCGTGGTAGACTTTCCGCTTCCGGTGGCGCCGGTGACAAGGATCAATCCGCGCTTCTCGACCGAAAGTTTACCCAGGACCTTGGCGGGCAGGTTCAACTCCTCGAAAGTCTGGATATTGCCCCTGATATGACGGAAGACCGCGCCGGGCATCCCGTTCTGGTAGAAGATACTGCCCCTGAACCTGCCGGTCCCCTCGAAGTTTACCGCGAAATCTATCTCCCGCGCGTTCTCGAAAACCTTCTTCTGGACGTCATTCAATACCTCGTCGATCATCTTGCGTATGTCTTTTTCGCCGAGGCTCTCTTTGCCTTGTACCTTGAGCAGGCCGTCCATCCTGAAATTAACAGGGCTCCCGACCTTGAAGAAGATATCGGAAGCCCCTGAATCCACCATCGACCTGAAAATTGTCTTTATGTCCATATAGGCCCTTTTTGGAAGACCTTAAACTGCCTTATCCTTGTTCTGCTCGACGTATTCTTTTATCTTGTCGAGGAGAGCATTATCTATATCTACGAACTTTATGCCCAGCCGGTATTTGCCGTCCTTCGACGGGCGGCAATAACATACCTCGCCTTTTATCCTGGCGGGTTTATCCGTACTCAATGCCGACGCGGCCATGTCGATCACAAGCGCGGCGCACTTGGGAAGGAATATCGGGCAGACCGCCCCGATGCCGACGGCGCTTATATCAGCGATCACGGCCTTCTGGGGTTCGCGGAGAAACCTGGCGATCCCCTTCCCGCCCGTATCCACATCGACCGTGAGAGTCGCGTTTATGCTTACGCGCGCGCCGGCGCGGCTTTCCATACCCATCGGCACTTCCTTTTTAAAAAAATCGGGCAAGCCTGTAAGCCGAGTTTTGTCTCCCTGCGTTTAAATACAAGGATGACGGCCATCCATCTAGTCCCGGCGTCGCCGCCGGGCTCAAGCGGCCAACCCGCGCATCCACCCCTTGCGGGGATCGGAGCGAGCAACCCCGAAAGATGCGCCTATTTGGCCTTGCTCCGCGTAGAGATTGCCGCGTTTCACTTCTTCCCGGCGTTGAGGCCGTCAGGCCTCCCGACTGGGATTGTTCGTCACTGTGGCTCTAATCCTGCCCTTACGGACGACGGGTATTACCCGCTACGCTGCTCTATGGAGCTCGGACTTTCCTCCCCCGTTTCCGGGAGCGGCCATCCGGCTTGCCCAAATCAGTCATTCTAAAAGAGCGATTCCTGCCCTACCGCTTTATTAGCTAACTTATCCGCCCCTTTATTCTGGGAGCGATCTATATGCCTTACTTCGTACTTATCGAACCCGCCCAGTAAATGCATGATCTGCCTGTAAAGTATCTTGAGGCCGGGGTCTTTTATCTTGTATTCCTTTTTCAACTGCTTCGCGAGAAGCTCTGAATCCGTATTAATTATAACCTCGCCGGCCCTCAAAATCAAGGCCTCCTGGAGACCGTATATCAGCGCCATATACTCCGCGACGTTATTCGTCGTCTCGCCGATATATTCCGAGATATTCTTTATCGTCTCGCCTTTATCATTGAGAATGACCGCGCCGACACCGGACGGCCCGGGATTGCCGTGGCACGCCCCATCGGTGAATATGGTCAGGCTTTTACGCATCTTCCTCGTTCTCAATATAAAGGATCCGCGCGCAGCTATCGCAGGTGATCATCTTGTCTTTCATCTTTATCTCGTTTATGACCTGCGGGGGGAGGTTCATGAAACAGCCCTGGCACGACTTTCCCTTCACCGCGGCCAGCGCGACCCCGTCCCTGCCGGTGAGGACCTTCTCGTAATGGGCGAGGACTTTCACATCGACCAGCGCGGTTATCTCCTTGCGCTGCGCGTCGAGGGTTGAGATCTCGCCGTCGAGCGATGCGATCTCAACCTCTATCTTCTTCTTGTCCTCGTTCAGGTGTTTCTCGGCGTCGGCGAAGAGCGCTTTTTCTTTTCCGAGATCCTTGTTAAGGTTATCCGCCTCTTCCATCAATACCAGTATCTCGTCCTCGATGCGCGAGTCGTCGGCCTTTTGCCCGGATATCTCCTGCTGCATCGTCAGATATTCCTTGTTCGTCTTGAGCTGGTAGAGCTGGGTCTGGAGTTTCTTTATGCCGTCTTCTTTAGACTGGAGATCAAGCTCGCGCTGCTTGCGCTTGAGCTGGCTGGCCTTGATCTTCTCCTCGATCGCCTTTACCGCGGCCTGCTCTTCATTGCGGCGCCTCTCCAAGTCCTCTATTAATTTAGGCTTGGCTTGCCTGTCCCGGCGCAGGCTATAGAGCCGCCTGTCAAGGGCCTGCAATTTGATGAGATGGGCTAGCTGTTCTTCGACGTTTACCTTCTGCATTTTGCCTTTCTGCGTTCGGTAAAGCGGCTATGGTGGGCGATAAAGGATTCGAACCTTTGACCTCCACAATGTGAATGTGGCGCTCTAACCAACTGAGCCAATCGCCCGTCTATAGCTCACTGGTGAATAAATGGTGGGCCCAATAGGACTTGAACCTATGACCCGCTGATTATGAGTCAGCTGCTCTAACCAACTGAGCTATGGGCCCGGTAGATTCACGAAAAGCGAATAACTATGATACTATTTTAAGGGGTTTTTGGCAAGATAAAAGACGGGCATCACAAGGAAAATATCGCATCTCTAGTCTAATGTGAGTATGCTGTCTACCTCATCTTTTGTCGTAACGCCCTGGCTTATCAGCGGTGCCACGGACTCCGCAAACGTGAACATGCCTTCTTCTACCGCGGCAGCCCTTAATTCATCCGCAGTAGTCCTCCTGAGGACCATCTGCCTCAGCCTTTCAGTCATTTTAAGCACTTCGAAAATGCCTATCCTTTTTATGAAGCCCATGTTGTGGCATTCTATGCATCCCCGTCCGTGGCAATTTACGCATAACAGCCTTACAAGCCTTTGCGAAACAACGCCTCCGAGGGCGGCCGATATAAAAAAGGGTTCTATGCCCATATCAAGAAGCCTTGTGATCGTATTTATCGTGTCCTTCGCGTGCAGCGTAGAAAATACCATCGAGCCCACCAGGGAAGCCTGGAACGCCGTACGGACCGTCTCGACGTCCCTTATCTCGCCCACCGCGATTATATTCGGGTCCTGCCTCATTATCGCCCTCAGGCCCGCCACGAAAGTCATGCCAAATTCGTGATCAACCTGTATCTGGTTTATGCCATTGAACTTGACCTCTACGGGATCCTCTATGGTGCATATGTTTATTTCCCTCTTGTAGAGGTTCGCAAGGATAGAATAAAGGGTTGTGGTCTTACCCGAACCGGCCGGGCCCGTGATGAGGACAAATCCTTCGGGTTTATTTATAAGCGACTTGAAAAGCTCCAATTGCCGCCCTTTCATCCCCAGTTCGGATATCGGCAGGCAAAAAGCGTTCTTGTTAGTTATGCGCATTACGATCTTCTCGCCCGTTATCGTGGGCATTATCGAAACTCTTATGTCGTATGTCGCTTCGCCGATAAGAATGTCGAAACGCCCGTCCTGGCTTATTCTTTTCCTGGTCGGGTCTATGGTGGTCATGACTTTTATCGCGTTCACGACAAGACCCTGGTTTGTCTTGCCGCTTATCTTTTCTATGTCGCGCAATATCCCGTCTACCCTGAAACGCACCAGGGTGCCCTCTTCGCTTTTGTCGCGGTACGGCTCCCAGTGTATATCGGAAGCCCGCGACCTTATCGCGTTAGACACTATCGCCGTTATAAGGCCGGTAGGGGTTTGTTTTGGGTCATTTTTTTGGCTGAACATTACAACCCTCCTGAAATAATAACGTATCACAAACGACTATTACGCGCTACTTATATATTTGCCGCGCTAATGGACTGCCGCGGCGGGGACGTCGTGCCTCGGCCGCTTGAGCAGGAAGACGAGAGGGACGACGCATATCATCATTATCGAGGCGATGTGGAAAGCGTCGTTAAACGAAAAGAGGTTAGCCTGCCTCATCATCTCCTGGAATATGAGGCCGCTGGCGGCGTGTTCCGAGACCGCCCCCGCTTTCGGCCCCAGGACGGCCATCGCCTTATTCAGACCCAACTGGTAATGCGTGTCGTAAGGATTGGCTTGTTCGGATAAGCGCGCCTGGTGGAACTGCACCCTCCTGGCCAGGATAGTGGTCATTATCGCGACGCCGAAACTTCCGGCGATGTTCCTTACCAGGCTGAATATGCTGGTGGCGTTAGCCATCTCTTCCTTCTTTACGGTCGCGAAGGCCATCGTCATCAGCGGGACCATTATCATGCCCATCCCAACCCCCATTATTATGCGCGACCAGGCGACGATATCATAATCTACGGACAAATTGAACTGCGTCATCATGAACATTGAATACGCCATCGTGGTGATCCCGCAGATCAGGATCGCCTTGGGGTTGATCCGGGTGACCGCCAGCCCCACTATAGGCATCAACAAAAGTGTCGCCACGCCTCCGGGCGCGAGGACCATCCCGGCGAGAAAAGAGGTATATCCCAAAAGTTGCTGGACAAATATCGGCAATAGGATAATGCTTCCGAAGAGCGAAAAGAAGGCGATAAACTGTATCATGTTCGCGCTCGCGAAGGCGGCGTTCTTTAACGCCCTCAGGTTCAATATCGGATCCTTAGCCCTGAGCTCGGCTATGACGAACGCTATGAGGGCAACAACCGATATTATGGAAAGTCTCGTTATAAAATCCGATGAGAACCAATCCTCGCGCTCTCCTTTATCGAGGACGACCTGGAGGCACCCGATGCCGATGACTATTAAACTAAGTCCCCAATAATCTATCTTTTCTTTTATGTTCACCCTCTTGAGATACGGCGGGTCGGTTATAAAGAACATCGTCATTATAATGGAAAGCAGCCCGATCGGTATGTTTATGTAAAATATCCACGGCCATGACCAGTTATCGGTTATCCATCCTCCGAGGACAGGCCCTATGATCGGGCCGACCAGGATACCTATTCCGTAGACCGCCATAGCAGTGCCGTGCATGATGGGCGGGAATGTCTCCAGCAGTATCGCCTGCGAAAGCGGTTGGAGCCCGCCTCCTCCTATCCCCTGAAGTATCCTGTAAAAAACGAGTTGGGAGAGGCTATGCGCGCTCCCGCACAAAAAAGAGGCTAAAGTAAATAAAGTTACCGAAAACATCAGGTAGCGTTTCCTGCCGAAGAGCCTGCTCAACCATCCGGTCATCGGGATTATTATGGCGTTCGCGACCAGGTAGGCGGTGATCGTCCACGTCGCCTCATCGATCCCCGCCGAAAGGCTTCCCCTGATATGGTCGAGCGAAACGTTTACTACGGAAGTATCAATGACCTCGAGAAGGGTCGGGAGGATGACCGTTAAAGCGATGATCCATCTGCTCATTTGGTGATGATGGTCGGCATGCAGGACATGCCGACACGCAACTGGCGGTTCGCACCCCAGTCTTTATCGAAGGTTATCTTCACGGGGACCCTCTGCACCACCTTGACATAATTACCCAGCGCGTTTTCAGCCGGGAACAGGGAAAATGCCGCGCCTGTCCCTGCCATAACGCTGTCGACCTTGCCCTTGAATACCTTCCCGGGATAAGTATCTATCTGTATGGTGACGTCCTGCCCGGCCTTTACTCTTTCAAGCTGGGTCTCTTTATAGTTCGCGACGAGCCAGATATCGCCGAGGTCCACCACCGCCATGAGCGGCTGGCCCGCCTGCACCTGGTTGCCGACCTCGACGGACCTTTTCGTCACATACCCGTCCGAACTCGAATACAATTTGGTATAGCTCAGGCTGAGCTGGGCTATATCCAAAGACGCTTGCTTCTGCTTGATTAGGGATTCTTCAAGATCCCTTACAGCTTTCGACTTCGAAAGCTGTTCATCGGCCGCCACCAGCTGCGCCTTCGCGAGTTCGAGCGCGGTCGAGATCTTCTCGTGGCGTTCTTTCGTTATGACTTCCTTCTGGAAAAGTTTTTCGCCCCTGTCCATGTCTAATTGGGCCTGGTTGAGGGTAACCTGTTGGATGGCGAGATTCGCCGCCGCCGTCTTTATCCCGGCCTCTGCGTCGGCAAGCCGCGACTTCTCGGCATCTACCGCCGAGCCGGCCTCGTGCACCTTAAGCTCGTAATCCGCCGGGTCAAGCTCGATGAGCAGGTCGCCTTTTTTGACATCCCGGTTATCATCGACATGCAGGTCAAGGACCGTGCCCGGGATCTTGAACGCGACCTGGTGGACGCGGCCGTCGATGTACGCGTCGTCGGTAGTGACGCGCCCGAAGCTGGTCACCGTATGGATGACGCCGAGCGTTATCCCCATCGTCGCGAGGACCAGTATCACGATCAGTAATTTATGTTTCCTGTTATTCTGCGCCATTACGGGTATTCTCCATTTTTTCGTATATCATCGCCATGTTGATGCCCATCGAATACATCAGCCTCGCGTAACTCCTCTTGAGTTCGTAATCGGCCCTGTAATAGTTCGTCTGGGCGTTCTTCTGCATTGTTATCGAATCGAGCACTTCGGTGGAAGTGGCGCTGCCGTCGGCATATTTCTCGCGGTAAAGCCGGACGTTCTCCTCTGCCTGCGCTACCGCCTCTTTGGTGACCTTCACTTTTTCGGCGGCGTCATTAAGGTTGTTAAAACTGTCCTTGACCTCAAGCTTGACGTCGTCGACCAGTTTCTTCCTCTCCTCCTCGAGCTGCGCGCGCCTGAAGCGCTCCCTGTCGGCCTCGGCCTTGGCGAGGCCCCCGTCGAAGGCGTTGACCTTGACGCCGAGGGTAAAGGCCAGCGCGTCGTCGTGGACCATATACCTGTTCTGCGTCATGGAATAACCGCCGTCGGCGAACAGCTCCGGATAATTCTTCGCCCGGTTACTCTTCTCGAAGAGGGATGTCGCCCTTATCTGGTCATCGACTATCTTTATCTCCGGCCTCTGCTCTTCAGCGGTCCTGTAGGAATGGTCCAGCGCGGGTATCTCCGGAGGCGCCATATCGAACTCGCTGACCGCGATGGATTCCTCCATCGGTATCACGAGGATGTTGCACAATTTTGCCGCGACATTGTCCTTGAGGTTGCGCGCGGTGATAAGCCTCTGCTGCGCGTCGGAAAGCCTGACCTCGGCGGATAGCAGGTCGTTCTTTACCGCGGCGCCCTCGTCGTACATCGTCTGGACATCCTTCAGATATGAAGAGATGCTGTCGATCTCGCTCTGGTTCACGGCGACCATCTTTTCCGAGTCAAGGCAATCAAAATATGTGATGATAAACTCAAGTACGGCGATGTTCTTTATCCTGCCTATATCCGTGACGCTGGAATCCAGCAGGGCCTTTGAGGCCTTATAACCATAATAGCTCTTTCCGAAATCAAATATGGTCTGGTATACGTCCGCGCCGAGCGAAAAGAAATTCCTGTCCGCGGTAGGCACATTCAATATCCCGAATTTCGCGGTCGGCTGGTGGTTCAAGAACGTCTCGCTGAATGAAGCATTGACCTGCGGCAATAGCGGCGACCGGGCCATCGAGACCTCCTGCGCCGAGATCTCCTTGTTCGCCTCCGAGATCTTCACCAGATGGCTGTCCTCAAGGACCTTCTTTATGCCGTCGCGGATCGTTATCAACCGCGGCGCATTCGTCCCATCGGCCGCGGCTATGGGAAGGGCCAGTAAAAATATTATGAATATTGCGGTAATTCTTTTTGTCATTATGTATATTATTCCACATTTGATGCCTGTTTGTCAAAAAGGAGTTACCCTTATCGCCCTAACCGGGCGGACCGGGCATTTGTTCTGGCAGGTCCCGCATCCGACGCAAAGGTCCCCGTCGACAAGCGGCTTTAACACTTCCCTGCCATCAACGATATCTTTCTTTAATTTTATGGCCTTGTCGGCCACCGGACAATGTTCCTCGCAGACGACGCATTGCTTGTTCTCTGCCCAGGCGATGCATATCGAACGGTCGACCGCCGCGAGCCCGAGCCGCGTGTCGTGCTTCGCTTCCATCGAGACGCTGCGAATGGCGCCGGTCGGACAGGTCCTGCCGCAGAGCGTGCAGTTATATTCGCAATATCCTATCTCCGGGATGAGCTGCGGCGTCCAGACCCCCTCTATCCCCGACTGGAAAGAGACCGGCTGGAGGCCGTTCGTCGGGCAGACCTTCATGCAGTTGCCGCACCTGATACAGCGGTTTATGAATTCATTCTCTTCAAGCGCGGCCGGCGGCCTTATGACGCTTCTCTTTTTCCGGAAGATCAGCGGACCGAACTTAAAACCCACGGAAGAAACGGCCAAGCCCGAGAGGAGCAGGAAATCCCGCCTGGTTATCCCCTCCCTATGCCCCGGCGCGGCCACGGCCCCGCCCTGAGCGAAGCCGAAGGGCCACTCGAAACGGGCGATGTTAACGGGGCAGTCGTAAACGCAATCCATGCAAAGGACGCACTCGCCTTTAGAGTAACTTGAATCGTCCCTTATGGCGCCCATCCGGCAGATGCTTTTGCATTTTTTACAGTTTTTACATTCTTTGGTCGTCCGCCCCAAAAGCGCCGCCTTCGCGGTCATCGCGTATATCGCGCCCAACGGACAGAGCGACCTGCACCAGAGGCGCGGAATAAAAAGCGCCAGCCCGCAGACCGCGGCGAAATATATAAAAATGGGGAAAGCGTGCGAAAAGAAATAGACATTCATACCGAGCGCAGACGATTTCAACGAGCGGTAGAAGTCATAAACCGCCCCATGCAGGTTGAAGGTCGAAATAAGCCACGCGAATCCCTTGTCCGCCGCGAATGTGACCGCGGGTATCAGGTCAAGTGAAACGAATCTCGTGAAGATGACCAGGGGATCGAAGACCCAGGCCAGCTGCAGACCGGCGAGCGCGAATACCGCTATCAGGAGGAGCAGGATGAATTTCGGTTTCCTGGCTTTTGCATTTACTGCGTCTACTTCCCCCGTCCTCTTCTTGCTTCTTTTACGGAAATGGCCTGAGGCATCGATGGCCGCTCCCAACGGACACATCCACCCGCAAAAAAATCTTCCGAATATTAAGGTGAGCGCGAGCATTACGGCGGCAAATATCAGGCCCGGCAGCAATATCTTTTCGCTTATAGAAATAAATATCATGATAAGCGGGTCGATCTTGAACAACAGCTGGGGAGAGACGGGGCCGTTAAGCGGGTACGTCGTGGACCACAGCACGTAAACGAAAAGAAGTAAAAAAAACACCTGAGAGATCCTGCGCAGGACCACCAATCTTTTGATCTTCATGCGAGGCGCGAGCTGAGCACTTGTATGTCCGCCTTATCCAGGTCTGCGCTACCGAACTTGCGCCCGACCGCTACCTTTATATTGTCGATCGAGAGCGGGTCCAATCCGGCTAATCGCGCCGCGTAGGCGTCGGCCAGCGTCGGGTCGGTGGCGACGATCAGGGAATCCAATCTCTTCACGTCGTCTAAGTTGCCGCCGGTCGGGCCGTTCCTGTATAAAAACCTGAAAGCGTCGATGACGGTCAGGTCAGGGCTGATGAAATCGGCCAGGTCCACTATCTTGGTAGCTATATTCTGGTGGATGAGCCCGCGGTTTCCGGTGCACACTCCCATCAGGTTCTTCATCGAAATGGTAAGTTTCGTCAGGCCGTGGTGTTTAAGGACCGGGGCATTTATGAACGTATCGCATTCTATGGCGTCTCTGAGGACCGTCCAGCCCTCCATCGGGCTGGCGTATTTGAACTTCGCCTTAACGGTGTTCCAGTCATCGGGGAAATAGATATTAGCGCCTTTTTCCTTCGCGACTTTTTGTATCCCGCTGTTCTCGTAACTGCGGCGCGCGTCGCTGCATGTCACGTCGAATATGTTTACCCTCTTCGCGCCCGCCTTGAAACAGAGGTCTATGAGCGCTGCGACGACAAGGGGATTAGTATTCGCGGCCTGCTCCGGCGCGCGGTCCCATCCGATATTCGGCTTTATGACCACGACGCCGTTCTTCTTGACGAACCTATCCATCCCGCCCATCGCCTCGACCGCACCTACGGTCATAGCGTAGGGATCGTCGCCCTTCGCGCAGACGAGGTCGTGCTTGCCTTTTATATTTTTCTTAATACGGCCGCTCGATGACGCTGGTTGCGCGAAGACGGTCCTCGCTGCGGAAACAAAATTGCCGGCGGCAATGAATGCCAAACCGGCAATTGAAAATTTCAGGAAATTGCGGCGCGTTATCTTATCGCTATTAAGCGGTATTCTCCTCACCTAACCCTAGCCCCATCTCTAAGAATGTCTTTAGTTTCTTGGAACGTATGGGATGGCGCAATTTGCGCAATGCCTTCGCCTCTATCTGCCTTACCCTCTCGCGGGTGACGTTGAATATCGAACCGACCTCTTCGAGGGTGCGCGGGCAGCCGTCGCCGATGCCGAAACGGAGCTTCAGGACCCTCTTCTCCCTTTCGGTGAGCGTCGTCAGGACATCCTCGAGTTGTTCCTTAAGCATCGAATAAGCCGTCGCGTTGGCCGGGGATATCGCCCTCTTGTCCTCTATGAAATCCCCGAAATGCGTGTCGCCTTCGTCGCCGACAGGCGTCTGCAGGGATATCGGCTCCTGCGCTATCTTTAATATGCCGCGGACCTTCTCCGTCGCCATCCTCATCGAATGGGCTATCTCTTCGGGCAACGGCTCGCGCCCGGTCTCCTGCACCAAGTTGCGCGATACGCGGATCAGTTTATTTATCGTCTCGGTCATATGGACCGGGATGCGGATAGTGCGGGCCTGGTCAGCGATCGCGCGGGTTATCGCCTGCCTTATCCACCATGTCGCGTATGTGGAAAATTTATATCCCCTCTCGTATTCGAACTTGTCAACCGCGCGCATGAGCCCGATATTGCCTTCCTGGATGAGGTCGAGGAACGAGAGTCCCCTATTCGTGTATTTTTTCGCGATCGAAACGACGAGCCTTAAATTGGCCTCGACAAGTTTCTTCTGCGCGCTCTCGAACTGCCTCTCGCGCCTTCTTATATATGCGAGGCGGTCCTTTATCCTAAGCAGCGGCTCGCCGAACTCCCTTATTAACTGGCGCTTCCTCTCCTTCAGCCCGGATATATGGCCGCGCGCGCCCTTACCGCTCAATCTTATGACGTCCCTGTCGATCTTCTCGATCTCGTAGAGCATGGATTTCATGCCCGCGGCAAGATCTTCCACGACCGAGGTAGAGAATTTGAAATCCGTCAGCAGCGGGACGAGGTTCGTGGTCTTCTTGGCGCCGCGAAGCCTCTTCATCAGCCGCTGGATCTTCTTTATTACCTTCTCGATATTTTCGGTCGGGTCTATATCCACGACCTCATCTATATTAACCTGCCTTGCGAGGATATCGTTGACTAGCCGCAGTATCTCCTTCCTGCAGTATGAGCACTCGAAGACCGACTCCCTGAACCTAAACTCGGCTTCCTTGATCTTCTTGGCAAGCTCGAGTTCCTGCTCGCGCGTCAGGAGAGAGATCTGCCCCATCTGTTTGAGGTACATGCGGACAGGGTCTTCCATCTGGGCCATGCGGGGGATCTCTTCAGCCTCGGGTTCCGGCTTATGGACCTTCTCCTCCTCTTCCTCGAGGCCTTCCTCCTTGAGCTCCTTTTCCTCATCGGCGTCGATTATCTCGATCTTCTCCTTATCGAGAACGGCAAAGATCTCGTCGATATCCTCGGACGAAGTGACGTCTTCCGGCAGGAGGTTGTTGACCTCCTCGAAAGTTAGGTGCCCTTTCTCCTTGCCGAGCGCTATAAGTTTTTCGAGGCCTTTGATCCTCTTCCTTATATCGATCTTCTTCGGCGCCTTCTTAGACGTCTTCTTAGGTGTCTTCTTCGCGGTCTTCTTCACAAACTTCATCTCCTTGCGAAATCCTTTTGGCATTTTACCAGGCCGCTGTATTCCGCGACCAGCTGGGTGACCCGTTTATCGTCACCCATCATCTGCGCGGCCTTTATCAAATTCTGCAGTTCCGAGAGCCTCGACTTGGAGTTATTGCACCTCATCCATCTTATGCAATCCGAGAGGTTCTTCGGCTTATCCTTTATATCGTCGGTGAGGCTCGTCGCCTCGGCAATAAGCGCGGTCAGGTCGCTCTCCGCGAGTTTATTTATCAATTGGGCCGGCTTGAAAGATCTGCCGTCCCCGTACGAACTGAATATCTCTTCCGCTATCTTGCGCGTCCCCTCGTCAACGAAATCCTCGGCCTTCAAAGTTTCCTTGACTTGCGCGATCATCTCGGGGTCATCGAGCATCAACCCTATTACTATCTTCTCGGCCATCGCAGCCTGGGACTTCCCGGCCGACGAAGAAAGCTCCTCGGAAGGCTCATATTCGCGGTCAGGCCTTACCTTCTTCAACTCCGAGAGGAGCGCGCTTTCGCTCACCTGCAACCCCTCGCCGAGCCTTTTTATATATTCGGATTTCAGGACCGCGTCGGTCACCTTCGCGATCGTCGGGAGCATCTCCGCGCATATCTTCGCCTTATCCGACGACTTTTTCGCGTCGTATCTCGAAGCTAGGACGCCCAATTTATAATCAAAAAGGTCCGCGGCTCCGGCTATCAGAGAATCAAATTCCGCTGTCCCCTTGCTCCTCACGAACGAATCCGGGTCGAAGCCCTTCGGCAGCGCAGCTACCTTGACCTGCATCCCCTCCAGCAGGAATGTATCGAGGCCGCGCAGCGAGGCCGCTTCCCCGGCCGAATCGCCGTCGTAAAGTATGACGACGTTCTTGGTGTACCTCTTTATCAGCCTGGCCTGAAGTTCGGTGAGGCTCGTGCCGAGCGATGCCGCTATGTTCGCTATGCCATTCTGGTAAGGGATAAGGAAATCGAGGTAACCCTCGACTATTATGCAAAAATCCTTCTCTTTTACCGCCTGCAGGGAAAAATTAAACCCGTAAAGGTGCCTGCTCTTTATATACACTTCCGTTTCCGGGGAATTTATGTATTTCGGTGTCGAGTTATCCAGCACCCTCGCCCCGAACGCCACGACCCTGTTCTTGATGTCGAAGATCGGGAACATTATCTTGTTGCGGAACCTGTCGTAATGCCCGCCGCCTTCGCGCGGCATGACAAGCCCGGCGCGCTCCAGGAGCTCGACGCCTACTCCCTTGCTCTTCGCGAAATTTATAAGGCCGCTCCAGTCATCCGGCGCGAACCCCAGCTTGGCCTTAGCGACCGTATCATCGCTTACTCCGCGTTCCTTGAGGTAAGAACCTGCGCGCCTTCCGGCATCGGTCCCGCAAAGCATCGACGAATAAAAAGAGGCCGCCAATTCGTTTAGCTTATATATCTGTAGGGCGTATCCGCTCGTCTCGAACTGCGACCTGGTAAAACGCGGTAATTCCACGCCCGTCTTTTCCGCGAGGGTACTGACCGCCTCCGGAAAATCCATATTCTCCATCTTCATCACGAAACCGAAGACATTCCCGCCTGCGCCGCACCCGAAACAGTGGAATATCTGTTTCGAGGGGCTGACCATGAACGACGGGGACTTCTCTTTATGGAAAGGGCAATTCGCCTTGTAATTCCTCCCGGCGCGCCTTAACGGGATATAGCCTCCGACTATCTCGACTATATCGGCTTTGTTCTGTATCTCCTCTAAGACCTGTTCCGAGAACGCCATTATGCTAACGGCTTATCCTTTCGAATCCGGAGGTGCCGATGAACTCTATCTTGTCCTCTTTTACGATCTTGTCGAAAAGGAGGTTCAGGCCGAGGTTATCGCTTGATATATGCCCGGCTATTACGATATTCAGATGGCCCTTCTGGACATTCTTGAAATGCTCTTCGCCCAGATGCATGCAGATTATCGTCCCGACGCCTGCGGCCTCGAGTTTCTCGAACATATCCTTCGGTCCCTCTGTCCCGCCGGTCATGTCCACGAATATCCTGCCAGGCCTGTTTCTCGGATCGCCGAAGAGTACCCTCGGCCCGGCGTTGCGTTTCGCCGCGTTCCTGTATTCGGGTATCTCCCTCAATATCTCGACCACCTCGCTCAATGCCTCGGGCTTCTTGCTGTCGAATATCTTCTGGAGAAAACTTGTGACGTGGTTATCTGCCGGCGTATGGATGCACATCATCGGCAGGCCCAGGAGTTTCGCGGCGTCGACCGCCCTCGTGTGGTTCCCGCCTAATATGCGGCGTTCGACTTCCTTTATCCTGTCCCTCATGAGCCCCTCGGCGGTATTTATGGGGACCCCGAATTTGTACCAGATATCCGGCTGCATGTTCATCACTTCGTAAAAATTGGCCATCGCGCTGCCTTCGGGGTGATGAGCTAGCACGAGGTCTATCTTCCTGCCTTTCTCCCTCAACCTGTCGGCAAGCAATACCTCGGCTGATTCCATATCGACCCCGACGAGAGCTTTCTTGATCTCCGTGGAGCCTTCTCCGTTCAATATGCGCGTGTCAGCGTAAGGGTTGGTAAGCCTTTCCTTATCGAAAAATTCCTTGTCCTTCTCCTTAAGCGACTCATATTCCTTCTTTACCCTGGCGAGCGCCTTCGCGATCGCTTCCTTGCCGCGCGGGTCTGCGACCATCCCTTCCTTCACGGCGAAATCGTACAATTTAGATAATTTCAATTCATCCTCCTGTAATATTATCGAAAAATGAGATCGTTTACTTTCCCTTCGGGAGCGCTTTTACGACTTCCGGGGATGTCCTTGCGATGGCCTGATATACGTTGGGCGCTATTTTTTCTACGTAGGGACCGGTCAGGGAACGCTCGTCGACCGATTTCACGAGGTAATCGACCTGGATGATCCCGAAGAGCATGAATAGGAGGCTCATCAGTACCGCGCCGCGTAACAGGCCCGCTATGAACCCGCCCCATTTATCTATCTTGTCGGAGAAAGAGAGCTTTACTATCTTGGTCAAGCCGAGGGCCACTAATTTCATACTTAACATAGACAGTAAAATTAGTATTAAAAAAGTCGCGCCGTCGACAAATTCCTGCGGGAGGGATATGGTAGAATTAATACGGCTTCCAAGCGCGGAATAGAATTTAATTGAAAAAAAGAGGCCCAGCAGGACGCCTATTATCCTGAAGATCTCTTCGGAAAGTCCGTTACGCGCCCCAATATAAGCCGTTCTAATTAAAAGGATTACGATCAGGACATCGACCCAATTGATATGCTGGAAAACTTCTGGCAAGATATCTCTCCTGATATTTGTAACCAAGTATATCACATAGGGTTAGAATTGTCAAGGGAGGCAAAAAAAGGCTTATTTCTTAAGGACTTCCTTGAACTTCTGGGTAAGGGCCGGGACGATCTCATTTATGTCGCCTACGATACCGTAGGTTGCGACCGAGAATATCGGGGCAAGCGGATCTTTGTTTATAGCAATGATGATATCCGAGGATGACATTCCGGCCAGATGCTGTATCTGTCCGGATATACCGCATGCGATGTATATCTTAGGGCATACGGTCTTTCCGGTCTGGCCTACCTGGTGCGAGTACGGTATCCATTCGGCGTCTACAGCCGAGCGCGAGGCGCCGACAGCGCCGCCTAACACCTTCGCTAATTCCTCTATGATCTTGAAATTTTCTGGTTTTCCCAATCCCCTGCCGCCCGAAACGATTATGTTTGCCTCGGTGAGGTTCGCAGTGGTCGATTCCTCTTCTTTTATCTCAAGTAATTTCGTGCGGGAATCGTAAAGGTTCCCCGGATAGATCTTCTTTATCACCTGGCCTGTCCTGGCCTTGTCGACAACTGCTTCCTTGAACACCTTGTGGCGGACCGTCGACATCTGCGGGCGGTAATTCTCGCAGACGATGGTCGCCATGATGTTGCCGCCGAATGCCGGGCGTGTCTGCAAAAGCAATTTCTTCTCTTTATCTATGGCAAGACCGGTGCAATCCGCGGTCAGGCCCGTATAAAGTTTCACAGCGACGCGCGAGGCAAGCGACCTTCCGATCGAGGTCGCGCCGTAAAGCAATATCTCCGGCTTGAATTCTTTCACGAGCTCGACGATGATATTGGTATAAGGCTCGTCCATGTAATTCTTGAGTTTCGGGTCCTCGACGAGATATACCTTATCCGCGCCGCGCGAGAATAATTCCTGGGCCTTGCCTTCCATGCCGTCGCCGATCAGGATGCAAGCGAGTTCCGTGCCGAGGTCATTAGCTAGCTCCCTGCCTTTTCCGAGGAGTTCGTATACGACGCTCTGGATGTTGCCCTTCTTCTGCTCGGCGAATACCCAGACGCCTTTATAAGCGCTTAAATCGGCTTTCGGCTGGACCTTGCAGGTGGTAAGCTCTATCGCCGTGAACTTGCACGTCGCCACGCAGGCGCCGCACAGCGTGCATTTCCCGAAATCTATGACCGCCTTCTTATCCCGCATGGTTATCGCGCCGAACGGGCAGGTCTTGACGCACAACGTGCATCCCGTACATTTATCCAGCAATATCCGTATGGAGCAGTCTTGGGAATTATTCTGTTCCGCCATATTATGTCTTTCCCGACGCGACGACCGCGTCTTTCAACACCTCGACGAGTTTATTCACGACCTCATTCGTATCTCCCTGCAATATCTGTCCGCCTGTCCTCTTTGGCGGCGTAAATACTTTCTTTACGACCGTCGGGGAACCCTTAAGCCCGAGTTTCTCCGGTTCGGCATCGATATCTTTTGCCGTCAGCGTGATCACAGGCGCCTGTTTGGCTCTGATCTTTCCTTTTAATGACGGAAGCCGCGGGATATTTATCTCTTTTACGACGGTAATAAGACAAGGAAGCGGGGTCTCGATGACCTCAAACCCTTCCTCTGTCATCCTCTCGAACCTTGCCATATTCTCTTTTATCTCTTCGGTCTTCTTTACGTATGTGACCTGAGGTATATCGAGGGTGGCGGCTATTCCCGGCCCGACCTGCGCCGTATCGCCGTCTATCGCCTGCTTTCCGCAGATTATAAGGTCGAACTTTCCGAGTTTTTGTATCCCTTTGGCGAGGGTATAGCTCGTCGCCCATGTGTCGGAACCGGCGAACGCGCGGTCGCTCATGAGGACCATCTCATCGACGCCCATGGATACCGCCTCGCGCATCGCCTCTTCGGCCTGCTTCGGCCCCATGCAGATGACCGTGATCTTGCCCCCGAGTTTTTCTTTGATCCTCAATGCCTCTTCTATGGCATACATGTCGAAGGGATTTACTATCGACTGGACGCCCTCGCGCATCAGGGTATTGGTCTCGGGATTGATCCTTATGTCCTGGGTATCGGGGACCTGTTTAATACAAACTATGATGTTCACCCCACACCTCCTACTTTCATTCTCAGCGCTTGTATTATATAGAGACGCGTGGGGTTCATTTTTTCAGTTGCTCTTTCAACAGTTCGAGCGCGATGACATTGCGCTGTATCTGGTTGGTGCCTTCGTATATCTGGGTTATCTTCGCGTCGCGCATATACTTTTCGACCGGATAATCGCGCATGTAGCCGTATCCGCCCAATACCTGGATCGCGTCGGTAGTGACCTTCATCGCGACATCGGAGGCGAACAGTTTCGACATTGCCGATTCCTTTGAGACATCCCTTGCCCCGGCGTCTACCATCCTGGCGACCGCGTATGTCAACGCGCGCGCCGCCTCTAACTCGGTGGCCATATCGGCGAGCATGAACTGGAGGCCCTGGAAACTCGATATCGCCTTGCCGAACTGCTTGCGCTCGCGCGAATATTTCACCGCGTGGTCAAGCGCGCCCTGCGCTATGCCGACCGCCTGCGCCGCGACTCCCGGGCGCGATTTATCGAACGTCTTCATCGCGACGATGAAGCCCATCCCCTCGCGGCCCAGAATATTCTCTTTCGGGACCTTGCACTCATTGAATATCAATTCGCGGGTAGCGGAGGCGCGTATGCCGAGTTTCTTCTCTTTTTTGCCAAAATCGAATCCCGGCGTGCCTTTCTCAACGATAAACGCGCTAGCGCCGCGCGCGCCCTTCGCCCTGTCGGTCATCGCGATAACGGTATAGACCTCGGCCTCACCGCCGTTCGTTATCCACTGCTTGACGCCGTTCAGTACGTAATGGTCGCCCTCTTTCCTGGCGGTAGTGGCAATAGCGCCCGCGTCGGATCCGGCGCTTGCCTCGGTCAAAGCGAACGCCGCGAGTTTTTTCCCACTCGAAATATCGGGTAAATATTTTTGTTTCTGCTCGTCATTGCCGAACAATATTATCGGGTATGTCCCGAGAGCGGTCGCCGCGAAGCATATCGCGATGCCGCCGCACGCGCGCGAGAGTTCCTCGGTCACAAGGCAGAGTTCCATCGCCCCTCCGCCGAGTCCGCCGTATTTTTCCTCTATATATACGCCGCAGAGGTCCGATTCGGCCATGACCTTCATTATATCCCACGGAAAGGTCTCTTTCTCGTCGTGCTCGGCCGCGACAGGCGCTATCTTTTCTTTGGCTATCTTACGGGCCAGGTCGCGCACCATTATCTGCTGTTCGGTCAATAAATAATCCATATTGTCACCCCTTATTGTGTTCTACGGAAGGAATTTTTTTACGGCGACGCACGCGTTGTGCCCGCCGAAGCCGAAGGCGTTAGATATCGCGACGTTCACCTTGGCGCCTCTCGCTTTATTCGGAACATAATCTAGATCGCAGTCCGGATCGGGAGTCTCGTAATTTATAGTGGGCGGGATAATGTCCTCTTTTACGGCCAAAACGCTGGCGATGAACTCTATTCCGCCGGCCGCGCCCAGACAATGCCCGGTCATTGATTTGGTGGAGCTAATCGGTATATTATACGCCTGCTTGCCGAATAATTTTTTTATGGCGAGCGTCTCTATCTTATCGTTAAGCTCGGTAGATGTGCCGTGGGCGTTTATATAAGAAACATCTTCCGGTTTTAATCCACCGTCCTGGAGGGCAAGTTTCATGCACATCACGGCGCCTTCCCCGTTAGGGTCGGGCGCGGTCATATGATAAGCGTCGCCGCACATCCCGTAACCGGCCACTTCGGCGTAGATCTTAGCCCCGCGCTTAGTTGCGTGACCAAGCTCCTCTAATAAGGCTATGCCGCTGCCCTCTCCCATCACGAACCCGTCGCGGCCCTTATCGAACGGCCTGCTCGCCTTCTCAGGCGCGTCATTCCTCTTTGAGAGGGCCGTAAGAGCGCAGAAACCGCCGACTCCCGTCTCTACGATAGCTGCTTCGGTGCCTCCGGATATCATCATATCCGCATAGCCGTGCTGGATAAGCCTGAACGCCTCGCCAATCGAATGGTTGCCGGTAGCGCACGCCGTGGCGACGCAGGAATTCGGCCCTTTTATCCCGCACGATATTGAGATCTGTCCGGGAGCCATATTTACGATGAGCATGGGTATCAGGAGCGGGCCGAGCCTCGAGGGGCCTTTCTCCTTCCAAATGAGGGTCTGGTCCTGGATGACCTTGAGTCCGCCTATCCCGGAACCGACAAGGACCCCTATGCGGTACGGATCTTCCTTGGATATGTCCAGGCCGGCGTCTTCAATGGCCATCTTGGCGCTATAGACCGCGAATTGCACAAAGCGGTCCATCCTCCTCATCTCCTTCGCGGTAGTTATGTACTTGGAAGGGTCAAAGTTCTTGACCTCGCAGGCGATCTGAGTTTCGAAACCCGCGGGATCAAAGTGGGTTATCCTGCCCGCGCCGCTCTTTCCGGCGAGGAGGGACTTCCACAGGTCGTCTTTGGAATTTCCGACCGGCGTGGCGGCACCAAGGCCCGTTACTACTACTCTTCTCTTATCCATAAAAACTTTAGGCCTTGCCTGACTTTTCTTCTATATACTTGATGGCCTCTCCAACCGTCTTCATCTTCTCAGCATCTTCATCGGGGATCTCCGCCTTGAATTCCTCTTCGAGGGCCATGACTATCTCAACGGTATCCAGCGAATCCGCGCCCAAGTCATCGATGAACGTCGCCTGGGGGGTCACTTCTTCAAGTTTTACGCCCAATTGTTTCGCTATTATCTCTCTTACTTTATCCGCTACAGCCGACATGTATTCCTCCTTTTAAGTTGATTACATGACCATTCCGCCGTCGATCTTGATCACCTGTCCTGTCAAGTATGACGACGCGTCAGATGCCAAAAACATAGCCAGTTCAGCTACGTCACTTGCCTTACCGAATCTATTTAAAGGGATGTAGGCCAACATCTGGGACTTGACGTTCTCGGGAAGCTTTGCGGTCATGTCCGTTTCGATGAAGCCCGGAGCTATGGCATTAACGTTCACATTCCGTGACGCAAGCTCTTTTGCCACGCTCTTTGTTATCCCTATTATTCCCGCTTTCGAGGCCGCGTAATTGGCCTGCCCGGCATTGCCCATGATGCCGATTATCGAAGCGATCGATACTATCTTGCCGTACCTCTGCTTCATCATAACCTTGGCGAGCGCCTTCGTGCAATTGAAGGTGCCCTTTAGGTTTACGGCGATTACGGAGTCGAAGTCCTGTTCGCTCATCCGCACGATTAAGGCGTCCCTGGTTATGCCTGCATTGTTAATCAGTATATCGATTTTCTTAAATTTGTCAAGCGTCTTATTGACCATTTCCTCGACCTGGGAGAGGCTCGTGACGTCGACGACAAAAGTCTCCGCTTTCCGGCCGAGAGCCTCTATTTCCTTCTTGGTCGCGTTAAGCGCGTCCTGGTTTACGTCACAGATCACGATGTCAGAGCCCTCTTTGGCGAAGGCCAGGGCTATCTCCCTGCCTATACCCCTTGCGCCGCCGGTTATCAGGCTCACCCTGTCATTAAATATCATATCAGCCTCCTATCGCTTCTTTAACGGCGGTGGTATCCGCCGCAGTCTCGACATTAAAACACTCCAGCTGAGGGTCTATCCTCCTCAAAAGGCCGGCCAGCACTTTTCCCGGCCCTACTTCTATATATCTCTTTATTCCCGCTCCGGACAAAAACCTTATAGAATCCTCCCAGAGGACCGGTGACTTGACCTGCGCGACCAGGTTGGCCTTTATCTCTTCGGGAGATGATTCGTATCCGGCGTTGACGTTCGCGACCACTTTTATCTTCGGGGATCTTATCTCTATCTTATCTATTTCCACCCTTAATCTTTGGGCGGCAGGCGCCATCAGGCTCGAGTGGAACGCGCCGCTGACATCAATAGGTATGACCTTCCTGGCTCCCCTCTCTTTCGCCAGGTTCGAGGCCGCCTCGACTTTTTCCTTGGCCCCAGAGATGACTATCTGGCCGGGAGAATTAAGGTTAGCTATCTCAGCTCCGGTATCGGCGCAAACTTTTTTGGTCTCTTCGAGGGAAAAACCTATGACCGAGGCCATGGTGCCGGGATTCTGGCGCGATGCCTCTTCCATGAATTGTCCGCGCTTCCTCACGAGCGAGACCGCGTCCTCGAACGTGAGCGAACCAGCGGCGACAAGGGCCGTATATTCCCCGAGGCTCAGGCCAAGCATGGCCTTCGGGGTGAGCTGTCCGGAAAGCGGCGATACCGATTCGAGCGCCCTTAGGGCCGCGATAGACGCCGTCAATATCGCCGGCTGGCAGATATCCGTGCGCGTCAATTCTTCCTTCGGCCCTTCAAAACAGAGTTTCGCTATATCGAAACCCAAAACATGGTTTGCTTTTTCGAATATGACTTTTGCGGCGGGAAACTGTTGGTATAAGTCCTTGCCCATTCCGACATACTGCGCGCCCTGCCCGGGGAATATTAGAGCGAAGTCTACCATTCTATTATGCAGGAGCCCCATACGAAACCGCTGCCGAAAGCCACCAGGAGGACTTTATCCCCCTTTTTGACGCGGCCTTCCTTGACCGCCTCGAAAAGGGCGACGATCGCGGAAGCTGCCGACATGTTACCGTACCTGTCGACGTTCACGAAGACCTTCTCCATAGGTATCTTCACGCGCTCTACTACCGCTTCTATTATCCTTATGTTCGCCTGGTGAGGTATGACGCAATCGATATCCCCTGTGGTAAGCCCCGACTTGTGCAGGACTTTCGCGCAGGCATCGGTCATGACGCGCACGGCGTTCTTGAATACGTCATTGCCCTGCATCTTGAGAAAATGCATGCCCTCGGTCACCGTCTTGTGCGAGGCCGGATGGACGGACCCGCCGGCCGGACACATAAGAAGGTTACTCTTCGTTCCGTCCGCACCCAAATAAGAAGAGATTATGCCGCCTCTCTTGACAGGCGCGATTACGGCGGCCCCTGCCCCGTCCCCGAAGAGGACGCAGGTCGAGCGGTCTTTCCAATCTATAAAACGTGAAAGCAATTCCACCCCGATCACCAGCACGTTCTTGTACATCCCGCTTTCGATAAATTGCTGGGCTATGGTCAATTCATGTATAAAGCCGGAACACGCGGCGTTGATATCGAAACAGGCCGCGTTGACCGCGCCGAGTTTCGCCTGGACAATGCAGCTTGTCGCGGGAAAAGGCATATCGGGAGAGATGGACGCCAATATTATAAGCTCCACATCCTTGGCTTCGAGTTTTGCGTCCCTCAATGCCATCCTCGCGGCGTTTACCGCGAGATCGGATGTGACCTCTTTCTCGTCGGCTATCCTGCGCTCGGAGATGCCGGTGCGCGTCCTTATCCACTCATCAGAAGTATCGACCAGCTTCGCGAGATCGGCGTTGGTCATGACCTTCTTGGGAAGATAACAGCCCAGTCCGGTGATCCCGGCGGTTATCCCTGCGTGCTTTTTAATTGTCTTGGATTTTGGTGTCATGTCAGGTTTTTTTGACTGACTCGAGGATATGCTGGTTGACCTGATGTTCGACGAACGCGCCGGCCACCCTGATCGCGTTTTTTATGGCTTTCGACGAAGAACGGCCGTGGCTTATGATGCAGATACCGTTGACCCCGAGTAATGGCGCTCCGCCGTGCTCGGCATAATCCATCTGCTTCTTGACAGCCATGAACGCCGAGGCGGTAAGCAGCCCGCCTAGTATCCTGAGCGGATCTCTCTTGAGTTCGTCTTTTATGAAGGAGCCTATCGTGGTGGCTATGGATTCGGCGACTTTCAGGACGACGTTGCCGGTGTAGCCGTCGCAGACAACCACGTCAAATTTCCCGGCGAATATGTCCCTTCCTTCGGCATTTCCCTGGAAATTAAGCTTGCTCGATTCGAGAAGCAGGTGGGTCTCCTTCAAGAAATCCGGACCCTTAGTCGATTCCTCGCCTATATTCAAAAGGCCGATCGACGGGTTTTCTTTTCCTAATATATGCCTTACATATACATCGCCCATAAGGCCGAAGCCCATGAGATGCGAGGGCTCAGGATTAATCGTGGCGCCGCAGTCTATCATCACGATAGGACCCTTCATGGAAGGGAGCAGGACCGCGATACCGGGCCGCTCGACGCCCTCAAGGCGCCTCAACGACATTATGGCTGCGCTGACAAAAGCCGCTGTATTGCCGGCCGAGACGACCGCGTCGGCCTTGCCTTCTTTTACCAGGTCGGTCGCCACGCATATGGAAGAGTCTTTTTTGTTGCGGGCGCTTGTCGCGCCCGGTTCGTCCATCCCGATCACCTCGGAGGCATGATGCACTGTGACCCCAGACGGGACAGAACCGGCCTTCGAAAGCTCGTTCTCAATCCTGGCCTTGTCCCCGACTATTATTACTTCAAAACCGTATTCTGTAGCGGCAAGGATGGCGCCCTCAACGACCGCCTTTGGGGCGTAATCCCCTCCCATACCGTCAACGGCTATCCTCATTTCTTCTTCTCTTCCTTTTTCTTGATTTCGATGACCTTGCGCCCTTTATAGTATCCGCAGCTCGAGCATATCTGATGCGGCCTCACGGGCGCAAAACACTGTAAACATTTGGTGACCTCGGGGGTCGCCAGCACCTGGTGTGTGCGCGATTTATCGCGCCTCATTTTGGAATGTTTTCTCTTTGGTAATGCCATCTTCGATTTACTCCTTCTTTAGTTACTGCTTTTCTCTATCCGGTTCCATTTCTGCACGTCTGTCTTGTGGCCGCAGCTGCCTTCATTCAGGTTCTTGCCGCAGACCTGGCAGAGCCCTTTGCAACCCTCCTTGCATAACGGCTTGACCGGGTACTCGAGTATTATTTCCGAACGTATGTCATCGGTCAGGTCGAGCACGGCCTTGCCCCTGAGGTCGTAGCTGAAATCAAAATCCCTTTTAAAATCCATCGTGTAGGAAGAAAGGCAGCGGCTGCATACCGCCTCTATCCTCCCCGCGGCGGAGACATGCGCATATGCCTCGTCCTTATCCCTGTTGATATAAACCGCGAGCGCTATCGGCGTCACGAATTTCAGGTCGTCCCTCGCCAGGTCCAGTTCCGAGGCGCTGCGCTTCTCCTCGATAGTGAGCCCGTCCTTCGGTATGTCGTTTATTTTTATCTTCATCTTTGCTTTTGCGCGAGCGCCTTGGCTACGAACGGCGGGACAAAGCTCTTTACGTTGGCTCCAAGCGCGTGCGCCTCCTTTATAAGTTTTGACGAAAGGTAAGAATATGATTCGGAGGGCATCATGAATATCGTCTCGATATCCTGGGCCAGTTTCCTGTTGGTCAGGGCCATCTGGAATTCGTATTCGAAATCCGAGAGCATCCTCATGCCGCGTATCATGACCATCGAGCCTTTGCCCCTGACATAATTAACGGCCAGGCCGCCGAAGTCCTCGATGACCACGCCCTTCATGCCCCTGGTCGCCTTTTTGAGCATCGCTATCCGCTCTTCAACGCTGAACAAGGGCTCTTTTTCCGCGTTGTGCGCGACCGCTATTATCACGGTGTCAAAGATCTTAATCGCTCTCTTTATGAGGTCTATATGGCCGTAGGTTACGGGATCAAAAGTCCCCGGGTATACCGCTTTTCTCTTCATTATTTGGTTTGGCCCTTACAGTAAAAAGAAACCAGCGTGTCGCCGTACCTTGCGATACGAAAGAGCCTCAGACCCCCGCTTGAATCCGGTAACAGGTCATGCTTGGAATGCTCTATAACCGCTACGCCAGTTTCGGATAATATATCACAACCGGCCAGCAATGACAAGGTTTTTTTGGCTATCTCCTTATAGTATGGCGGGTCCATGAAGATAATGTCGAATCTGTCGCTGCCCCGGGCAAACCCCTGTATGGCGGCCGATGAATCCGCGTAAATGACCTCGGTCCGGCCCGGCTTTAACGCCTCAATGTTCTCTTTTATTGCCTTTACCGAGGAGCGGCTGTTGTCAACAAATGTGCAGGATGCGGCGCCGCGGCTCAGGGCCTCCAAGCCCAGGGCCCCGGAACCGGCAAAAAGGTCGAGCGCCTTCGCTCCTTCAGCCGCCCCTCCTAAAATATCGAAAATAGCCTTACGGACGTTATCAAGAGTAGGCCTTATGCCTGCGGGCGCCTTTATTATCCTGCTCTTAAAGATTCCGCTTGTTATCCGCATATCACGCCTTGAGCTCCGTCTTCCCGGTGAACTTGCGCCTGACGATCTCCTTGATCTGACCGTGCCCGGGATCCTTAAGCTCGGGGTCCCCCTTTACAAGATCGAACGCTTCCTTGCGCGCTATCTCAAGTTGTTTTACGTTCGCCACGAGGTTGGCGTAGCGCAATTCCGGGAGCCCGTGCTGCCTTGTCCCGAAGAATTGGCCCGGGCCGCGCAGCTGGAGATCTTCCTCGGCTATATTGAAACCGCTCGTGGTGCCGATAAGCGCCTTGAGCCGCTTTTTCGCCTCTTCCGATTCGGTATCGGAGAGCAAAATACAATAAGAGCGCTGGTTGCCCCTTCCGATCCTTCCACGCAATTGATGCAACTGGCTCAAGCCGAACCTCTCGGGGTTCTCGATGAGCATCACCGAAACATTGGGGTTGTCGATACCGACCTCTATAACCGTGGTCGATACGAGTATCTGGACCTTACCGGACCTGAAATCGGCCATCACCCGCTCTTTTTCCTCGTTATCGAGCCGCCCGTGTACCAGCCCGACTTTAAGCTGGGGAAATATCTCTTTCTTGAATTTCCCGTACATCTCCGTGGCCGCCTTAAGGTCTTCCTTCTTCCCCTTAGCTTCGCTAAGGACCTTGCCTTTTTCTATAAGGGGACAGACGATGAATGCCTGGCTTCCGGCCGCGGCTTCCTGGGCGATAAATTTATATATCCCTTCGCGCCTCTGCTCGCCGACCCAGTACGATTTCGAAGGTATTCGGCCTTTTGGCATCTCATCCAGTATGGAGAGGTCCAAGTCTCCGTATAGGGTCATAGCAAGCGTCCGCGGTATCGGCGTGGCGGTCATAAAAAGCATGTCGGGATTGAATCCCTTTTGCTTAAGCTGCACGCGCTGGTCTACGCCGAATTTATGCTGTTCATCTATTACCGCCAGGCCGAGGTTCTTGAATTTGACATCTTCCTGTATGATCGCATGGGTCCCTATCACTATATTCGCCCGTCCTTCTTCTATCATGCGTTTCGCCTCTTCGCGCGCCTCATCGACCACGCTGTTCGTAAGTATGACAATGTTAATGCCCAGCGGGCTGAGCGACCTGTTCAGGTTCATAAAATGCTGCTGGGCGAGTATCTCTGTCGGCGCCATGAGCACGCCCTGGTAGCCGTTCGATACAGTGAGAACAAGCGCGTATGAGGCGACTATCGTCTTCCCTGAGCCGACATCGCCCTCGAGCAGGCGGTTCATCGGCTTCGTGCTGGCCATGTCATTTTCTATATCGGTTATCGCTTTTTTCTGGGCATCGGTAAGTTTGAACGGGATGACCGCCTTGAATGATCCCATGAGTTCTCCGCCGACCTTATGCGCGACACCGTCATCCGCCCCTTTTACCCTAGCCTTCCTCTGCGCGAGCGCAACCTGCAGCTCGAAAAATTCATCGAATACGATACGCTCATACGCGGCCTTGCGCAGGTTCTCGCTTTCGGGAAAATGGATATTGAACAGCGCCTGTTTTAATCCGGGCAGGTCGTTCCTTTTTTTGATGTCCTGCGGGAGGAATTCTTCTATTTCTTCGAGATATTTGTCGAGGAGGTTCTTGACGACGGAACGCATCCCCCTCTGGCTTATACCCTCGGTCAATGGGTATATCGGGACAATCCTGCCGGCGTGTATCATCTCCTCCGCCTCATCCTTTATTATCTCGAACTCGGGGTTTGTTATCTGGATATCCTTGTATCTCTCGACCTTTCCGTAGAGGACGACCTTATCGCCCGACCTGAACATCTTCTGCATATACGGCTGGTTGAACCAGACCGCGTAGATTACCCCGGTCTCGTCACCCACGGCCATTTTGAATAACGCCATGCCTTTGCCGCGGCGCAGGCCTGCGGTCAGCACCTCGCCTTTTATCGTGGCGTACTCGCCGACCTTGACTTTATTTATGGTACAGAAACGGCTGCGGTCCTCATAGCGGCGCGGGAAATGGTATAGCAGGTCCTCGACGGTCCCTATATCAAGGCGCGCGAGTATCTCGGCCCTCGCCGGCCCGACGCCCTTCACATACCGCACCGGGATGGCGCTTAACGGCTCTTTTTTACTGTTGATGTTTTGTCCGGCTTGTGTTATCATTATTCACCTAAATAATACTTCAAGGAGGAAGGCATGTCAAAGGTATGCGATATATGCGGCAAAGGAAAGATGGCGGGTAAGGCCATCAAACGCCGCGGTATGGCCAAGAAGGACGGCGGCGTCGGCCAGAAGATAACGGGCAGAAGCATCAGGCGTTTCGCCCCCAATCTGCAGAGAATAAAGGTTAATCTGAAAGGCGTCATCAAGACCCTCAAAGTCTGCACAGCTTGCATCAGGTCGGGTAAAATAGTTAAGGCCTAATTAAACTTCAGGTCCCTTGGGACCTTAATTAAACTTCAGGTCCTTAAGCTGCAACTGTATCGTTTCCTGCCCCTGCCAGACGTTAATCGAAGGCGTAAAAGCGAGATCAAACACCAGCGAGGCGGAATCGAGTTTATAATCGAGGGCTTTCTTGAAACCGACCGCCTCGTAGGTCAGCTCCCCGTCCGTAACCCAGATCTTAAGCGTATTATAATTGAGTATCTTCGGCTTCGCTTTAAGCGACAGCCCCTTTACCGCGAATACGGGCTTGCGGTTACCCACCCCGAACGGCTCAAGCATTTCTAATTCCTTGAGAAATCTCCTCGTGATATCCTTAAGGGATATCCACGCGTCTATCTCGAGCCGCGGGATCAGGTCCAATGGCTGGAGGATCTCGTGCGCCACCGCGTTCAAGCTGTCGCGGAAGGCGTCTATATTCTCCTTCAATATGGTTATGCCGGCCGCGTGTTCATGCCCGCCGAACCCTATAAGGTGCTCCTTGCATTTCGAGAGCGCATCGAAGAGATGGAAATTCTTTATCGAACGGCCCGAACCCTTGCCCCGGCCGAGGCCGTTTTCGTCAAAAGCCACAAGTATCGTCGGCCTGTAAAATTTTTCGACTATGCGCGAGGCGACTATACCTATCACGCCGGGATGCCATTTATCTGCGTGAAGGACTATGACCCTGTGATCCTTGAAATTCACTTCGCGCTCGACTTTCGAGACCGCCTCTTTAAGTATCGCCGCCTCCATCGCCTGCCGCTCACGGTTGCTCTTATCGAGCTCCTCGGCGAGCTTCTTCGCTTCTTCCTTGTCATCCGTCAGGAGCAATTTGAGCGAATGCATCGATGAATTCATCCTGCCCGAGGCGTTTAGCCGCGGCCCCAGGATGAATCCGACCGTCTCGGTATAAAATACTTTCTTCTTCTCTATGCCAGCGACTTCCATGAGCGCCCTTAAACCCGTCCTCTGCGTCTTCGCGAGATATTTTAAGCCGTGTTTTACGAGTATCCTGTTCTCCCCTGTGAGGGGCGCGACATCGGATATCGTCCCGAGAGCCACCAGGTCGAGGTCCTCTTCCGTGCTCCAGCCTAATGCCTGCGTTAATTTATATACAAGGCCCACGCTCGCCAGGTGTTTATATGGATATCCTGAGCCCGGGACGAAGGGATCCAATATCGCCGATGCCTCAGGCAGGCTGTCCTTGATGGGCTGGTGGTGATCGATGATAATTGAGTCGATTCCGTGCTTTTTTAAGAAACCTATCTCTTCGACGGCCGTAATACCGCAGTCGACCGCAATGACAAGTTTCGCGCCGTCCTTCCGCGCGTTTTCAAGCGCTCCGACATTAAGGCCGTATCCCTCTTTTACGCGGTCGGGGATATAATTATGGACGTGGGCGCCGTATTTTTTCAGGGTCGTATATAACAATGCCGTGGCGGTCAGGCCGTCGACGTCGTAATCGCCGTAAACGAGGACGCGCTCTTTATTTTCTATGGCGGATCTTATGCGGGCGGACGCTTTCTCCATATCCCTGAAAAGAAAAGGATCATGGAGTGATGAAAGTTCGCACGAGAGGAAATCGCGGGCTTCCTGCGGGTTCTTTACTCCCCTTTTTATTAGCAGGCTGGCGAGGACAGGCGAAATATCGAGGGCCTCGGCAAGGCCGGCGGAGGCATCGCCGTCCGACGCCCCTATCTCCCAGGCCTTTTGCATATCAGGCGGGCTCTATATGGACTATCACATCCGTGACGCCGGGAAATCTCTCGCGTATGCGCTTCTCGATCGCGGTCGAGAGCTCGTGTGCTTTACCTACGGACATGTCCTTGTCCACGGTCACATGAAGGTCCACATGGATATCGTCGGAGCGGCCGCGCGTCCTTATCCTGTGGCAGCCTACTATCTCTTTCATATCGGAAAGCGCGTCGCAGATATGCTGCACCTCAATGACCGCGTAATCGGTAAGCACCCGCGAACTGTGTTTCAGGATATCGGCGCCGATATAGCAGATGAGGAGCGCGATGACAAAACCCGCCACCGTATCGACTATCGGGAACCCCAGCCTTATGCAGACGAGGCTGATGATGACCGAGATCGACGAAAAGATATCCGATCCCGTATGCATCGCGTCCGCGATAAGGAAATCGCTGTGCAGTTCCTTACCTCTTTTTAATTCATATCTCATGACGCCGATATTAACGGCCAGCGTGATGCCCATGACGATGAAGCTTACCAGGTTCGCCTCGGGGCTTACCGGCTCCTGATGGACGAGCCTATGCATCGACACAGTGATAAGTTTAAACGCTATGTAAAACAGCGCGATGGCTATAGCCATCGAGGCGAGCGTTTCGTATTTGCGGTGGCCGTAAGGGTGACCCGTATCCCTTGGCCGCGCGGCGGCGGCTATCCCTATCAGGCCGATTATATTGGAGGAACCGTCCGATAGGGAGTGGAAACCGTCGGCGAACATGGAAAGGGAGTGCGTGGCCTTGCCATATACGATCTTGGCCAGGGCAACTCCCCAGTTAAGGACAAGCACCCAAAGAAGGATGTTTCTTATCTGAACATACTTATTACTTGCCAATTACCTTTTTCCTCGGCTGGAACGCCAATACCAGCGGACTTGTGATATAAACAGTCGAATAGACGCCCAGGAAGAATCCCACCAGCAGAGCGAACGAGAAGTTGCTTAAGACTTCGCCGCCCCACGCGTATATGGCTAATACGGTAAGCAGCGTAACGCCGGTGGTCAAAACCGTCCTTGAGAGCGTCTGGTTTACGCTCAGGTTTATAAGCTCGTAAAGGCTGAGCTTGCGGTTCAACGGCCTGTTCTCCCTCACGCGGTCGTATACGACGATCGTGTCGCTTATCGAATAACCCGCGATGGTAAGAAGCGCCGTGACACTCAGCAAGTCGATCGGGATCTTCGCCATGGCCATGACGCCCAATGTAAGCAAGACGTCGTGGAAGATGCCTATGACGCCTGCCAGCGCGAAATTAAAGTCCTTGAACCTGAACGCTATATAGATCAGTATGCCGATCAGCGAGCCGATTATCGCGTAAATCGCCTTCGCCCTCAACTGCTGTCCGGCGACAGGCCCGACATGCTCTGTCTTAAGGATCTGTATCTCCTGGTCCGGGAATTTTTGCTTGAGCTTATCGGTAATTAATTTGTTCTTGTCAATGGCGGTCCTGATCAGGACGACGCGCGGGTTCTCCTTGAACTGTTGTATCTGCGCGTTGCCGAGTTTCAGCTCGTCAAGGGCCTTGCGCACTTCGTCCATGGGCGGCTGGGTCTTGAACATATACTCCTGCAGCTCGCCTCCGGCAAAATCTATGCCGTAGGCCCTCTCCCCTTTCGAGAAGAACGTGAACAGGCCGACCACGATCAATATCATCGAGATCGAAAAAAATATGAACCGGCTGCGTATAAAGTCTATCTTCGTGTTCCTGAAAAGATGCAGCATCGGCAGGGATTTGACCCATCCCTTGTTCATCAGGAATTCCAACACGGTACGGGTAACGACGATGGCGGTAAAGAGGCTCGATACGACACCGATTATCAATGTTACCGCGAAGCCCCTGATCGGTCCGGTGCCGAACTGGAAGAGCAGGACCGCCGCGATAAGGTTCGTGACGTGCGAGTCCAAAATAGCGCTGAACGCGCGGTTATAACCGTGGTCGACCGCCATCCTGAGGGACCTTCCGAGATTCAATTCCTCCCTTATGCGCTCGTTTATCAGGACGTTCGCGTCTATAGCCATACCCAATGACAACGCGATGCCCGCGATGCCCGGCAACGTCAACGTTGCAGATACGCCGGGGAACAGGTAAGGCAGGATCGACATCGATCCGAGTATGATAAGGAAGTTGAGTATTAATGCTATATCCGATATAAGGCCGGATAAAAGATAATAAACGGCCATGAAAACGACTACGAATGTGATGCCGATAAGGGTGGCCTTTACGCCTTTATTGATCGAATCCTGCCCCAATAACGGCCCGACCGTCCTCTCCTCCTCGATTGACATCGGGGCGGGCAGCGCGCCGACCCTCAATACCGTGGAGAGGTCCTTCGCCTGTTCTATCGTGAACCTGCCGGTGATCGATGCCTGCCCTGACGGGATGGGCTCATTGATCCTAGGGGCCGACTGCACTTTGCCGTCTAGGATTATCGCGAGCCTCCTGCCGACGTTCTCGCCGGTTATTCTGGCGAACTTCTTGGCTCCCTCGGAGTTGAACTCCAGGCCTACGCCCGGCTCGTTGAACTTGTTCGTGTCGAAATGTATCAAGGCGTTCGATATCGACTCGCCGGTCAGGACGGCCTGTTTTTCCAAGAGCACAGGCTCGTTATCTTCCGAATATTTAAGCTCATAACCGTCCGGCACGTTGCCGCTTATGGCTTGTTTTAATTTATCTGGGTCGTCAGCCACGAGTTTGAACTCGAGCATGGCGGTCTGGCCGATGATCGCTATTGCGCGCTCACGGTCGGTTACGCCCGGCAGCTGGACAACTATCTCATCGGTTCCTTGGCGCTGGATGGCCGGTTCCCTGACGCCGAACTGGTCTATCCTGTTCCTCAGGACCTCTATCGCCCTGTCGGCCGCGTCCGCTTTTGAGCTCGCTGGCAGCTTGCTGGTATCGACCTTGAGCAAAAGGTGCATGCCGCCCTGGAGGTCAAGGCCTAATTTTATCTTGCCTTCTTTTATGACCTTGCCGTCCTTGTCCTTTATATCAAACGGCGGATATATGACCCAAAGGCATGCCGCCGCCAAAGCGAGTATCGCGAATATCTGCCAGACTTGTCCTCTCTTCATTTCTCGTCTCCTGTCCTCTTCTTGGTTGTAAAGGCGATCGCGTATTTTTCGACTTCGACTTTCGTATTATCATCGATGCGCAAGACTACTGACGTATCTTTCACGTTAATCACGGTGCCGTGTATCCCGCCGCTCGTGACGACCTCATCGTTCTTGGCGAGGGCCTTGAGCATCCCCTCATGTTCTTTCTTCTGTTTCTGCTGTGGCTTTATGAGCAGGAAATAAAATACCACAAATATGAGTATTAGTGGTAAAAAACTTATCAACGGGTTTGCGCTTTGCTGTTCCATCGTCTTCCCTTTCTTTAAGTTACGACTTTCTTTTTGGTTTCGTACCTCTCCATAAAATCAGCCCTGAATTTCGCGAACTTTCCGTCTATTATCGCCTGCCTCATCTTCTTCATCAGGCTCTGGTAAAAATATACGTTGTGCAGCGATACCAGTTTCAAACCGAGGATCTCTCCGGTATTGAAGAGATGCCTGATATAACTCCTCGTGTGGTTCATACAGGCGTAGCATCCGCACCCTTCTTCGACCGGGCTCAGCTCCTTCGCGTTAACCGCGGTCCTTACGGAAAAACGGCCGTTCGAGGTGAACGCAGTGCCGTTCCTGCCGTTCCTGGTCGGAACGACGCAGTCGAACATATCGATCCCTGCGGACACCGCGTCAAAGAGGTCCTGCGGCTCGCCTACACCCATCAGGTATCTCGGTCTATCCTCAGGAAGGAACTCAATCGTAAATTGCGTCATCTCGTTGGTGATCTCCCGAGGCTCGCCCACCGCGAGGCCGCCCAGGGCGTAGCCGTCAAAATCCATCTTGACCAGCATCTTCGCGCAATCTTCTCTCAGATCTTTATATGACGCGCCCTGCACTATCCCGAAGACGGCCTGCTTCTTGTTGGGCCTGAAATCAAAATCCTTTTCCGACCTCTCTTTGGAATGCTTCGCCCAATCGAGCGTCCTTACGACCGCGCGCTTCGCCATCTCGTATTCGCAGGGATAATGTACGCATTCATCGAGCACCATCATTATATCACTTCCGAGGCTTGTCTGGAACTCCAACATCTTCTCCGGTGTAAGCATATGCCTCGAGCCGTCTATATGCGACTGGAACTCCACGCCCCCATCGCTCACTTTCCGAAGCACGGCGAGACTGAAGACCTGGAATCCGCCCGAGTCGGTCAATATCGGCTTATCCCAATTCATGAATTTATGCAGGCCGCCCGCGTTCTTTATTATCTCTTCTCCGGGGCGAAGGTAGAGATGGTACGCGTTCGACAGAAGTATCTGCACTCCGCAATCGTCGAGCTCGTTATTCGAGAGCGTCTTTACCGTCCCCTGGGTGCCCACGGGCATGAACGCGGGGGTATCGAACTCGCCGTGCGATGTCTTTACCCTTCCCGCGCGGGCCTTTGTCACTTTATCTTTCGCGATTATATCTATCTTCATATTATCAGCATCGAATCGCCGTAACTGTAAAACCGGTACTTCTCCTTTACGGCCTCCTCATAGGCCTGGAACAGGACTTCCTTTCCGCAGAAAGCGGCGACCAGCATGAGAAGCGTCGTTTTCGGCAGATGGAAATTCGTCACCAGGGCATCGACAAATTTAAAATTATACGGCGGATATATAAAAAGGCCCGTCCAACCCTTCCCTTTCTCTACGCGGTTCATCGAGCCTTTGACGAGGCGCGCCTGGTTCTCAAGTACCCTGCAGGTGGTCGTCCCGACCGCGAATATCTTTCCGCCATTTTCTTTCACGCCGTTCATCCTCAGCGCGGCCCCTTCCTTCAATTCAAATACCTCGGGCTCTAATTTATGCTTCGCCACATCATCCACCGAAACGGGTTTAAATGTCCCGTACCCGACATGCAGCGTCACGGATTCGACTGACGAGCCTTTTGCATTTATTTTTTCCAATACCCCGCCGCTGAAATGAAGCCCCGCGGTCGGGGCCGCGACCGCTCCCGGCGCCCTGGCATAGACGGTCTGGTATCTCTCTTCGTCGGATTTTTCCGGGGGGCGTTTTATATATGGGGGCAGGGGCACGATCCCTATCTTATCCAATATGGCGCCAAAATCTGCGCCGTTCACGTCGAATTCAATGAGCCTTATCCCCTCGCTCTCTCCGCGGATGACGCCGGTAAGCTCGCCGCCCCCGAACGTGAATTTCGTGCCGATCTTTATCTTTGTGGAAGTATCTATCAGGCACTTGTAGAGCCTCTCGCTCATCTTCTCTATAAGCGTGATCTCGGCCTTAGCTCCCGTATCCGCCCTCTTCGCCGGAAGCCTCGCCTTTATGACCTTCGTGTCGTTGACCACGAGGCAGTCTGCGGGCCCGATATAATCTACAATGTCGCGGAAATTCCTGTGCTCTATCTTCTTCGATATCTTATGCACTACCATAAGCCGGGAGGCGTCGCGCGCCTGCGCCGGATATTGGGCGATCAGTTCTTCGGGAAGCTTATAATCGAATTCGCCCAGTCTCATTTAACATCCTTATAATCGGTTAGCTTTGAGCCCGGATAATAAAAATCCAGTATCTCGGACGCTTTCTTTCCGGCGCGGGACATGTAATAGGCGCCCCACTGGCACAGGCCAACCCCGTGCCCCCAACCCAATCCCTCGAAGGCCACGTATTCTCCGACCAGCGTGACCTTGAAATTCGTGCTCCTTACGATATCGGCCCCGATTATCCGCCTGAAATCCTTAGCGAGGATAGGCGCGTCCCCTTTGCTGCCTTTGATCTTTAATTCCAATATCCGGGCCGAGAAGGGATCTCTTTTCGTCGCCTCAAACCCGATTATGTCTCCCACGAAATAGCCGGCGGCCGCGAATTTCTGCTCCACCTCTTTTACCGGCATCCACTTCTCCCAGTTGAAGTGCGGGGATTTCCTGCACCACCTGCACTTGACCCCCTTCAGGACAGGAAGGTCTATATTCCAAAGATAATCGGCGTCGAATGTGCTGCCCCCGCATGTGGCGTGGAAAAAAGCCGGGAATATCGCGCCGTTATATGTCAGGACTTTGTCCCTGGTCTCGTCCACGGCCCTGTTAGTACGCCACTTCTCGGAAAAGATCCCCCCGTAGACCTGCGAACCGACATCGGCCGTGACGTCGTAATCTTTCCCTTTCGACTCGTTTATCTGGTTCAACGCGTAAGTCCTTGCCGCTATCGCCTGGGCCTTGAGCGCCTCCATCGGCCACCACGTCGAGACCTCGTTGCGCATGACGCCGTAAAGATATTCCTCCAGGTCAACCGTGTTTACGACTACAAGTTTACTCACGTCCTTAAATACCCTGATCTCTCCCCTGAATATGCGCCCGTTTATATAGACCCGCGAGCCCCCCACCGGTTCCAATGAGATCACGCACGCGCCGAACTCCTTCCCCTCCAGCCCGAATCCCGTGTCGGTCGCGGTCAAGTCGGTCTCGGGCAGGTACTTCTCCTCCAGGAGCACGGTTTTGGAGATATAGTCTACTATCTTGAAATTCCCGGCGATGAAGATCTTTACCGAATCGGCGCCCTTTACGACCGCGACGCGGACGAGTACGGGCTCATGCGGAACGGCGGGATCCTGAGCACAGGAACACATAGGCGTGATAACTATTGATATTGCGGCGCAGATCGTTAATAAACAGAGGCGGGTTCGCATGTCTCGCTAAAAAAGCTCCTTCTGTGTCTCTTTCGCCGAAGGGCTTGCCCTGAGCGAAGCCGAAGGGGCTTTGAAATGTTCGTATGCCAGTTTGGTCGCCTCCCTGCCGCGCGGAGTGCGTTTTAAAAGGCCCACCTTCAGAAGGAACGGTTCGACCACATCGGATATCGTATCGGATTCTTCGTTCAGGGTCGCCGCGAGGGATTCTATCCCCACCGGGCCGCCGCTATAGGTCTCTATCAACGATTTCATGACTTTCCTGTCTAGCGCGTCGAGGCCCATCGCGTCGATGCCGAGCATCGCCAGGGCTTTGTCCACGATCATCTTATCGACCTTGCCGTCGTTCTTGACCTCGGCGTAATCCCTGACCCTGCGCAGGAGCCTGTTCGCGATGCGCGGTGTGCCGCGGGCCCGGCGCGCGATCTCGGCGGCCGAATCCTTGTCCAGGTCTATCTTGAGTATCTTCGCGGAGCGCTTGATCACCAGGACCAACTCCTCAGCGGCATAAAAATCGAGGCTGTAGAGCATGCCGAACCTGCTGCGCATCGGAGCGCTCAAAAGCCCGGAGCGCGTCGTCGCGCCGATAAGGGTGAACGGCTTCAAATTAAATTTTATTGTCTTGGCGTACGGTCCCTTGTCGATGACGAAATCTATCTGGTAATTTTCCATCGCCGGATAAAGGAATTCCTCTACTACCTTCGAGAGCCGGTGGATCTCGTCAATGAAAAGGATATCGCCGTCGCCGAGGTTGGTAAGGATGCCTATCAGGTCGCCGGCCTTCGCGATCGCCGGCCCGGAGGTCGCGGTTATCTTCGTCCCCATCTCACCGGCTATAATATGTGCGAGCGTGGTCTTGCCGAGGCCGGGCGGGCCGGAAAAAAGGACGTGTTCGAGCGGTTCTTTCCTCTTCTTCGCGGCCGATACGGCGATAAGCAGGTTATCTACGACGGCCTTCTGCCCGACAAACTCCGAGACCTTCGCGGGGCGCAGTGAAAGATTTAATATTATATCTTCCTCTGTCTCCTGGCTGAAGACGAGTTTTTCGCGCATCGGCTCTTCTTTATCTTTTTTGTCTTCGCTCATTTAGAATGTTTCTTGTGCTTATAGACTTCGTTAAGCAGGTCTTCCGCGGTCTTGATGCCCGGCGAACGCTCGAGAGCCTTCTGTATCATCTCTTTGGCTTCCGGCTTCTTATACTGCAGCTGCAGCAGGATCTCGACCGCCTCTTCGACAAAATCCGGTTCTTTCGCGACCGTTATCTCGACGCCGTATTCCTGTATCAGCCCAAACTTCCCGAGTTTATTCTGGAGTTTGGCGACGATCTCCTTGGCTCTCTGCTCCCCGATGCCGGGAAGCGATTTGAGCGTGGCGAGGTCCCCGTCGGCTATCGCCTTTACAATCTGCGGTATCGAGGCGTTCAAGGCCTTGACCGCAGCCTTGGGCCCGATCCCGGATACGGTGATGAACTTCTCGAAAAATTCCTTCTCTATCTCGTTCAAGAAACCTATAAGGACCGGTATGCTTCGCGCGGGGTCAGTATGATGGTAATGGTATGTTATCAGTTTGATGGAGCCGTCCGGCGCGACGCTTGCGTCGATAGACTTCATTACGCAGCCCGGGATCAACACTTCGTAAGAGAAACCGCCGTCTACGTCGATGATAAGGGATGAGTTCTTACGTTTGGCTATCTTGCCGCGGATATGAGATATCATCTTGACCCCGTTATCCCGTCCATCCGGGAGATGTGGGCATGAGCGACCGCGAGCGCCAGCGCGTCTGAAATATCGGGCGGGTTCGGGGCTGACTTCATGTTGAAAAGGTTTTGTATCATGCGCTGCATCTGGTATTTGCTCGCGTGCCCTGCGCCTGTGACCGCCTTTTTGACGCGCGTTGCCGAATATCCGATGAGTTGCGTCCCGGTCTCTTTCGCCAGGAGGCATATCGCGCCGCGGGCGTGGCCCATAAGTATGGAGGTGACCGGGTGCTTGTAATGGGAATACAACTGCTCCAGGACCAGCACATCCGGCTTCGATTCCCTGACGAGGCCCTTTATCCCGTTATATATCTTCTCTATCCTCGCCTCGACCTTCTCTTTCGCCGAGGTCCTCACGACACCCGCTTCAATGAGCTTTATTCCTTTCGGCCCGGCCTCTATTAAACCATAACCGGTAATGCATAGACCTGGGTCGATACCCAGTATCTTCACCCCGTTAGAAATCGAATTTCTAACGGGATTTATCATTCCTTCTTCGCCTGTTCCATTATCTCATCGGGGATGTCGAAATTCGCGTATACGTTCTGGACGTCTTCATAATCTTCCAGCGCCTCTACTAGAGCCAGGACCTGTTTCGCGGGTCCGCCGGCGACCTTTACGGTCATAGTCGGGAGCATCGTCACCTCGGCCAGCTGGCATTCGACCTTGTTATCATCGAGCGCCTTTTTTACCTTCTCAAAATCCCTGGGGTCTGTCGTTATTTCGTAGACATTATCTTCGGTCTTCATATCTTCGGCGCCCGCGTTGAGGGCTATGTCCATAAGCTTGTCCTCGTCTATCTTGGACTTTTCGATGGCTATGAGCCCCTTCTTATGGAAAATACGCGCGACAGAGCCTGAGCCGGCCATATTTCCGCCCTTGCGCGTGAGGATATTCTTTATTTCCGCCGAGGCCCTGTTTTTATTATCGGTCAGGGCTTCGACCATTATCGCCACGCCGCCCGGCCCGTAGACCTCGTAATAGATCGTCTCATAAATGACGCCGGGAAGCTCGCCGGTGCCCTTCTTTATCGCCTTTTCGATGTTGTCCTTGGGCATGTTCACTTCCCTGGCCTTTGCCAGGGCAAAGCGAAGCCTGGGATTCACATCCGGGTCGCCGCCCCCGTCCTTCGCGGCAACGGTGATCTCTTTGGTCGCTTTGGTAAACGCCTTGCCTTTTACCGCGTCAGCGGCCGCTTTTTTGTTCTTTTGTGTCTTCCATTTTGAATGTCCGGACATTTCAGAAAATACCTCCGATTTAAAGTGGTTTTTGAATACAAAATTATACCATTTCAGGAGTTAAAATGTAAAGGATTTTTGGGCGGGAACCGCGTTATTTATGGTGCTCGTGGCCGTGGTTGGCGTGGCCCGGGACGGCCTCTTCGGCCTTCTTGGTGCCGGCGACTATCAGCTGGGTGATCTTGGCGGGGACTTCCTCGTAGTGGTCGAACTTCATGGAATATGAGCCGCGGCCCCCCGTCATTGAACGGAGTTCGGTCGCGTACTTGAACATCTCGGACATGGGTATTGTGGCCTTGACATACTCCTGTTTTCCCCTGCCCTCGATGCCCATTATCCTCCCGCGGCGGGAGTTTATATCTCCTGTTATCTGTCCGAGATACTCGTTCGGGACTATTATCTCGACATCCATTATCGGCTCGAGCAATACCGGTCCCGCCTGCTCCTGGCCGCTCTTGAAGGCCATTGAACCGGCTATCTGGAAGGCCATATCCGAGGAATCGACCTCATGGAACGAACCGTCATATACGGTCACTCTGATATCGACCACCGGATATCCCGCGAGAAAGCCCTTGGTCATCGCTTCCTTTACGCCCTTCTCGACCGACGGTATGAATTGCCGTGGAATGGCGCCGCCCACGACCTTATCCACGAACTCGAATTGTTTCCCGTGCGGCAGCGGCTCGAGTTCCAGCCAGCAGTCGCCGTATTGTCCGCGGCCGCCCGATTGCCTCTTGAATTTGCCCTGTATCTTTACGGTCTTTTTTATAGTTTCCTTATAGGGAACCTTAGGAACTCCGACCTCCACTTCTACACCGAAACGCTTCCTCATCCTGTCGAGCATGACATCCAGGTGAAGGTCGCCCATTCCCGATATTACCAGCTCGTGCGTCTGCTCGTTGCGCGTGATCTTGAACGTCGGGTCTTCCGAGGCGAGGCGGGCCAGGGCACCCATTATCTTCTCCTCGTCCTGGCGCGTCTTGGGTTTTACGGAATCGGATATGCACGGCTCGGGAAATTCCGTCGCAGGAAAAACAATCGGGCTCCTCTCGTCGCAAATGGAATCATTATTATGGGAATCCTTGAGTTTGGCTACCGCGGCTATATCCCCGGCGCAGGCCTTCTGCACGGGCACCTGTTCCTTGCCCTGCAGGACATAGATCTGGCCTATTCGCTCCTTGAGGTCCCTCGAGGAATTATAGAAACCCGTATTGGACTCTACGGTCCCGGAAAATACCTTGAAGAGCGTAAGATGTCCTACATAGGGATCGAATATATCCTTGAATATGAAAGCCGAGAAAGGTTCGGTTTCGACGGGATTTCTCTTGGCCGGCTCTTTCGTCTTCGGATTTATGCCCTCGACCGGCGGCCTGTCTGCCGGCGATGGAAAAAGGTCGACGATCGCGTCCAGTAGCTGCGTCACTCCGATATTCTGCACGGCCGAGCCGCAAAAAACCGGGATGATCTTTCCCGAAACGCACGCCGACTTGAGCGCCTTGGTCATCTCCTCCTGGGAGATCTCCTTGCCTTCCAGGAATTCCTCGGTGAGCGTGTCGTCGGTCTCGACGACCGCATCGAGCAGCTCTTCCTTATACCTGCCGTCCTTCGGCAGGACGCTCTCAACGCCTTTGAGCGAAAGATGCTCCCCTACCGGAAGCTGCAGCGCGACGCATTGTTTCCCGAACCTGTCGCGTATCGAGTTAAGGGTATTCTCAAAACTGGCGTTCTCTTTATCGAGTTTATTTATGAATATCGCGCGCGGGAGGTTCCTCTCCTCCAGGAATTGCCATACCCGTTCGGTTCCGACCTCGATGCCGTGGACCGCCTCGATCAAAAGCACGGCCGCGTCGGCCGCGCGCAGGGGCGCTATCACGTCGCCGACGAAATCGGCATACCCCGGCGTATCGAGGATATGGACCCTTGTGTTCTTCCAGATAAGGTGAAGGAATTTCGAGGTGATGGAGATCTTCCGTTCTATTTCATCGGAATTGTAGTCAGAGTGGGTGTTGCCTTCCGCGACCTTACCGAGCCGGGTGGTCATCTTGGCGTTAAATAGGAGCGCCTCGATCAGTGAAGTCTTCCCCGAACCGGAATGCGAAACGAAAATCACGTTACGGATGTTCTGAGCGGGGTATCTATCCATAAGTATAATTTAATATATCGTAGGCAGAAATCCTTGTCAAGCGGAAAAATAAACCGGTTATTTCGCGGCGACCAGCGGGACCTCTTTCCTTGCCTCGGCCAACCCCTTGTCGATCGAGTCCTTAAGGGTTTGGGGTTCCAGCTTGGGCGAATGCGGCCTTCCATCCTCTTTGACGCCGTCTTCCTGCGCGGCCACGGCGAGATCCAGTGAATATGCGGTATGCAAAAGTATGATCTGGTGCATGCACGCCTCCAGCCTGCTGTGCGCCCGCGGATATAACGATACGATATCTGTCCCGGAGTAACCCCGGACCTGAGCGTTCACCCTGTTAAACCATTCCTCGGACCATTCATCCCATTTCTTTTTGTCAAAATTCTCTTTATTTTCCGCGTATGCCTTCTCCAGCTCTTCGTAAAGCGACTGCACTTCCTTTGTGGTCACGGCGAGCTTCCTCCTCTCCTCGCTCTCGCTCATGCTCACCTGCGCGGCAGTGCCTATAATGAGCGGGCGTGACCCGAAGACCGTTTCCTTGTCTTTAGATTCCGCCCTCGCCTCAATAATATATTCGCCTGCGGACAGCCCCTTTTCGAAGGGGCCGAAAGCCGCATAAAAATTACCATTCTTCGTAACTGCCTCTTTCGCGGCGATAACGCCGTCCGTGCTCTTAAAATAAACCGTGACCGCGGTCCTCCGCGGCAGGCCGGATCTGCCCGTCACCTTTATCCTGCCTTTAACATATTCCGCTTCGAGGTCCATTTTTAAAACCGGGCCGGCATTTTTGGCCGTGGCCTCTTCCGGCTTTCCCGCCTTCTCCAGTGAGGGCAGGTCGACCTTCGAATAACCTTCAGCCGGTTCTTTTATCTCAAAAGACTTTATGTCTGCCCTGTTCAATCTCATCTTTCCGGAACCTAACCTTATCTCCACGTATTCATCGGCCTGACTTGTTATCTCACCAGTAAGAGTCCTGCCATTTTGGAGCACTATTGTATCGGCACGTGTCGAAATTATTGCAAAAAACAGGATTAAAATCGTAAGAGCTATAGCGATCCTACTCATGACCCTTGCCTCCAATACTTGATCTGTATAACGGGAAAATATGTAACGGTGACATCCTGCAGGACAGGCGTCCTTGAGCTCGCCTGATAATTTGTCCTGTCTATAGCCGTCGTGGAAAGCACGGCCTTATATTGCAGCCATGGAGAGGTGCCCCCTATCGCCGCTCCGGTGCTCGCCGCGGCGGTCCAGCCCGAATCGGTCGTCGGAATACTGCTCTTATCGGCCGCGGTCCTGTCATAAACGGCGATAGCGGTATTCGCGGGCAGTTGCCCCGTCCACGAGATCGTCCCCCATCTTACCGGAGATGAGCCGGCATAAAAAGGCGCGGAAGCGATATACCCGCTCGCCGCCATGCAGCGTATATCATCCCAATATGTATCCATCGTCGTTACCGCGCCGGCATACGGCCAGTCCGCAGGCCCGATTATATGCTGTCCCCTGTCGAAAGTAGACCAATCCGCGCCCAGATATTGGTTATTGGCCACAAACTTAAATATCGGGTTAGAGGCATAACCAGCCGCCGAGACCGCCAGATTATTCCCTAAAGCCCCGTTTATCCAGCCGGAGTACTGCGCGGCGCTGGCGCCGTTATCCCAACCGATCATAGAAATGACCTTTTTCGGTTGATAATTAAACTGAATGTATGTAAAAGCGTTTTGATAAAGCCGGATCTCGTTGGTATCGCCGAACGGCCAGAGCGGGAGCGGCTCAGTTATTACAGGGAGGTTTCCGTGCCCGTCGGTCAATAACGTCTTATAACCGTTCGGTATAATTGTTGCGCCGCCGACCCACCCCGGAGACGTATCATCGGCAGAACCTTTGGCGAAAAGCCAGCACCCGCAAGGAGGCGCCTCCGGCTGCCAATAATCATAGGAACCGGGAGCCGGGGGATTCTGCAAGTCCCAGCTATACTGCGGGGTCGGATTATAAATATATACCGGGGCGTTGCCGTTCCTGGCGTCGTAAACCGGGAAGAGCTGTTCGCCGGCATCCACAAACCCGTTGCCGTTCTGGTCGTAAAAATAAACCCATTTCCCGCCCGCTCCTGCGTAAGGCGCGGTCGGCGGCGGCAGAGGTCCTGCATATTTTGTGCCCGATCCCCTCCATGCTATGCGGGTTGAAGGCGCCGGCTCCTCTGTATAAGCCCTGACAAAGACGCTCTGCGTGTTGGGCTTGAAATAATACCTGTTTAACTCAAAATGCTTGGCCTCAAATGTATTGTTATGAAGATATAACTCATTACCCTGGCTTCCCCCGCTATTTTGGAAATCCTGGTAACTTATATTTAAAGTGCCGCTCCCGGTGGGATATGTCCCCCACCACCCCCTGTTCCACGCGTACCCTTTCATCATGACGGCTGAAAAGGCGGGATCCTCATCGAAATTATCCCAGTAGCCCAGCTTCACGGAGTCCGGGATCTTCGCATAATTCTCTTCCCAGTGCATCTTAGAAGTCCCCGCATCCCATAAGTCTTCATCCGTCGGACAGCTGTCCAGCCAGTTCACGTTAAAGACCTCGCCGTCGGCGAAGTTGCCCTGCCGGTTAAACCACGCGGCGTAAAATTCTTCTTTCGTGGTCTGCGTCCAGGTGTCGAATACCTCGGCCACCGCGGTCATCTGTCTCGTCGCCGCTGCCTGCCCGCCCACCGCGACTGAGGCGGTTGCGGTTATCGTATAAATTCCGGAATGGTTATATCCTCCCTGGACCTCTGTCGGAGGATCGTAACCAAGGCGCTCCGCGGGTATGACCGCGGCCGGGCCGAACGAGGGGTCCTTCCACTTCAATTGCACGGAATTATAGTGGCCCTGGTCGTAATACTCCAGGCGTATCCTGTACCAGCCGGGCCGCGTGAACGTAAACGTCCCGTGAGCCGTCCTCTCCCATGGATAGTTCGAGGCGCCTGTATCGGTCCAGATGTCGCAGACTTTCTGTTCGACAGCCCCGTCAATGATATAGAAGCGCGCGCCGTCATCGCTCGCTATCCAGAAATCGATCGGCGTGTTTATTTCAGACTGCAATATCTCCAGGTAGCCGGTCCATATTACGCCGAATGTGTTCAATCCGTAATCGCCCGGCGCTGCCAGGGAACTGCCTCCCGCGAATTCGGCATCATGGGTCTCGGCCCAGGCATCTCCCGAGTCGCCATCCGTGCCCGGGAGGGGCTGGTCATCGGGAGTCTGGTACACAGGGCCGAGCTCGACAACCTTTTTCGCGAAACTGCTCTTGTCTATGGCTACATTAGGCGATATGCCCGTAATATTCTTGTAGTATTTCCCGAGCAGCCCCCCTCTTATAATGGGCTTATATACGGTGATCTTGTCCTTATTGTTGGCAAAAGTGTTCTGGTCTATTCCCGTCGCGGCCCTTATCTCGTTTATTGAATCGAAAAGTCTGTTCTTGCACTGCGCGGTACCCTCTATATTCCCCGACGTCCCGTTTATTACGGTGTCCGTCGAATCCGCATCCCTGTAATCTATTATGTTCGCGACCTGCTGGTCTGTGAGAAATGTTTTTAGGATATTTACCTGGCTTGCGTCCGTCTCATCGAAGGTATTGATGTTTACCTTATTTTCTTCCGAGGTTATAGCGAGGGTATAAGTCCCTCCGCCGAACGCTGCATTCGTCCCGTTAGCGGCGACATAACCGTTGATATAGGTCTTGAGATCGGGATAGGAAGATGAGGCGGCCTGCGCGCGGATATCCATTATCGCCCTTTTTATCCCCGCCTCGGCGACATAGCGGGCCCGCGCGGAATTCATGAAATTGGCCGCTTCCTTTCGCGTAAGGAGCATATTCAGGGCAAAGCTTATCCCTATGAGCGATATCAGGCCCAAGATGCCTATCGTCAACAGTAAAGCTATTCCCGGTCTCTTTTTAAAAGCCCAATATTTCATCACGTTTCGAAATTCTCCACTTTTTTAATCCCTTCAGCTTATTCTCTCACGGTTGGAAAGCCAAAGGGACTGGTTCATTACATAAGTGTAGACGATAAAATTGCCATTGTCAATGGTACTCTTTTGCTTTTTGGTACGATTTTATTGCTATAAGAGCCCTCCCTACTGAGGGATGCAGACGCCTGCTGAAAGTTTCTGCGCCTTGGCGGTACTGGGGTCCCGGAGAGTCAGGGTGATCTCAACCTTTGTCGGCTTCATGTTCAGTTGGACCGGAGGGGGCGGGGATACGCTTGTTGAGTCCCACGTAGTATAGGGACCAACGGCATTGCCATTGGAATCGACGCCATAATACTGTAAAGTAAGCCCGGTAACATTAAAAGCGACTTTCGAAGAGGCGCCGTTTCCGGAACTGAAATCATAATCAGGCGCGGCCCCGACCTGGGCATAATAATAACGCACCAGCTGGTTGGCGTTGCTGTCATACCAATAACCCACCTGGCACAACTCGAACTTCGCGGACGCGTTGTTAAGGGTGGGGTTTAAGGCTGCGATGAAATAGACCTCGTCTCCCCCGCTGTTCGCTTTCCATCCCCATGGGGGCGGCGTTCCACCGTTGTGATACCCCTTGAACGTTATCGCGGCATTACCGGAGTTCAAATAAGCGGCCGAGAGATCCCTGGTCATCATGTCCAGGGCCGAGCGCGCATTCTGGTATACCTCGAGATGGCCCTGCGTCCTGCGCCACGATTCAAGGCCGGCCTTGAATACTATAAAGAGCGAGGTCGCGATTATGGCGAATATGACGGATACGACCAGTATCTCTATTAAGGTGAGGCCCTTTCTACGGGCCGAGCGACGCGATAATTGTGACAAAATTCTCATTAAGGGTTCTCTGTTTGTAATTCCATGATACGGTTAACGTAACCTGTTGGCAATTTGCCGGCAATCCGGCCGTTGAGACGATCACCGTGTATTTAAAACGCGGATCCGAATCAGGGTCGAGGGCGGTAAAGGCGGTGGGCGTGCCCACTGCGGCGACCGGAAAACCTACCCTTTTTATCTCCTCCATTTTATTTTGCGCATATACCGTCGCTTTAGTCAGATCAGCCGAACGGCTTGCCGAATCGAAACCGACCGGGAAGAGGGCCAGGACCGCGAGTATCCCTATCAGCAGGATGCCGAGAGAGATGACTATCTCTATTAAGGTAAATCCTTTCGGACCGGTTCTGTGGGTCATTACGGAATTGTAACCGCTCCTGTCGCGGCCTCCACTGTTATTGTCCTGGTTTTTGTAGCATCATTCGTTTCCACAATCGTCACGCTGGTTGCGCTGCCGCTCGCAAGGCCGCCGTTTGAAGCGAATGTGATCGTAACGGGGGCGGTGAAATGCACGCTCGTCGGCAACTGATAAGTCTTATCTTGCGTGGCATTCAAAGAATTAGTTATGCGGTACGTGTTCGGCGTAGCGGTCGTATCGAATACGACATTATAATTGCTATTCAGTGAAAGGGCGTAACTCCTTGCGGTCCTGAGGACCGTTCCGATCTCCCTCTCCGCGGTCTTAAGCCCGGTCTGCGGCAAGAACTTGGCGAAAAACGGCACGCTCATCGAAAGGAACGCCAGGATAATGAACAGGACGATCGTCATCTCAATAAGAGAATAACCGCCCACACCTCTCTGCCGATCGTATAATATTTTCATCGTATAAAGGATTATACCATATATCGCCTTAGTGTCAAGGCGCGCAGCAGGCAAAATAAATCCCTCGCCGGTTCCGTTAAAAACCAGCGAGGGATATTTATCCCGGCAGCGTCCTACTCTCCCGAGCCGTTACCAGCTAAGTACCATCGGCCCTGAGGGGCTTAACTTCCGTATTCGGAATGGGAACGGGTGTGACCCCCTCGGCATAACCACCAGGAAAATCATCGACAACTGCATAGCAGAATATTGACTACAACTCTAAACTTGCCACTTAAAATTCAAAGTGGCCAAGCCGATCGGCATATTAGTACCGGTAAGCTCGCCCCTTACAGGGCTTACACTTCCGGCCTATCAACCTCGTAGACTACAAGGTGCCTTAGACCATCATACGATGGGGGATACCTAGTTTTGAGGTGGGCTTGGCGCTTAGATGCTTTCAGCGCTTATCCCTTCCGAACATGGCTACCCAGCCTTTGCCACTGGCGTGACAGCTGGAACACCAGAGGTTCGTTTGCCCGGGTCCTCTCGTACTACGGGCAACTCCTCGCAAGTATCCTGCACCCGCGAAAGATAGAGACCGAACTGTCTCACGACGTTCTGAACCCAGCTCGCGTACCGTTTTAACCGGCGAACAGCCGGACCCTTGGGACCTTCTCCAGCCCCAGGATACGATGAGCCGACATCGAGGTGCCAAACCGGTTCGTCGATATGAACTCTCGGAACCGATAAGCCTGTTATCCCCAGAGTACCTATTATTCGTTGAGCGACGGCAATTCCATATTAAACCGCCGGATCATTAGGACCTGCTTTCGCATCTGTTCGTCTTGTCAGACTCACAGTTAAGCTCCCTTCTGCCCTTACACTCACCGTGCGATTACCAACCGCACTGAGGGAACCTTTGTGCTCCTCCGTTACTCTTTAGGAGGAAACCGCCCCAGTCAAACTGCCCGTCTAGCACTGTTCCACGCCCTGTTAAAAGGGTCGAGGTTAGAATTCTAATACAGTAAGGGTGGTATTTCAACGTCGCCTCCATCCCGGCTAGCGCCAGGACTTCAAAGGCTCCCACCTATCCTACACATACTGGACCAAAATCCAATACCAGAGTACAGTAAAGGTTCTGGGGTCTTTTCGTCTATTCGCGGGAAGACGGCATCTTCACCGCCACTACAATTTCGCCGAACCCCTCTTTGAGACAGCGATCAGATTGTTACACCATTCGTGCGGGTCGGAACTTACCCGACAAGGAATTTCGCTACCTTAGGACCGTTATAGTTACGGCCGCCGTTTACTGGGGCTTCAGTTCTAGGCTTCATCCGGATTGCTCCAGATTGACCCTTTCCCTTAACCTTCCAGCACCGGGCAGGTGTCACACCCTATACATCGTCTTGTATCGACGACTTAGCAGAGTGCTGTGTTTTTGCTAAACAGTCATCTGATCCTCTTAACTGTGATCCCCGTCAGCTTGCTTGTACAGCTCACCAACGGAGACACCCCTTTTCCCTAAGTTACGGGGTCATTTTGCCGAGTTCCTTAAAGAGGGTTCTCTCGATCACCTGAGCATATTATGCCCGTCTACCTGTGTCGGATTGCGGTACGTGCATCTACTTGACTCGTAACAGAGGTTTTTCTTGGCAGCATGGTGTGGGCCAGTTCTCCCTTTCCGTAGATTGGGATCCTCGCGCTCCTTGTCTCCCGCTTGCGCGGAATACTACAAGCGCAACCCCGGACATCCAAAACCGGGTAGACTTAACCTCCTGCGTCACTCCGTACTGATAGCGCCAAATAGATGGTGTGGGAATATTTTGCCCCACTGTCCATCGCTTACGCCTTTCGGCCTCAGCTTAGGCACGACTAACCCTGGGCGGATTAACCTTCCCCAGGAAACCTTAGACTTTCGGTGAGCCCGTTTCGCACGGGCTTTTTCGCTACTCATTCCTGCATAATCTCTTCCACTTCGTCCAGTAGTCCTCTCGGTCTACCTTCACTCTAACGTGGAATGCTCCCCTACCACTACATCATCCGAAGATGATATAATCCGCAGCTTCGGTTATACGTTTAGCCCCGATCATTGTAGGCGCAGACTCGCAATCGACCGGTGAGCTGTTACGCACTCTTTAAATGATGGCTGCCTCTGGGCCAACATCCTGGCTGTTTACGTGATCTCACTTCCTTTACCACTTAGCATGTATTAGGGACCTTA
>CAISWF010000160.1 GCA_903889135.1 Candidatus Omnitrophota bacterium | reverse complement strand
TGATGATAAGCATATTCGATACTTCATCAACTTTTATATCACCCTTCTGGGAAATGACCTTGCGCAGGAGGTTCTGCGCCTCAGCGGCCTTGAGATATTTGAGGAAGACCGGCTCGCTGACCATGTCTATCCCTTCGTTAGCCCCGGAACTTATATAAACGATATTCCCGCGGCGTATGTGCACATAGCCGCTCGCCGTTAATATGGCGTCGAGCGCTTCATCGAGTGTTATGTTCTTTAAGTTTATGGTCACTTTCCCTTTGACGTCCGAGCTCGTGACCAGGTTGAGGCCGTAAGACCACGCGAGGGAGCGCAATATCGCGTTTATGTCGGCGTCCTTATAATCGAGCGAGATCACGGGATTTGACTCGTTCGTGATGACGGCGCCCTGCGGCGGCGCTTGAGGCGGCGGGGCTGCCGGCAAAATCACCGGCTGGGCGGTTTGGCCCGGCATCTCCACCGGCTGCGAGAGAACCGGCTCTTCAGCCGAGATCACGCCCGAAACCCCGATAGCCAGTAAAAAGGTTACCGTTAAGGTTGCCAGTATCTTTTTCATCTTTCCCCTCTTTCTTATCTGTTAAGTGTGACGGTAACGGTCTCGATCCCGTTAGACAGCGTGACCGCATCCGATACTATCTGCATTACCTGCCACTCTCCGAGCTTCGCGCCCGCCCTCACGACTTCATCATTTATTATAGCGGTAGAGTCTTTACCGGCTCCCGTTATGCCGGAGAGCTTGAAATCCTTGGCTTTATCTTTATTCTCGGGCCTCTTAGAGACAAAAGGATCGAGCTTGAGAACCAACGGGGCCGGCGGCGCCTCTTTTTCTTTTATGGTAAGGTCTATGCCCTTCTCGAGCAGCAGCATCGAGAGCTCCATGGTCGTCTTCGCGTGCTGAGCGCCTTCTTTGGTTTGTGATATATCTATGCTTGATACCGACAGATAATCGGAAAGGTTCTCGAGGCGGTTAAGATAATTCACCACGCTGGAATAGGGGCCGGAAAATTTCATGTCGAGTTTCAACTTGAGATAGCCCTCTTTCTCCCTGTCGATATTCTGCCGGATCGACTCGAAATCCATGCCCAGTCCTTCCGAACGGCGCGTGATCTCGCCCAAAAACTGGGTCACTGATCCGGCGGCCGGTATCTTCTCTTCGTATGAGGCTATGTCCTTCAGGGTGTTATCGTAATTCCTCTGAAGGCCGGCAAGTTCTTTCTGCTGCGCGGTGTCCTGGGCCCTCACAACCTCCAGATCGGCGGACGCCTTGGCTTTATCGTCCAGGGCTTTCTGAAGCTCGCTATTCGATTTCTTCTGCTCGGAAAGTAAGCCCTGGCCCACGACGCGGTAGACCAAAGAACCGCCTACCACGATCACGAGCGCGATGAGAAGCAGCCTCTCTCTCTTGCCCATCTTTTTTAAAAATTCCAACGGCCCTTTCCAGTCCATATCCGCCCTTTACTTTGTTAAGTTGGTCGCGATCTCAAAATTATATAAAGTTGACTGGCCGATCTCGCTCTTCTGCGTGAAATTAAAGCTCGACCCTTTAAACTTGTTCGACTTGTTCAAATTATCCATAAATTTCGATACCGCTTCGTTGTTCAGCGTCGAGCCGTTTATGACGGCGCCGTCATGGGTTATCGTGAGCTTGTTTATCCATATCTCTTCCGGTATAAGGGTGGGCAGGTAAACGAGCGACTGCGATAACTCGCCGGGCTTGCCCGTCTTGGCCTCTTTAAGGTATTGAAGCCGTTCGTCGGCGACCGCCTTCTTCTTTACCAGCAGGTCATAATCCTTAGCCGTCTGCTGCCGCCTGCCCAGGAGGCGGTTGCGTTCCAGCTTCATCGCCTCGATTTGCTGCTTCGCCTTCAGAAGATTGTTCTCGCGGTACTTTGAGATGATGTTAGGAAGCACTACGGCCGCCGCAATTATTACAACTATGACCGTGATCCGGTTTAATTTCCATTTTTTAAGTATGGCATCTACCGCAAAGACAGGTTTCCCTTTTTTGCCCTGCCTCGGTATGAGATTAAAGCGTTTCATCTTCTTCTTTTCCTCTTGACGCCAACCCGACAGCTGCGGCGTATTCGGTCCCGGCCTTCAGCGGATCGAAGACCTCGGACGGTATATTAAAAGTCTTCTTAAGGAAAGCGCTTATACCCTTCTGTTTCGCGCCGGGCCCGGAGACGGCGATAGAGCCCAGGCTTATGCTGCCCGCGTCCGGGAATTGGTTAGATACCGACTTATAGGAATGCTCTATATCCACGATAAGATTTTCGAAGGCCGAGGCCGAGGGTTGGGAAAGGACATCTCCCCCGTCATTTAGCGCCCCGCGCAACTGCTTTTCGGTAAAAACGATCGTCTGGACGGTGTAAACGTCGCGGCCGACAGCTATAACGAGATAACTGGCCTCAAGCCCTATATTGAGGAGGAGCGTGAGTCTCGATGCCTCCGGGACGCCCGGCGAATACGCGCAGAAGGCCGCGTAAAGCGCCAAGGCCGAGGGCTCGACCGCGATAACATTCAATCCCGCTTCGGCTACTTCTCTCATCTTCTCCGCCACCAGATCCCTGCGTACAGCCGCGACAAAAACTTTCTTGCCGCGGTTTGACATCTCGTCCGGCGAGATCACCGCGTAGTCTAAGCTGTAATCCCCGATGCGGCGCGCCTCGATACCAAGCGCCTCCGCCACTCCCCACTCTACCGCACCCTCCACTTCAGCCTGAGGCATAGGAGGCAGGTTGAGTATGCGGAACTGGACGTCGTTCGCAGAAAGCCCTATTGACGCGTCACCGCTCATTCCGTTCTCCGATAAGAGCTGCCGTATAGAGCCGCGTACGTTCTGGATATTTTTTGACGCCGATTTGAAAACTTCCAGCTGCCCGTCCGACTTCCCGAGCTGTATGGCCGATATACTGCCCTCTCCCAGCTCTATACCGACAGGCGAAAGTTCTTTAACCGTCTTCTTCTTTTCAACGGTGAGCGTCTTGAGAGCGGCCGGCGGCGCTCCGCCAAAAAGGGATGACATCTTTTTAGCCGCGGGTGCCTGCTTGTTCCGCTCGAAGATGCTCTTTACTAGGTCCTGATCCTTATTAGCTTCAGGAGGTTTTTCCTGCGTCAATCCTCACCTCGCATTTTTGCGTCTTGGCTATTACCTCATCTGTCAGGCTGAAATAATCCTTAGCTCCCGCCGAACGGTCATCATAAAGATGGATGGGCTTCTTATATATCGGCGCCTCGCAGAGCTTCACGTTATTGCGTATAATCGTATTGAAAACCATTCCCTTGAAATATTCCCGTATCTGCTCAAGCATCTTCGCGCTTATCTTGGTGCGCATATCATAAAGGGTGGCCAATATGCCGAGGACCTGGAGGTCCGGATTAAGCCGCTCCCTGACTATGTCTATCGTGGAAAACAGCTCCTTCATGCCCTCGAGCGAATAATAATGCGCCTGTATGGGTATCAATATGGAGTCGGCGGCTACCAGCGCATTTATAGTGACCAGGTTAAGGCTGGGGTTGCAGTCGAAGATTATAAAATCGTAATCCTTCCTCAGGAGGAGCTTCCTTACCGCGATCCTCAATACGTTCTCGCGCCCCAGGACAGTGGCGAGTTCGAGCTGGGCGCCGGAAAGTATGGAATTCGAGGGGGCGATATCGAGCCCCTCGACCTCGGTCTTCAGGATCACGTCCTCAAGGGAGACGTTATTCATCAGGACGTCGTATATTGTCCTCTCTATGTTATCTTTATCGATTCCCATCCCGAGGCTCGCGTGCGCCTGGGGGTCAAGATCGATAAGAAGCACGCGGAATCCCCTGTGGGCGAGGCAGCCGGAAAGGTTTACCGAGGTGGTCGTCTTTGCGCAGCCGCCTTTCTGGTTAGTTATGGCTATTATCTGCCTGCTGACGTTAAATAACCTTGATTCTTCCTTTATGGGCTCGCCGGCCGGAACAGGCGTAACGTCCTTAGCTACGTCGAGTTCGCTTAATCTCTTAATTATCTTTTTAAGATCGTCGAGCATCTTAGGCTCCTTTGCTTCTACTTAGTGAATTGTTTACGGATCAACCTGAGACTATAACCGCTCATCCGCAGGTCTTTGATCTTCCCGAGTCTCTCTTCCACTTCCAGCTTGTCGTAAAGGCGCTTATTGCCTTTTTTGTCGGCTATATGCAGCAGGCCCATGTTAGTGTAATAATTGATCGTAGCCTTCGACATCTGGTAGAGCTTGGAGAGCTCGTCAACCGTTATAAGGTTGTTTTGCGATGCGCTCATGGCTGCACCCTCTCTTTTGATGTGTTAACACTTATTAATAAGTCTTAAGCATGCCTAATATATGCTACAAGATGTTATATGTATGATATTTGTTAATCCTTGATCTGTCAAGAATAAAATAAAAAAACCGCACATTTTGTTTATGCGCGGTTTTCATATGTCCGGGACGTGAATGATCAGGCTGCCTCATCGGCTTCCCCTTTTATCTTTTCGTTCACTATCCTGCACAACTCGAAGCTGCCGCAGGAGGAACAGCATTGGCTCTTCCCTTCCCTCGCCAGGTTATCCGGGCGGGTCCTGCAATCCCAGAATATTTTGCACTGGACGCAGCAATCGAACTTTTTCGTCCCGTCACTCATTATATCTGACCAGGTTCTTCCCGTCAAAATAGAGATACTGGGTCCTTGTAAGATATCCCTGATCCACCGGCAGGCCGCTCATCCTGGCGTAATATGTCCATCTCTCCTTCGCGTTGCCCCATTTGCCGGCATTATCGTATTCCTTCAGGTCCGGTTCCCCCCACTGCGCGAGGACCTGGTCCTTAGTAAGGCCGGCCCTGAGCATGGAGGTGCCGAACGGGTGCTCTATTATCTGTTTGGCGGACGGAGGTTCTATGCCTGCGCAACCGGGGAGATAGGCTAAAACAGCGGCTAAAATCGTGAAAGCAAAATACCCTCGCAGGCTCTTCGGCATCTGTTTACCTCCGTTTTTTTAGGACCAAATTCGTCCTTATTGATTTAATATTATATCCCTCTTTAGATTTAAAGTCAAAATTATAAAATTTTTCCTTAAATTCGAACGATCCTGCCTTTTCCGCAAGTTCCCGGAATTCGGAGAAGAGCAGGGCCCTGGTCTTGGCCCTCGAGGTCACGGTAGAATTGACCGAGGGGCCGGTCACTTTAAATATTAGCTCGTCATCGAAGGTCTTTTTCTCCGGGTCGAAAGTCTCCCCGTGCTGGAGATATCTCGCGTCTACGCGGATGCCCCCGCGCTCCTGGGTCCAGCAAAGGTCCTCCCATCCTCCGATACGGTCATCCTCCGGCATCCATAGGTCTATGACATAAAGCCCGCCGTCTTCAAGCGACGCGGCGACAGATCCAAAATGGGACAGTATGTCTTCGTCGGTCAACAGGTACCTGAACGAATCGAGCATGCAGATCGCGCAGCCGGACCTGCGGCCCATGTTAAATCTCTTCATGTCCGCCTGCGCGCACTTCACCTTCAGCCGTTCGGCAGCGGCTTTCTTCACGACAAAATCTACCATCTCTTTTCTCTCGTCTATACCCGCCGCCTCGTACCCGCGCCGCGCGAACTCCATAAGGTGTATCCCTGTCCCGCAGGCTATGTCAAGCACTGAACGGCCCTTCGCTTCTGAATATTTTTCGATGCACCGTTCTATGAAGTCACATTCCGGCCTCCTGTCCCAGTCGTAGGCAACATCGCAGAAACCGGGATGCGAATACGCGTCCTTCATCGCCGGATGCAAATACGCGTCTTTCACCGCAGTCCGCACCTGTCCAAAGCGGCCCCGAACATCATGTTTATCATCCTTTCATACGTAATGCCCATCAGTTCAGCGACCATGGAAAAATAGTCGTCCCGCGCCAGGGAGGGAAGCGGGTTTATCTCCAGTATATAGATCTGCATCTTCGGGTTCACGCGTAAATCGATCCTGGCGAAATCCCTGCATTCCAGCGCCTTGAAGGCCTCGAGCGCGAGTTTCTTTATCCTTTCCTCGAGCGCCGCGTCCATATCCATAAGATCCCTGTATTTTAAGCCCTGCTTATCCGTGCAGGTTTTATCGAAGATGTGGCTGCTCAATCCCGTTTCGATCTCCACGTGGCGCTGCACGACAGGAAGGACGGCGGGATCCCTGTTCCCTATTATACCGACGGTGAACTCCCATCCGTTTATAAATTCTTCCACGAGCGCCGGCTGCCCATATTCCTTGATTATTTTATTCGCTTGCTTCCCGAGAGACGGCATATCCCTGACCACCGAGCAGGGTCCTATCCCTTTGGCCGAACCCTCGTATCTCGGTTTTACTATGAACGGGAACTTCAGCCCTTTTGGCACGGCGATCCTTCCCCCCTTTACTAATTCGAAATATGCCGGGGACGGGATACCGTGATACATGAATATTTTTTTTGAGATTATCTTATCAAGAGAGACGGAAAGCGTGAGCGCGTCGGAACCGGCATAAGGTATTCCGGCGATATCGAGGAGCACGGGGACTTCGGATTCACGGTCCCTGCCGGAAATGCCTTCGGCTATATTAAAGACTATATCGCATTTGAGGGAGGATAATTTGGAGAGTAGGCGCTTGGAGGAGCCTATCCTTATTGCCTTGTTCCCGCCAAAATTAAGGGCCTCCTCGACAGCGAAGATAGTCTCTTCGCTGTCGTGCTCGGCCCATAGATCACTCGGAAAACCTTTAGGGACCTTGCGGGATTTAATATCAAATGTCAGACCGACAAGGAACCCCATTACTTCATGTCTTATTTTACGAACGCTATATCGTCTATGTAGATCGTGCCTTGTTTCTTGGCAGCGCAGG
>CAISWF010000159.1 GCA_903889135.1 Candidatus Omnitrophota bacterium | reverse complement strand
CCTCCTCATAGCCCTGCGTCTTGCCGCCCGCGAGATTGAACATTATCTTACCGTTAAAATCGTCTATCATGAAGACCTTGGCTGTCTCCTCGCAAAAGACGGGGTTTGAGGCCAAAAATACCGCCGCAAAAAGCAACAATAGAACGATCTTATTTGAACGCATCTTAGCCTCTTCCCTATCGGGATTGCTCTTTCTTCGAGAACATTATATCGTCGACGTAGAGGACGCCCTGCCTGACATCTGCGGTTAAATCATCAAACGTGAAGACGACCTCTTTCATTTTCGACCAATCGGATATCGAGCCCAGCGTCCTAAGCTCCTCGACCGGTATAACAAGCTTTTGCCACTGGTCGGTTATTCCCGTGACCAGGTATACCGCGCGTTCACCCCTGACGTTCTTTAACTCGATCTTGAATTTAGTCGTAAATCCCTTATCGCGGTCGCCCTTGACCAGCATGCTCATCTCGTCGTAAGAAGTAAGGTCGGTATTGTTCAGTTTGACGTAAACGCCGTTAAAAGCCGGCATCCGGGATGATACGCTGTATGATATCTTCAGGACGCGCGACTCGGCTCCCTCTCTGCCTGTCATTTCTTTTAGGGGAATCACCTCGATCGTACATCCCTGGTTCGGATCGAGCGGGTTGTAATCCCATGTGCCGATGTCGGTACCGATGTCGGAGCGGCCGCTAGTCTCAAAACTGGCTATCATAAGATCTGCGGCAAGCAAGGGGCCACCGGGTATCATGACCGCGCACAACAAAAGAACGGGCAAGGCAATAGATCTTATCGGGTTATTCACGGGCCTGTTTCTCCTTAATTTACCTGGTTTTATTATAAAGATAATATCTTATTATATCAAGGATTTTTGATGGAGACTGGGCCCGGCCTCGGCGCATATCCTGGGCGGATGGACGGCAAAAAGGGCTGGACGGAACCATCCAGCCCTTTTATGTCTACCTTTGAAGCTTTGTGACCTTCGCGCCATTAAGGCTAAGGTCATACATCAGTCCTTTTTCTCCGAACACGAACGCAACGATCGGCTTATTGGAAATGGCACTGCTCATCTCGGTGCCGGCCCCGAGAGCTATAACAGCTACGGATGCGTCAGCGCCGATCTTCCAGCCTGCGCTGTCCCTGAAATTTTTCAAAGCGTCATCGGTCATAAACGCGATTATAATAGTCTTCTTCTGCCCGCCCAGCTGGAATCCGATTGAAGCGGCGGCAGTGCTGTAATAATCGGCTGTCTTACCGTGTATCCTTAAGGCGCCTTCTCCGTATTCACCGCCTATTCCAATGGCCCCTTTAAAGACCGATGGAAAAATAAGAAGCCCCTTCGCCTTATCTATGACGTCACCGCCTCCTTTTATATCCCGAAGGGTTTTAAGCGATACATCCACTCCGGCATCAATATCCTTCGCGCTTACGGCATACGAATACGTTTCCAGACAAAACATTACCGCAAAAGCCATGCATAAAACCGACAACGCCCTCTTTACCATACGCATTTTTTCCATTTCCGTCTCCTTTTTATTGTTTTTGGCCGTATTGCTTTTGGACTTCATCTTCGGAGGATGAGATCTTGACCAGATTGTTGCCTATAAAGACCAGATACCGGTTCGCGCATACATACTCATTCTTACTAAAAAAAGTGAAAGGCTTGCTGGTGTATACCCATTCTTCTATTTTGAGGCCCATTTCATCTTTACCAAGGTCTTTTACGGTGTCAGGATCTCCCCATCCCGTCTTTATCTTGTCCTTGGTATCTCCCGGGGCTGCCGGAGGCGTGCACCATACAGGATTCTGCTTCCCGTCATCCTGCGCGTGCGCGGGCACACAGCCGATAACGCAGCTTGCCGCAACAAGAACGACCGCCATCGGAATAAATATGTGTTTTTTCATCTTATCACCTCCAATTCATGCATTTATTTACTTATCTTCCGAATATACATGATTATAAGCGAATAGAAAAATATAGGAATTGGCTGATTCTTCTTTTTTATGACTTTTTTCCACTACGACCAAATGATCTTATTGACCGTATAGAGGGATATCAAGCAGGTTGGGCCATTTATCTTCCCAGCCTGAATGGTGCGTGGTGCCCTTGACGATCGTAATGCTCCCATGTTTCCCGTCCCCGATCTTAGCGGCAAACGATTCAGCGGCAGATACGGGGACGATCCTGTCGTTGTAAGCCACGAAATGGCGCTGGGGAAGAGACTTGATCTTGGCCGCGACATCGATAGGATCCAAGGAACCCTTGAGCGGGCTTACTTTATTCCATTTACTGACCGCTTCATGGTCGAGGTTCCCGGCGATGGTACGCAGGCCCGTAACGTCATCGCGCCCCGCTGAAACGAGGACCGCGACGGCGGCTCCCCCCGAATAACCGATAAGCGATACCGACGGCGCCTGGGCCGTTTCTCGCAACCGGCTGACCGCAATGTCCATATCTTCTATCACTTCTTGCGAGAACCGGCTTCCTGTCCAGTATTTAGGGTCACACTGAGACGCTCCCAGAGAAGGATATTGCCCCGGACGGGCAAGGTATGCCACATTCGGTGAGGGGTCCAAAGCAGCCAGGCGGATAACGAGCGGATCTGAGGGAGTCGGGTCGGACGAGATGCGCGAACGGGACTCCCACGCAACGCCGTCCCCTTCGATGTAGATCACCAACGGCTTACCTGTCTCCTTGATCCTGATATACGAAAGAAGCGTGAAATTGCGGACGGGGATGAGGGTTTTTTTGAACCCGTTTTCTCGGGCTGTTTCACCGGCTGCGGTACCCCGGCTTAAAAAAATCGGGGAAGTGGCGCAGCCGCCAAGGCACAATAGAACTGACAGGATTGTAAATAACCGATTTACCCGGATCATTATCCCTTCGGCGTTAAAAGAAGGCTAAAAGCTGTATTTAATATCAGCCCAACCCGTATGGGACGTAAAATCTTCCTTGTATTCGAAATCATAGTTGGTCTCAAGGCTCCAGTTCCATTTTGTTGCCAGGGTCAGCTTTGCCCCAAGGTCAAGCGCGTTGCGCGCAGGATTGAACCCCTGTGTGGCGAACGAGCCGCCTCCTCCTGAGAAAGTCGAGGTCGTCGCCTGCGTGCCATTAATGATATCATACAGCCATTTCGCGTGGACCTCTGGGATAACCGTGGAATTCCCTGTATCGAAAGGACATTCGAACTTCATGCCGAGGCCGGATTCCAGCATATTGTAATGCTGGCGATTGACGCCTAAATTAAGGGCGTCTGCCCCTGTCTCGGTGTATCCGGCCAGGTTAAGGCGCAGGTATTGCAGCGAGGCGATCGGGGTTATATGAAGGCTCTTTACCTTAAAGGTATATCCCCCGTCGACTAACACCGAATACTGCTGGCCGTTGTAATGGGCATCGGCAGTCCTCATTATGGTGCCTACCGCTATGTTCCTTGCACCTTTGTATTTGTTAAAGGCGAATGAGAAAGCACCGTTTATGTAATAAGGCTTTGCGCCGTCTATGTATCCGGCATAGAGGGTAGTCTGGTAGCTGTTAATATCGGTTGCGCCGCTATTATCCTTGGAATTTATGTCGCTCTGGGCATAGCCTCCGCTGGCGCCCAGACGCACCCTGTCGTTAAACAATGGAATATCTCCTCCGATTGCCGTGCCCCAGATAGTGGCGTGATAACCGTTACTTGTCCCGCGCGGGTCCTGGTGGGCGTATTCGCCGAAGCCCTGGCCCCATGCCTCAAAGCCGTTACGCCCTTCGCTTCCGGTAGATACGCCGGTCTCCTCTTCTTGTTGCGCCTGCGCAAAGAGCCCGCCTAACCTATCGGTTGACGTCCCCATGAACTGGTTGATGGCGGTATTGCTGACCGTGGTCACGCCGCTGTCTACGACCGGGACGACGGTGGCAAGGGCTGAGGCTGTCTGTGAATTGCTCAACCCCTCTAGCATATTTAAGACAGTTGTCATATCGGCTGATGGGTTTGAAATATTATCGAGCACGGCGGCGGCACCGGAGGCATTAGAACCGGCGACTAAGCTGGAAAATCCGGTTGCGGAGCGACTTGCGGTTAAGATAAGATCGCCGTTTGAGCTTATGCCTGAGAACGTGATGCGGGGATCGCTTGATGCGATCGCACCGGGTACACTTACGCCGGCGGCGCCGGGCGCATCTACTACCGTGAATGTGGCGTTATTCGGGATGAAGATACTGTTTGGAACGGTAACATTGACATTACTCGCTGCGGACACAGTCGTCGAGCTGT
>CAISWF010000158.1 GCA_903889135.1 Candidatus Omnitrophota bacterium | reverse complement strand
GATCACCCCCGTATCCAAACGACGATAAGGGGAGGCCGGTATTGCAGGCCTTTTTAAACGAATGGCGACATTCACTAAACTTTGGTCGATGCTCTCCAGCAATGCATTCGACTCCCTTTCAAAATTAATAGCCTCATCATTATCCTTATAAGCAGCGCACAAAAAGGCCGCTGATCTCAATCCCGCAACGGCCCAAAAGTCATCCCAGTAATAAAAATCATTGGGCCCCAGGTGCTCGGCGCTGAAACCCGCCGGCAACAAACCGGCATGTTCAAATTTTATATCCGCCGGCAGCCGCTTTCTGCAGATCCACTTGCCGGCTTTCTGTATGGATTCTTTCCATTCTTTCGGCGGAATACTCCCTGTCATCTCACAATACTGGCGCATGATCCACAAGGCCTCGCCGTTAGAATCCCATTCGCCTTCCTGGGAGAGGAAATAACCTTGGGCTGTCTGGCGCGAGCGGAAACAATCCAAAGAGCGCCGGACACGCTCCTTAAACCCGACGCACAACAAAGAGTATAATATAAAAGCGGCATCACGAAACCAAAACCGCCGGTAAATATACGGCCCGGGATAAACTTCCTTTGGAGAATGCAAGACCATGGTGCGGACAGCCGTTTCGTAAAGGAACTTAAAATGTTCATCCGGGATCTGCAGTGAGCACTCCGGCTGGAGGCTCTTCTCCCACGAAAGTTGGGCGGTACGCTGGTCATCTGTATAAGACCCTTTTTCGGCCACATTTTCGTCCAGAGGCGCTGAAACCGTGATTTCCCGCGTTTGTCCTTCTTCCAGTTCATATACCGCTGCCGCGGAGGCCATTCCGACCCTGCACCAAATTTCTTTCTTGCCTTCCCGCAGCGGCAAACGGCTATAAACATCGCCGTGGCGATAATACGATATTTCACATTGCTCCGGGAGAATATTAAAATACACGTAATTTTTTAGGTTCACCTTCCAGCCCATCCGGTTTTCAAGCAAGGCGATGTCATGTACGAAGCTCACACCCTCGGGATTATACGGCCGCAGGGAAATGACGAGCCGCGCCGCTTTATCAGCGGATCCTTCAACCTGGACCTGGCAGACCGGAGATTGCGCTGACCCGATGACCCGGGCTTTGACTCGAAGCATCAATTTATCAAGGTGGGATTCTGTAATTACGCAAAGGCCGCCATCCGTATCCAACCTCTGTGAAACCTCCGCTAAGCGGGAGGGGATCAACGGCTTCCCCTCGGCAGGGATGATCCACGCGTCAATCGACCAGCCGTCGTAACAAGGAGTAACGAGGCCGCGCGGGTCGACTATGGAAAATTCATTGCTGTCGGGGACGCCCAAAGCCGTCCAATTCCTATGGGTGAGATTGATCTGCGTCAAGGAAAATGAACGGGGGATAAACGCGTCGTTCCGGGGGTTATACTGGCATTCGACCCAGTACGGCCAGATCCAATCAAGGTTATGCTGGATGGCTAAATTATTTATCAAGCCGCGGGCGTGCAGGACTATACCGGAACGCACAAGTTCCATCGGAGCCGCTACTTCCGACGGTTGCGCAAAATTCTCCAACTGGGATATGACTTTAAGAGGGTCTATAAATCCCTTCCGCCGCGCGATAGCCCCTACTGCATACCTCAATGGGAACCATCTCCACCACGCTAAAGGAACCCCGTCTTTGGACGGCGTCCTAAAAACCCACCATTTAAAACAAACAAAGGCAAATATACCTGTTAATACCGTGGCAATAATTAATGCTAATATAACAGCCCCGGGCCGTATGTTGAGAACAGTTTGATTTGTTAAAACATTGATCCCTAAAGCTAAAATGCTGGCCAGCACATATCGGACAATTTCAGAATACGATCGTTGGCGGTGTTTAAATGTCCAAAATTTATTAAGCAAATACCCTACAACACCTGCGCACGTAAAAGAGATACCTTTAGATATGCTATAAGTCAGAAAATGCAACAAAATATAATAAACGCTGAAGTCTGTTGCATTGACAATAGCCCCTGCAAATATAAACCGGATTATCTCTTTATTAGTCTTCATATCAGCCTCACCGAGCTATTTTCCCTCTGCCACGAGTCCGGGCGGAGCCTTGTGCCACTTATACCCTCCAATCGCGTCATTGTATCCGCGCTTAAAGAGCCTCTGCATCTCCTCCCTGTCGAACATCTCCTTTTGACGAGGATTAAAATCTTCCGGAATATACGCTAAATTATAATCCCATCCTTTTTCCTTCGCGAATGCGTAAAGCCTGTAAGTGTCCCCGATCATTTTTGACGCTCCATTACTTTCGATCAGGCGAGAGGTCATCGCCACCAGGTTGTCTTCTACCTGTTTCGAGTGCGGCGACATATAACACAGGTTCAGGATATATAACTGCGTCCTTACTCCATCGCCTTCCATTAACTGGTTAATATAAAAAACCCCGCCGATAACCCCGCCATCAACATGCATCTCATCATAACGCTTGCCGCCGGCTTCAACCTGGAAATAGACCGGAGGAAGCATGGCCGGGAATGAGCATGAGGCCAGGATTATTTTGCGGAACATCTTAACCGAATCGGGGTCTCCTCTGGATGCGAGCGCTCCCATATCCCATATAACAAACCCCTGGGCGTCAAAATCCGTGGTCCCTACGTATAGCCTGCGCCCCTTCTTATGCTCTTGGGCTATCTTCGCCATGAAATCCTCACCCATAATATCATCGATTTTTTTAGCCAACGGGGCTGAGCTATTCACGGAATCTCCGAATAGGATGGCAAAAGTGCCCCTGTCTTTCACGATATCTTTGGTAGATATCGAGGTAAACAGGACCGCAAGCCGGTCTTCATAGTCTTTTCCTGCAAATATGGCAGTGGCGAGGATCGATCCGCTCGAGTAGCCTGTAACTATTTTAAACACCGGCCGGGAGCCTTCCTCTGTCCACCCTTTCAATAACCCTATACCGTAAGCGCTATTCGATACGCCGCCGCCGATAATAAGCACGGGATAGGTCTTTATACCGTCAACTAAATAGTCTGACTTGCCTTCCTCTTTAAACGAATCTGCCAGGCTCTGCCGCATAAAGGGTGAAACAGGCTTGCCTGTATAGTAGCGCAGGTCTGGCATGCCGACAACGACGGCCGTCCCGACAAGCTTCTCCGGTACGGCATGCCGCGTAACATGGGCGCACCCTGATGACGCCAGGAAACAGGATATTATCACCAGCGCATAAATAACCTTACGATATCGATTCTTCATAATTCTCCTATGGGATACTTATGCCTGAGTGGATGATCTCTTCGAATTTTCTTGCCGATTCCCGGACCTTTCGTTCCTGCGTCGTATAGTTCACCTCTATCAACCCAAAACGCGGGACAAACCCTTCGTTCCATTCGTAATTATCCAAGAGCGACCAATAAAGATATCCGATGACAGGGGCCCCCTCTTCCATCGCCTGCGACACAGCCTTAAGATGCTCAACGATAAATGCCGTACGCTCGGCATCATCGTTGGTCGCGATCCCATTTTCTGAAACCAAAAGGGGCAATTTGTACCGCGAAAATTCTTTAAGGAACACATGCAATCCTTCCGGATAAATTTCCCAGGAAAGAAAATTATATTTACCTGAATGGCGGAACTGTTCAGCAACTTCTTCGCGCGCCCTGCCTGTAATTTCCGGGAATCCAAACCCGCGGCTGGCGACAAAAACCCGCGTGTAATAATTCAGACCGATAAAATCCAGGGTTCTTCCTTTCGGCAAGTGAACATAGAAAAATCCCAGAATACAGGCCCTTCCCTGTACTAACGCATTGACAAATAAACGGTTAAACATCAAATCGCAAGAATTTGCCGCAACCCGGTCCATTAATGAATAGCCCGAAGAAGCCCGGAACACGAGTACGCTTTGGGCAATTCCGACCATGGGCGTTTCCCAACCTTTTTGGGCATAGGTCTCTTTAATTTTTTCATACGCCAAGACATGCCCTAAAAGTAAATTTTTGAAAACTTTTAATGTTTTATCGGATGACTTCTCTCCCGGCGGCCATTCACCGCTCATATATCCCCTGAACGCATGGACAACCGGTTCATTCAACGTCATCCAATAATGGACATTACCGCCGAGAGCATCGGTCACTTTCTGGACGTATCGGGCAAATAGTTCCGGGGTCTTCTCTGAAAGCCACCCTCCTTGGTGCGCCAGCCATACAGGAAGCGTAAAATGATACAAGGTTACAATAGGCTCTATCCCCTTGGACTTAAGTGAATTGATGACCTCGCGATAATGATCCAGGGCAGAGGCGTCAAATTGGCCTTCCTTGGGCTCAACGCGGCTCCACTCAATGGAGAAACGGTGGGCTGTGTGCCCTAAAGCCTGGGCAAGCTTAAAATCCTCTTCAAAACGGTTCCATTGATCGCACGCCTGGCCTGAACGCGTTGAAGGGGGGCGGGTTTGTTCCCACTCCCACCAATCATTATTAGTATTATTTCCCTCGACCTGATGAGAGGAGGTGGAAGCTCCCCATAGAAAATCTTTTGGAAACGTAAACTCATGCGATGCCGTTTTTGTTATTGCCGTTTTACTGATACCGGCACACCCGCTAAGAAGAAAAACAGCCAGCGCGAGGGCTATATAGCATTTGCCATTTTTCGAATGAATTCGCATATTGACCTTAACCTGTCCACACTACTCCGCCTAAAATTTGTACCATTTTTATTCACTACCGGTACAAATTTTAAGCGGGCAGCTCCTTGGACATAGCCTTGTTTTTGTCAGATTACTTATTCGTAACAGTTGTCGTAGTAGTTGTCGTGGTTGATCCCGCCGCCGGAGCAGGCAAGAGCGTAATATAGCGCGCGCGCTGTTTTCCGTTATCCGACAGGAATTCAACCTTTACCCTGTCACCGGGTTTGACTTCCAGATGCACGGGTTCTTTGCCCGTGCTCTTCATATAGAAGATATCGTCCGGCTGGAAGACGAAATACGATACTCCGTTATTTTGTTCCTGGCCGACAACCTGTAAAGTCATCGTCCCGGATGTCGTATCCATAGCCACAACATCCCCTGTAACTACCACGAATACAGGCAGCGGTTCGGCGATTATCTTGCTGACTATCTTCCAGTCGCGAACGGCGGGAAGTTCCAGCGTTACATCCTGGCCTACCCTCAGGTCGTTCAGCGTGAGGAATTCCTTGCTCGCCGGATCGGTAACAAACGTGTCATGAGCGTTGATCCTGTACTCGACCACTTTTTGCCGGCCGTGGTGTCCTTCTTCGCTAAGCTGCAATGTACCCAGCTTGAGGTCGATCCATACGATCTCCCCCGAGATATGACGCACGTTTTCCGTGTCCGGTGCCGTGACGCAAAACCCGGCCTGTGCAAATCCGAAAAATATGCAGACGCTTAAAATCCCCGCTAAAACCGTCCCCTTACGATTAAACATTGTGTATCTCCTTTATTTTCTAACTAAGCCTAAAAACCCGACTATGGCGGCAGCAAATCCGCCGACCAAGAGCCAGAGCGCCTTGTCTGTAGGCGCACCCGTGAAAAAGCGTGAGACGTCTGAACTGGCTGAGTGGTAGGCGCTAAGCCCAAAAACTAGTAAGATAACTCCCGCAACCAGAAGTGCAGCTGATACACTTTTATTCATATGCCCTCCTTTACTTTACGCTCCTTACGACGAAACGCGTCAGGCCCACTAAAACCACTGCGCCGGCGAGCGCCAACAGAAACGCGCCCAACGAACTGCCGGTAGACAGGCCGATCACTCCGGCCATCCATCCACCCAGCATAGCTCCCACGATCCCGACCACCATGTCTCCGATGAGGCCAAACCCCCGGCCTCTAACGATAAGCCCGGCCAACCACCCGATCACCCCTCCGATAAAAAGAAACCACGCCCAGTATGCTATGCTATTATTTTGCATGCTTGCTTACTCCTTGTTTAGCCCGTACTGATATTTTATTTAACCGCAATACCAATGAGATCAACCAACGCCTTGTCATTAAACGGTTTTTGCAAATACCCCACTGCTCCTGCTTTTAAAGCCCTGTCGCCAAGCCTTCTATTTTTATCCGCCGACATAATAATAACCGGACGATTGGACCCTGATGCAACAAGGCGCTGCTGCACTTCCCATCCGTCTAATCCCGGCATATGGATGTCCAGGATCAAACAACCGGGAGCGCTATTGGGTACGGCGAGAAAAAATTCGTCTGCGGAAGTAAAAATATCCACGTTAAACCCGTACGTAACCAGCAGGATGCTCAGCGCGCGGCATACCGATTCGTCGTCATCCACAATATAAATTTGTTTAGTCCCGAATGACTTTTCGCCGATTTCCTTAAGATGCAACTCTTCCGCTTTCATAGTGTTATTATAGGAGTTAGAGGAAGTAAATCAATTGTACTTAGGTATAACATTAAAAATCACGCTCTCCATATCAAGAAAACACCAAACCCGAAGAATAAAACTGCCATAAGAACCTTTATTGCTAAGAGATACTTTTTAAAAACCTTGGAAAATTGCTCTGATGTTACGCCAAATACTGCAAAAATGAATATTATAAAAAGCGGAACCACGAACATAATGTTGTAAAGCAAAAGATACCCCATGGCCTGCACCTTGAGCGTCGAAGTCTTTAAAATAAATGATATGGTCGGAAGATAGGCCTGCCCTGTGCACACCGCCTCCAGAAGCGAAACAAGAAAACCTGTGATCAATGCGCTTATGATCATCCTGTAAGAAGATCTTCGGCTAGAGGTTATCCCCGTAGATTTGTTAACCACCCGGCCAAATAAACCAATCACCTTATGGACTTGGCTTGTAATACTCTTCGGCAATTGCAAAATCATCCCTTTGGTCTGCTTGGTTTTCATATAGTTAAAGAAATCGTACACGGCTAAAATCCCTAATATGATGCTAAAAACTCCTATTGAATAATTGATTATCTTCACCAGGATCCAGAAGTGGCTCAACCGGTAAAAAAAACTAAGCGCCCCGATCCCGATTAAAAGGTATGTGATAAATACAGCGAAAATAAAACTAAAACCTATACCTACTAATTCCCGTTTTTTATACCCCTGCAGAGCCATGAAAGACATAAAAAATACGATCACGGTAAAGGCGCACGGATTAATCCCGTCGACAAAACCCACGCTTATAATAAGCGCGGGTGTAAAATTCTTAAACCTCGAAAGCAGGTCCACCGCAGGCAGTACGCCCGGTTTTTCTTGGGAGGACGGTTCCAGGGCGCCGTTAATAAAGCGCTCCCATCCGCTTTTGATATTTTCATAACCGTTAATGAAACGCCCTCCCATATAAAATACCGGGAGGGAGCCTGTCAGCGTAACCCCATTCTTTTCCTGGAGGCTCAATAAGAGCGTGTAATCTTCGATATTATCCACATTGCGATACTCCAGGACGATACTGTCCTTGTACTTTTTTTCTATTTCCGGGATGATCTCCTGTTTCACCTTGATGCAGTAATGGCAGGAGGGTGAATGAAAAATGACTAGTTTTGGTTTGTCCGCATCGGATGGCTGACAATAGCTGGTAGTCGCAACCGATAAAGCGAATACAATAAATGCAAACAAATAAAGTGCCGCTTTAAAATAACGGATAAAATCTCCTGCTTGTTAGAGACCACGGTCTCTCATTTTTTACTGCCGCATCCACTCGTCATTATAGGAGTAACAGGGATTAAATCAATTGTACCTAGGTATAATCCTAGGCTTGGGGGGAGGTAGTAATGCCTGCTTTTTGGGCGAAACGGATGAGCTCTGTTACGGTTTTAGCCTGCATTTTCTGCATGACCCGGCCGCGGTGGACTTTTATAGTCTGGAGGGAAGTCCTCCGCTTAAAGGCAATTTGCTTGCTCAACATCCCTTGGGCCACGAAACGAAACACTTCAAGTTCCCGCGGAGACAGGGTCCCGATGCGGCGTTTGATCTTTGATATTTCGGCTTGTTCTTTATTGTGAGCTTTGCTTTTTAAAATAGCTTGCGTAATAGCATCGAGTAGCTTCTTCTTCGTAAAGGGCTTGGGAAGAAAATCTATTGCCCCTGCCTTCATGGTTTTTACGCTCATGGGGATATCACCGTGCCCGGTAATAAAGATAATAGGAATGGCGATGCCCTGCCGAGCCATTGTCTGCTGAAGGGCAAGTCCATCGATATCCGGCAGGCGGATATCCAGGATCAGGCATGACGCCAGTTTGGGATGCTTATATGACAGGAAGCCCGCTGCGCGAGTGAACGTTTTGACCGTAAACCCATGCGATTTTAACAATAAGGCCAGGGCCCTGCATATAGAGACGTTATCATCAACGACATAGATAAGCGGCTTGCGATTATTCATTAAGCATCTTTTGTGCCGACAGGAATGGTGAAATAAAAGGTAGCCCCTCGGCCGCGGCTATTTTTTGCATCCAAACTTCCGCCGTGCGCCACAACAATAGAACGGCTGATAGACAGCCCCATACCCAAACCATCCGGTTTGCTCGTAAAAAAGTGGGTGAAGAGCTTAGGCATATTGCGCGCAGGAATCCCGCATCCGGAATCCTTCACCTCAACAATGATCGTGCGGGAGTCTTTGCGCGATGTACGGATCAATATTTCACGGGCGCCCCGGCTGTTCTCCAAGGCATCAAAACTATTACTGATAAGATTCAGGATAACTTGTTGCAGTTGTATCCGGTCGCCGCGGACAAGCGGAAGATCTCTCTCAAGCCCGGTTTTTAAAACGTCGTTCCTTACGGCGGCATCGGTAGCGATAAGCATAACGGTATCATTAATAAGGACATTAATGTCCAACAGCTTCATTTCAGGCGTACTCTTTCTTAACAGTGAACGTAATCGCCGTATGACCTCAACCGCCCGTTGGTCATCATCAATTATGTATGAAAGGATCTTCTGCAGCTCAGGTTCCCTGTCAGCGAGCATACGTTGGGAAGCTTGAGCGTACGAGAGAATGGCCGTGAGGGGCTGGCTGATCTCATGGGCCAAGGACGAGACGAACTCTGCAAGCTTTCCTACCCTGGTAACGTGCAAAAGCTCCTCGCGTTGTTTAGCGATCTCTAAATCCTTTTTCCGTATTAAAGTGGTATTTATCTGGATCTGTTCTTCTGACCTTGTCTGTTTCTCTGCCCCATCCCTTAATTGCCCGTCTTTAAGCTTGAGCTCACTGGCTTGCTGCAGGATCAACTCCGCAAGCCGCACTCGCTCCGCTTTCCGGATCTTATTTTTCGATGCAAGTTTTTTCGTTTTCTTTTTCTTCATCATTTTCATGTGTAGCGGCTACCCGCCTCCCGGTATGTATTCTACTACACATGAATGAACTCCTCAATAATTTTTTCCTATGCTCTCAGGGAATATAAAAGCCCTGACTACGTTCAGTAATCAGGGCTTGGGACCTCTTAACTACTTATCAACTTGTAGGTTGGTGCCTTCCGGAAAAGCTATCTTCCCCTTGGCGGCTCGACAACAACATAACCGCCATTAGGTCTTTGCTGATAGTAGTGCCGGTTATCATAGTAGTATGGGGCGCCTTGAATGATAACGGTTGTATGCTGAGGCGGCGGAGCCTCAACGAGCGCGCCGATAATGAGATCGGCAACGGTGACTTCACGCCCTTGCGAATCATGTTTATACCACTTGCCATCGCGGTAGTAATGCCTATCTTCTCTATTGTTATCT
>CAISWF010000157.1 GCA_903889135.1 Candidatus Omnitrophota bacterium | reverse complement strand
GGCCGTTCCCGCGCCATCCCACTGAAATTGTATCCAAGCACTACCGTTTTCTAAACCGGCAGATTTCAGATAGCCGCTTGCCTTATAGGAAACGCCCCCCGTCACATTAACCGTCTGTTCGAACTTCCCGTCAGCGTTGTCCCATGTCCAAGCATGCGCCGATTGGAGACCGCTCATCTTTGTGTCTGTGACATAGTTGTTATCACCCCAGCTAGACCAACCAGCTCCGGTTTCAAAACCGGGGTCGCTAAGCAAGTTAGCTGATGCTGTTGACGGCATTGAGATAAGCACGGCCCCCATAATTACCAAGGTTGTTAAACAAAATGCTTTCACGTATTCCTCCTCCTTTCTTTTAATTGCTTCTTTCTTTTCTGCTCCCGAGAGCAGAAGTGGCGTAAAAAAAATTAACCTCTACAACTAGATGAATACTACCATGCTTTAACTAATATGTCAATATAAATCTATTGCCTTTTTATAGTAAAATATTGCTTAAATATCTTATTCTACCTCTATATTTCAAGTCGACTTCCTTATAATAAGATTTGGCTTAAAAAATTGTGTACGGTCCTCGCTCTTGCCCGAAGAGATCGCTTTGATCAGGCCTTGAGTAGCTGCAACGGCCATGCCGTTTACGGGCTGGGCAATAGTAGTGAGGGCTGGAGAAAAACTTTCGCAACTTGGTATATTATCAAAGCCTATTACAGCTATATCCCGGGGTATGCTTTTCCCTTTTTCTTTGACAGCCGACATAACGGCAAGGGCCATTCTGTCATTGGCGGCGAAGACGGCGTCCGGAGGTTCTTTTAATTCCAGTAATTTTTCTGTAGCCGCTTTTTCATAATCACCATAAGTATAGCCTGAATTGTATTGCACATATCCCCTTTCTATCTCCTTGCCTGCTTCCCTTAAGGCCTTTTTATATCCTTGAAATCTATCCTCGGCATCTATCCAATTCTTATTACCGTGGAGAAAAGCTATCTTCTTGCGGCCGGAGTCCAATAAATATTTTGTCGCCAGATAACCCCCCGTTACATTATCGCAGTCAAAAGAGGAAACATCTTTAAGATGTGAGCATAAAAGAACTAGCGGTATTTTTTTGTCTTTCAGCTCAATGATGTCCTTGAAATCATCTTTGCCTATGGACGGCAATATAAAGCCGGCGACTTGTTTACTCAGGTACAATCTCAGGCAATCAGAACTGTTAAACTGCTCCTGGGTAAACAGCATAAGCTGATAACCTTCTTTTTTCGCAACCTCGCTGACCCCTTTTATTATCTCCTGGATATAAAACTCCATGCTGAAAAAAGATTCTCCGATAAAAACCAGCCCGAGGATATTCACTTTTCCCGATGAAAGCACGCTTGAATGGACATTCGGGACATACGGTTCCTTTTTCAGGTGATCAAGCACCAGTGTGCGGGTTTTCTCTGAGACATATTTTTCGCCCCTTAAAACCCTCGCTACCGTAAATCTAGATATTTTTAATTTTTTCCCTATTTCCTTAAAAGACGCTGAGGCCATTAAGCTTTCTCTCTTTTGTTGTCCGGCAGATCATTACATAGGAGGCAAGGAGCTGAAATTTGCATCGTCAAAATAGCAAGACCCCCCTCTGTTCTTTTTTGGAGCTTGAATTGTCACCTTGATCTTTGCTTTGGCGGCGCCTGATGGCGCAATAACCGCCGGAGTTGATAAAAGCATCCAGGTGTCGCTGGCGCCGGTAAGCGGAGGGCTCTTTATCGGGTCACTTATTATGACGTTATCAACGGTGCACCATTCTATCTGTATCCACGCTTTAGAATCGCCGGAAATGGAGTCGTTGGGTTTACCTAAAACATAGACGCTCGCTTTATACTGCATACCGGGAGTTATTTTGACGTACTGTTCAAATGATCCGTCTCCATAATCCCAAACCCAAACCTTCCCGGATCGTTGACCGGTTCTATAGGTCCCCGTATCGTATGTATAATCGCCGTACATATCCCATCCGGGCGGGTCAACTTTTTCAAAACCCGGGTTGACAAGCAAATTAACCCGTTCAGCGGATGAGAACGAACTGACACAGCTCAGGGCAAGGGCAAGAAAACAAGTTACATGCAATCTTTTCATCTTTCCATTTACCCTTTCTGGTTTAACGAAACGGTCATGCCAACCGGCGCACCAGTTTTATTATAAGGGTAATATCTTACTATATCAAGGGGTTTTGGGGATCGGAGAGGGCTTTCCTCTCCTGTAATTCGGGGAGACCGCCTGGTCACTCTGGGAATATCGCTATTCTAAAACTATGTCATCAAGATAGATAGTGCCTGAGGCGGAAGGGTCGCCGGGCGCGACAAAAAACAAGATATTGTCTATATCCGACAAGTTTATAGAATCGACATTGGTATAATCGAATACCATCCTTGTCCATCCGTAGGAATTGGCCGCGTGGCCCGTGCCTAGATCGGCCTCGTGAAGCGACCTGTCGCGCAGCTTCACAAGGATATCCCCGGTTCCGAAGACCCAGAACGCGAGCCTGTTATGTTTTGTAAAATCGCGCAAAGGATTCGAACCGGCGATATATCCGCCGAAGCATGACCAGGAAAGGCCGTTCTTCGCATAGGACACCCTCATCGACGCGAACCCGCCGTGGCTGGGGTCTTTTGAGCCGGCCCTTTGATATACCATAGCGCCGTCGACATCCCACCAGCCTAGAGAAGTTTCCGGGGTCCAAAAATTGCCGTCCTCAAAGTCCTCGACAGTTACGCTCTTCCGGTTCTCGAGTTTTATCTGATCGAGGTATATATTCCCCGCCGAAGACGCGTCTCCCGGGTCCACAAACAAGAGTATATTATCTATGGCAGTCTTATCGACGCCTGTGTTAGATATGTCAAAAGACAGGCTGTTCCATGCAGCGGTATTCTTAGCCCTAAAAATGCCCGTATCCTTCTCCGTTTGCGCCTGGTCGCGCAATTTAACCAGTATATTCGCGGAATTGTATACCTTCAATGTCAACGTATCGTAAAAACTGAAATCCCGGCGCGGGTTCGCGGCGGAGAAGCAGGCCCCCATCAATGACCACGGATCGCCGTTCTTGGAATAATTTACCTCCATCGAGACGCGGCCGTCATACGCGACCACGTATGTATTCATGCGCCTGTATACAGCATTTCCGTCCGAATCCCACCAGCCCACCGTAGTATCGGGTGTCCAGAAATTTTCGTCTTCAAAATCCTCGAGCACGACGTCCGGGGCCGTGTAACCGGAAAAGTGCGTCCTGGACAGCGCGCGGAGGACATTCCGGTTCTTCATGAAAGTTTTCCACATGAGCCCGCTTCTTTCGTTCGCCAGCATCAACAGTATGACACCCTGATCGATACTGATATAATCGGAATCATACCAGTTGCTTTTCGCGTTGAACGAATCGATAAACCCGTATGGGCTCCAGATCTTATCTCCGTACGTTACATAAATATATTTGAGCGCCGGGAGCGCTATATCCGGAGCCAGGACAATAGATCCTCCTATGCCCGTCGGCGCTATAGTGCCATCGGCATAATTACCATAGGATGGCTGTGCGCCATAAGCATGGTAACCATCCGGCCCGTCGCAGGCCGTAATCCCCCACATATACCCGCTGTATCCGGAACCGCTATTATTAGAAGCGAACCGTTGGTTTGACCGGACGCCCTCGATCGAATTCTGCCACCAGTTTACGCCCAAGGCATCGGTAGTGTTCCTGAAATCAAACCATGTTTGAGCATACTGGTAAGTGAATACTTGCCCGCCGGGCGTGAAGACGAAATCCGGCCCTCCGTAACCGCCCTTTGGCCGATGAAAGCCGTAGAAAGATTCGGCAGGTATCGCGTGAGTGGGAGAACCGATCGCGAGAAGGTATAACAAGATGCCTTCAGAGTATGTATTATAATATCCCTCAAAAGCGCCCGAGTCATGCCACGCCTGATGAATGAGATTCAGGTTCGCATCGTACATCCAGTTCCACTCCACCCTCCTGTATATGCTATCAGCCAATGTCTTGATATCTCCGCCGAAATACTCTCCTGCCTGCAAGGCGCCGGTCATCAAAAGGGCCGTATCGATGGATGACACTTCGAGGAACGGCGTATTAGAAGGGGTGCCATCCGCTTTCAGGAAGTGGTAGAAAAACCCATGCACGTTCGGAGTGCCGACCACGAAGGTCTGAAGAGTGGTCTTCGCGCGGTTATAGGCATCCGACTGGGTTATCCATCCCCTCTCCGCCCCCACCGTAAGGGCCGAAAGATAAAAACCGCTTGCGGCGATGCTGTTGACGCCGTTCTGTGTCCCACCGCTTGAAAAGCGATCCAAGGTCAGGCCGTTCGGAGACGTAGCCGCGATAAAGTAATCGAACGTCTTACGGGCTATCAGGTCCTTATAATCGGCATCCGACAGGACGGTCACGGTTATAGGATTGCTCCAGGCGCTGGCAATGCCGCCCTTCTCGGGAAGATTGTTCCATGCGCGGACATGGTAATAATAGATGCCGGGTTGCCTGGGGGGTATAGACACGAAGTTGCCGCTCGGCCAATACTGTACGGGGTTTACGGTGGAGAAATCCGATTTAGTGTCCTCCATCAGCTGGTATATGTAATCTCCGTTATTTTTAGTCCAATTTAAAGGGAACGCGAAACTTGGCATTGGGCGCGATATGACCGCCAGCGCCGGCGCTGCCAAGGATGCCGGTACATTGACAGTAATGGTAGGGCTGACATACGTTACTTTCCCGCTGTCGATATTTGTTTGTGTCACAAAGTAACTCCACGTCCCCAATGTGTTGCGGGTAAGCGTTACCGGTAAAACAAAAACGCCGACAGCCTGCCACGCGGCGCCGCCGGGTGCTTGTTCCCAAAGGGTCAAATTCGGGGCTTTCTGACAGGATAAAGTGAACGTCGTGCTTGGCCACGGTAAATTGCTTACTATGTTAGAAACAGTAATGGTAATGGGGAATTGAGCAGGATCGGCCGCGAATGCTTCTGTTAGCCCAGGCGCAAATAATGACATAGAAACCAATGATACGGATAAAATCAGGCCGAATAACATGATATTCATTTTACTGCGGACGTTTCTTTTCATTGTTTCTCCTTAAACTTGCCCTTCTGGGCATAGTCTATCACATAATTACTATTTTTCAATATAAATTTATTGCTTTATAAAGGGATTTTTTTGTTGGCTTATTAAGAAATAAAAAGGGCTGTAACCGGTATTCTGATCACAGCCCTTAGACTCTCTCTTTATACGAGTATGATGGAATTAGCGGGGGTTTTTATTCAATCCACTCCAGGGAACCGCTTTTTATATCATATACGGCGGCGGCAATTTTGAGCTTACCTTCACTAACTAAGCGCCTGATCTCTTCGCTCTTGGACAATATGTCTTTTTTTGACTGAAGCGCATTGCTTTTGACAACTTCATTACTTAAAGCGGCGCCCCGCAATCCCGGATGACCCTTTCTTACTTTCGATGCGACAGACTCGATCTTCTCTTGAATATCCCTGATGTCTCCTTCCACCTGAGCACCTGTTACCGCAGCCTCAACCGCCCCGCACTGCGTATGGCCCATGACCAGTAGCAACGGAACATGGAGATGCTCCGCGGCGTATTCCACGGAGCCTATAACGCTGCTATCCACGGCGATATTGCCGGCAACCCTGATAACAAAAATGTCTCCTATGCCGCGGTCGAAGATCAGTTCTACGGGGACGCGCGAATCCGAACATGCCAGGACGATCGCAAAGGGTTTTTGCCCGTCCGCCGCGGTATTTTCTCTGGCAGCAATACTTTGATTAGGATGCTGTAATTTCATTTCCACAAAACGGGCATTGCCTTCCTTAAGCAGCGAAAGCGCGTCATCCGCTTTTATTGCGGACTGCTCCTGAGCCATGATCGGAATTAGCAGCGCAACGACAGAAAACACCATCACAACAAAAGTAATTATTTTTCGCATCCAACCCCTCGTTTCACCTTTTAACTGCACGGTGCAAATATTATAATTTGGGGCCCTCTCCCCTATTAGCCGAGCAGGAACCTCTCCTATTTAGCTAATTTTATTATAGGGGTAATATCCTGCTATATCAAGGAGTTTTGGGGATCGGAGGGGGATTTCTTCGCGGGAGGCGGACGTTTTCCTAATAGGGCTACTTTATGAACATTAGCAGAAAAAAATAACCGGCCATTACCGATAACCCCAAAGGCACCCCAAGTCTCGCCCATTCTGAACTTTTAATTTTAAGTTTTCCTGCGCAAATTATATTAGGTATATTCCCGGGTATAAGCATGCCCCCTGCTATCAAAAGGCCTAAAAGAGCTGATTTTATCTGCAAAAGTGACATACTTGGATCTATTTCAGCTGCAGCAAGGGTGGCATTATCGACCACGGCAGAAAGCATATTCAGCCAGTAAAGCCCTTGATGCGTAATTTTCGTTACATAAGTTTCTACGATCGGCTTAAAACCTTGCCCTAAAAATATAAGCGCCATAACAAAGAAATACACCTTCACGGTTCTCATGCTTATATCTCTTATGGATTCATCTTTCCCGCCTGTTAAGCCGTGCGCCTTCTGGCGCTTGCCGGGCATTAAGATCGCGCCCAATAAACCAAATAATATAACCCCTGGTATTATAAACACCCCTAAATGCCTAAACAAGAAAAGGAAATCTGCTTGATATGGCATGCCTTTAAGTTTAGATATAGCGATAGTTGAAAACGGCTCTCCTATCGGCGTTAGGGCCGCGCCAAACCCTATGGAAAAACAAGCAAGTATTACCAGGGGGATTTCATTTTTTCTTTCCAGGGTAAGATGAGTAACTATTTCAACCAAGACAAGAGCGGATACAATCGCAGTAATAACGCTCGATAAAAGACCGAGCGTTATTATTACCAAAAAAGCAAATAGCCTTATTCCAGTGGCATCGGCAATTTTATTTACGCTACGAGCGATCGGCTTTTGTAAAATTCTAAACAAAAAACCGGCAATAAAAACCGCAAGGGTAATCTTTATTGGCTCAACCAGAGCCTCTTTTATTAAAGATACACTCCACTGTGATGTAATAGTAACGGCGATACAGCCTATGACAAAAAGAAAGATCTCAAGCTCTTCCTCGATTTTTTTAACCGAAAAAGGCGCGATTAAAACAATTGCCAATATTATAAAGAGGCCGATAAAAATCATTTATTAAACTTAGCCTTGATCGTTTTGGCCGGACCGGACAACAGTATTTTGATGGATAATGCTCGAGCGAATTCCTTGCGATACGCGGCAATTTCTATCGCTACTCCGCCTCCAAAAACCGCAGTTTAGCCTTTATCTCTTCCTTAGTGGCGCCGCAGGTCGCGCATCCGCCGTCGGTCTTCCCTTCTGTATGGAAGTTGCAGAGCGGGCAGAATGCAAGGACAGACGGCTTTACTTCTAACTCAGCCCGGCTGAATGTCTCTACCTTGCCGCCGTCTTTCATCTTTATATCCACATAGGTACCTTTATCGATCTTGACGACATATCCCGCAGATCCCTTATCGTACCTGTTAAGGCTTAGGTGCGCTATGCTATACCTTTTCAGGGCTACCTTGACGCCTATATGTATTTTGTCTTTTCTGAAAATCCTGTTGATAACAGGTCTAAGGTTCATAGCGCAACCTAATTGTTCCTCCGTTTAGCTGGTTTTATTATAGGGGTAATATCTTACTATATCAAGGAGTTTTGGGGATTAGAAATGACGTAACTGTATTCATTTTTATGATCTATTGCAGTTTATCGAGTATCTGATATAAAACCCCTCCTGCAATATCAAGCTGGGGAAACATGAATTTGCGCGCGGAGATCGTTATTTCACTCTTATTGCCAGCGCCCTTCTTAAGTATAAGCGCTACCATCGTTCCATTGATATTGGCTTTAATAATCCCTTTTGACGCATCGTGTTCGGTGATCGTCCCCATGCGCCCTACTACCTCAAGGCTCACTTTATACACATGTTCAAGACTTACACCGATGATTTGCTGCACGCTATCTTTACCTATAAATGTCGCTGCTGCGAGAACCGGCAGCGCCATCCCGCCCGTCAACATAGCGACCCCGTATATCGCGGCGCCTTTTATTCCTGCCGTCTTCATAGGCTCTGCAAGCACAAGTAAGGCCAATTGCTGGGCAGTGGGAATACCCTTATAGCTTTTATGCGCATTAACATCGTAGACTCGCACGCTAGGTTCCGTGCCGATCGCGTAGTCCTTGTAAACGATCTTGCCGATGCTTACGGTGAGCAGATCGACTTGCATGGGGATAGGGGGAGAAAACTCTGAGTTCTTAACTATTTTTAACGAATCTACGTTGAGTTTTCCTTCTTTGTTCTTTGTAAGCAGCATCTTCCGGGT
>CAISWF010000156.1 GCA_903889135.1 Candidatus Omnitrophota bacterium | reverse complement strand
TGGCGATGGGGCTAAAGATCCGAGTATTGACTCCCGTAATTTCTCTCTTTTTGGTTTTGTGAGTGCTGAGGATTGGTTTTCTATCCCCTTTCTCAATATATTGTTCCTATATTCAATTGGGGAGGTTTTCATATATCTTTTAAAAACTTTACTGAAATAATTGGGGTCTTGATAGCCGACTGCATAAGCGATCTGGTTGACGTTCAGGTTGCGGTTCTTCAAAAGCTTGGCCGAGGCATCCATCCTGACTTTCGTCAAATATTCTATAAAAGTGATCTTAAGCTCATCCTTGAAGATATGGCTGAAGTAATAATGGCTCAAGGCCACTTCAGCGGCAACTCTTTGGAGGGAGATGTCCTTGTCGTGATAATTTTTCTTTATGAACGCGACAGCTTTAAGGACGGCCTCCTGGTTGCGCGAATACTGCTTGTCAGTATCGGAAACGACCAGGAAATCGAACTCATGTTTGAACACGTAATTTACAAAAATGAACAAAAGCTCGGCCGCGCTCTTAAATTGCTCTTTTGAAGCCCCTGAGGAGGCAGCCTGGCTGTCTCCATGGCACATCAGGACCGCGCCTATCGCATTTCCCTCTATCAGTATCGGGACGAACGCCAGCGGCATTTTGTTATATTCGGATATAACGGGCTTCTTTGAGCTTGCGAGAGAGTTGCACGATTTGGTTACTATGTCCGGGAACGCGGAGTCTTTCTTTTTCGAGGAGAGGAAAGCCTTACAGGAATGCCCGGCGAACTGCGGGATTATCACGGGCTTTCCCTTCAGGTCCACGAAGGAGAATTCCATGCCCGTAAACTTCAGGAAAGCGCCCTGAAGCTCCTGCAGTATCTTTGTGCTAGCAATTCCCTTTATCGCTAATGAACATTCCATGGTTCCTTAAAATTTACTACAAATAAGCAATTTTGTCAAGAAAATAACTCACCTGAAATCAAGGAACCCGGAATCCTTCATCCACTTGTAAGTTACCAAAATTACGATGCCCAAAGCGACGATGGCGTAAAGGCCTTTAATGCCCTTGAAACTAAGCGCTATCATCCCGAAACAGACCGACAGGAAATAAAGGGAAAGCACCACCCGCCTCTGCGATTCCTCCCTGAAAAGGAGTTTATGGTGTATGTGCTCCTTGTCGGCCTGGAAGATATGCTTCTTTTTCGCCAGGCGGCGGACGATGGCAAGCAAAGTATCTATTATCGGGACGCCTAAGGCTATTACAGGGATAAAAAGCGTTATCACGGTGCTGCTTTTTTGGAAACTGATTATGGATATCGCCGCCAGTATGAACCCGATGAACATGCTGCCGGGATTTCCCATGAATATCCTCGCCGGATAGAAATTGAACGGCAAGAATCCCGCGCAGGCGCCGGTAAGTCCGAAAGCAAGGAAAGCCACGACATACTCGTGCTGGTCGACGGCGGACAGGAAGATAAAGAACGACGCTATGGCGGAAACGCCGGCCGCGAGCCCGTCAAGGCCATCGAGGAGGTTTATCGCGTTGACGATACCTATTATCCAGAGCATAGAGAAAACAGCCCCGGAGATCCCGAGAGAGAATTTTCCGAAAAAAGGTATCGTCACTTCCTGCACCGAAAACCCGCAGCCTATCAGGATGGAGGCAGCTATGATTTGGAAGACCAGTTTCAGCTTCGCGTTGAGCGGTCTGATATCATCTATTATCCCTAATATGAGGATTATCGCGCTGCCGACGCACAACCCCGAGAATTTCAGAGAAAACATATCCATCGCGCCGGGCACGGCCTTAAAAGCGACTACCGTGCTAGCGAAAAACGCCGCAGCTATCGCTATTCCGCCCAAGGTGGGCATGTTATTCCGGTGCACCTTCCGGCCGCCCGGCTTGTCTACGATCCCCAATGCCAACGCTGTCCTTCTGATCATAGGGGTAAGGATGATCGCAACGGCTGCCGAGACAAAAAATGAAGCTAAGAAATACCTGAGCATGGTTTATCCTCTTGTTGTTTCGGCTTTCTCCCAGGTTGCTTTTATTCCGCCTGTTAAAAACTTGATTATGCCTATGGCCGAGGCCACATTGACTACGCAGAAATAAAGCGGTATTTTAAAAACCTTTATTTTTATATTTTTCTTTTCCAGCAGATAACCGGTTATCGCGAATACGTAAAACAGGCCCTGACATAAAAATATGACCCTATAGAAAAACTCGTTCATCAAAAACATATTGGATATAAACATTATAATTAAAAAGAGCGGGACAAGCCAGCGGATAAATTTATGGAACAGGAATTGGAACGATCTTAGCGGGCCTGATGAAATAATGACCCGGCCGATAGCGAAACTGGCCTTAAGCCCCTGCGCAATGATCCTGGCCTTCTGGCTGATCCCCTCTTTTGTGCTTGCCGCGGTCTTTTCCAGGGTTATCGCTTCAGGCTCATATACAAGACCGTATCCCTTTTTTGCTATGACCATAGGAACGACGAAGTCGTCTGCC
>CAISWF010000155.1 GCA_903889135.1 Candidatus Omnitrophota bacterium | reverse complement strand
CTGCTTTCCGGGGCCATTATGCAATCGAAGGCATATCCGCTTACCGCGGCCGTCCTTGGGGTCTTCTTGGCCGTCGTGGCGCTGCTGCTTACGATATTTTTTGGCCTCATCTGCTTGTCATGGACGATAAATGCGGCTGACGGCAGGGGCATTTTCAAAAGCATATGGAGGAGCGTCCTCTTCTGCGGCCAAAGGTTTTTCAGCGTATTCGGGCTTTTAGTGTTGTTCTTTGTGCTGATGATAGCTATCTCGCTGGTAGTGTGGATAGCTTACGCGTTCGTGGTACAGGGCCTCAGGCGTTTGGGGCTCGATAACCATATAATAATTTTACGCGAGGTCACAGGATGCGTGTTGAACGCTTATTTTTTCCTGTTCCTGACCTCGACGTTAATGTCGTACTATTTAAACAACAGGAAGGACGATGAAAGGGATAACTGAAGTAGTGTGGCACGGAAGAGGCGGGCAGGGCGCCGTCACCGCGGCAAAGCTGCTGGGTGAAGCGGGCCTCCGCGAAGGAAAGAATATCCAGGCATTCCCCGAGTTCGGAGCCGAACGCACGGGCGCGCCTGTAAGGAGCTTCACGAGGTTAAGCGACAAGCCCATCACGATCCACTGCTCGATAACGGCGGCGGATTGCATCGTGGTGCTCGACCCGACATTGATAGACGTCGTCGACATCACGGAGGGAATGAAGGACGACACGTCGATAGTGATCAATACCGTTTTCTCGCCGAAAGAGATACGCTCCAAGCTCGGCATAAAGGGAGGCAAGATATTCACGGTAGACGCGACGTCGATATCGGTAGCGAAGGTCGGCCGCAATATCCCTAACATGCCGATGGTCGGCGCGCTCTTAAAGGCGACGGGGCTGATCAAGCTCGAGAACCTTACCGAGACGTTCAAGGAAGATTTTGCGGCAAAATTCACGCCTGAGGTCATCAAGGGCAACCTTGAGGCGATCGAACAGGCGTATAAAGAGGTAAAGGCGGAATAAGATGGCTAAAACTGAAAAAGTGAAATTACCCAGCTGGAAGGAAGTGGTCATAGGCGGAATAAATCCGGACGCCGGAAGCGCCGCTAAATACAACAGCGGCACATGGCGCACATTCAAGCCTGTTTGGTCCGATGAGAGGTGCATCCAGTGCAACTTGTGCTGGATACACTGCCCGGATTCATCGATAATGATAAAGGATGGCAAGGTCTGCGGGATGGACCTGGTTCACTGCAAGGGTTGCGGCATATGCGCCTCGATCTGCCCGGTGAAACCTAAGAAAGCCATAGAAATGGTCAAGGAAGAAAAATGAGCAAAAAACTTTTAGCTTTGACAGGTAACGACGCGGCAGCATACGCGATGAAACAGATCAATCCCGACGTAGTCGCGGCATATCCGATCACGCCGCAGACGTCGCTGATGGAGAAGTTCGCGCAGTTCGTTGCCGACGGCGAATTAGATACTGAAATAGTATTGGTAGAGTCCGAGCATTCCGCGATGTCGGCATGCGTCGGCGCCTCGAGCGCGGGAGCGCGCGTAATGACGGCTACTTCATCGCAGGGCCTGGCTCTTATGTGGGAGATAGTTTATATTGCCTCGAGCTACCGCCTGCCGATAGTCATGCCGTTGGTGAACAGGGCGCTTTCAGGCCCCATCAACATCCATTGCGACCATTCCGACGCGATGGGCATACGCGATTCGGGTTGGATACAACTCTGGGCCGAGAACGCGCAGGAAGTTTACGACAATCTCTTGCAGGCGATAAGGATAGCTGAAAATTCAGATATCCTCCTGCCCGTAGTAGTAAATTACGACGGCTTCATCATCAGCCACGCGATAGAGAATATGTATCTCTACGATGACGCCGAGGTCAAGAAGTTCGTCGGCGAGTACAAGCCGAAATATACGCTGCTTGACCCGAAGAAGCCGACGACGTTCGGAGGTTTTGACCTCCCGGATTATTATTTTGAGCACAGGCGCCAGATGGCCGACGCGATGACAAAATCGGCGAAGGTCATAGCCGACGTCGCGAAAGAATTCTCGAAGATATGCGGCCGCGAGTATAAATCCATCGAGGGATACAAGCTCGAGGATGCGGAAGTCGCGATAGTAGCGCTCGGTTCGACAGTCGGCACTGCGCGCGCCGTCGTAGATGATCTCCGCGAGAAAGGCATAAAGGCAGGCCTGTTAAAGATCCGCATGTTCAGGCCGTTCCCGGAGAACGAGATAGCCGATGCCTTAAAACACCTGAAGGCGATAGCTGTCCTCGACCGCGCTGACGCGCTGAACGCTGTCGGCGGGCCCCTCTTCGATGAGATAAGGGCCGCGCTTTACAAGAAGTCGACAATACCGGTCGTCAATTACGTTTATGGCCTCGGCGGGCGCGACATGGGCCTGCTTGAGATAAATAAGGTATATTCGGACCTGGCTGAGATAGCCAAGACCGGCAGGGCCAAAGACCTTGTGACATACCTGGGAGTAAGGGACTGATGGCAAACTTAAAAGAACTCAATAAGAGAAAAGAAGTATTGTGCGGCGGACACAGGATGTGCGCGGGATGCGGCGCGCCGATAATCGTAAGGCAGATGGGGCTCTCGCAGGAGATCCCGCTTGTGGTCGGAAGCGCGACCGGCTGCCTCGAAGTCTCAACGACTCCGAATCCTTTCACGGCGTGGAACTGCAGTTTTGTGCATTGCGCTTTTGAAAACTCCGCCGCGACCGTTTCGGGCGCGGAAGCCGCGTACAGGTCGCTTAGGCACCGCGGCAAGGTAAAGGAAGAGATGAGATTCGTGGCGCTCGGCGGCGACGGCGGCACGTATGATATAGGATTACAGTCGCTCTCGGGCATGCTCGAGCGCGGGCAGAGGATATTGTACCTCTGCTACAATAACGAAGCTTACATGAATACAGGTGTCCAGCGCTCAAGCGCTACCCCGCGCGGTACGCAGACGACCACGGCGCCCGTAGGCTTGAAGTCTATCGGCAAAAAACAGTACCCGAAAGACTTGACCGGCATAGCGGTAGCGCATAGAATACCCTTTGTGGCAACAGCCAGCCCGAGCCATTGGAACGACCTTATAACTAAGTCGCAGAAGGCGCTTTCGGTTGACGGGCCCGCTTTCATGAACGTGATATCGCCGTGCCCGTTAGGGTGGGCTTATCCGTCCGAGAAGACGATAGAGATCGCGAAACTCGCGGTCGATACATGCTTCTGGCCGTTGTATGAAGTCGAGAACGGCAATTCCTGGAAGCTGAGCTATAAGCCGGCCGCCAAGAAGCCGATCACGGATTACCTCAAGGCGCAGGGACGTTTCCGCCACCTGTTGAGGCCGGAAAACGCTTCTGTGGTCGAGGAGATCCAGAAGAGAGTAGACGACGATTGGGCCGCGCTTTTAAAACGCTGCGGCGTTGAAGCTTAAATAGGGCCCCGAGCGCGGGGCAAGTAATACCGTTCTTTGTGAAATATCTGCTCCCCTGTAGCTCAGTTGGTAGAGCAGTGGACTGTTAATCCACGTGTCCGAGGTTCGAGCCCTCGCGGGGGAGCCAGTTTAAAAACCCTCTGCAATTAACCGTTGCGGAGGGTTTTTGTTTAAGGTACTATGTAGATAAGGTAAAAATAGCACTAATAGCGAAGGAAAGCTTTATGACGAAATGGTTGAGAGTTTTAGCCGTAGCGCTGGCGATATTCGCATCGACGCCTAATGCCAATGCAGGCCCCTTGCCCCCTAACCCACACATGAACTGGGGCTACATGACTGATGCCAACAATAGTGATACGTATCAGCCTATTCAGCCTGGTTATTCATATCAGACATATGAGTGGGATGATACGCCATGGTTTTACTTTGCTGTACCGGCAAATGTAGAGACAACTACGATGAATTGGGAGACAGCGTTAATGACGGCATCACAAAAAACGCAAACTGACACTATAACCGGCATAGCGCCACATAGCACAGCTATATGGATATGGACATCACCTGACAACTGGCCTGCTTTACGACAAGCCGGCGATTGGTTCGTTCATACTGATAGTGGCAGCTCAGAGGGCGCCTTCACAATAAAAGAAGCTCCGGCCCCGGTCCCCGAACCCGCATCAATTTTAATTTTTGGGTTAGGCGCAGGTGGATTGGCGTTATTTAGAAGGAAGCGGTTGAAATAGTATAAAGATTTTCTTTTCAAAAGGAGGCTCGAAATGGTAAATGAATTATTGGATATCGCGAAATTCCTCCTGGGGTTCTTGCCCTGGATCCTGTTTTTGATCTTACCGACTGAGAGCTGGGAACAATTGGAGAGAGCGGTTGCGATATGCCTGGCCATATCCGTTATTTTCGGATGGAAAGAGCTGCGCAGGGGTTTCATTTTGCAGTGGGCTTCCATAATGTTTTTTCTTGTTTGCACAATATCATTCTACGGCTTCAAGTGGATCTGGCTGGCCCAGCATATGGCGCTTATTTCAAACGGCTTCCTGACCGGTGTTATTTGGTTCACCGTGCTGACAGGCAAGCCGTTCACATTGCAATATGCGCGGGAAGAGCTGCCGAAAGAACAATGGGATAATGTAGATATGATCCGCGGCTGCCGGTTCATCGCCATTTTCTGGGGAGCGCTGCTTTTAATCCCGACAGTCTTCAGCGCTTTCCGGTTATTCTATCCCGCTGCCTTACCGGGTTCTTTCTATTCCTACCTCAGCCCGCTCTGCATCATTATCGGCGTATCTTACACTACTTTGTATAAACACAAGAAACGGGAACAGCGGGGAGCCGCATAGTCATCGCAAGCCAAATAACGCTCCTAATTTTAGTTATTCTCAGCATGTTTACTAACGTAGGATGCTCTGATCGCAAGGGTCCTTCCGCCGCTGCCGAACCTTCCAAACTGGAATGCGACCAAAGAGGCGTCGCGTCCTGGTACGGCACTAATATGAAAGGCCGCCTGACCGCCAGCGGAGAGAAGTATGATCCGAAAGCATTAACGGCCGCGAGCAAGAAATATCCTATGGGAACAGAGCTGCATGTCATCAATCTCAATAACGATAAGGATGTTACCGTGACGGTGAACGATCGCGGCCCATACTCCGGTAAAAGGGTCATAGACATGTCGGTCGAGGCGGCGCATGAACTGGGCATGAAAAAGGCCGGCGTTGCGGACGTCTGTGTGCAGGACGCGGTAAAAAAGTAGAGGAGTCGTTTCAGTGAATGCAACCGGGCAGGACTTAGTTACGCTTGAGCGCAAACACCAGAAAATAGCGCCGTTCCCGGTCTTCATAAGAAGATTGGCCGTATATATCGCGGGTGCTATTTTATTGATCCTGGTTGCCCTGTTCATCGGGGTTGCCGGATATCATTGGTTTGCCGGCCTTAACTGGATCGATTCGTTATTAAATGCGTCCATGATACTTGGCGGCATGGGCCCGGTTAACCCGCTTACTACCGATGGCGGGAAAATTTTTGCATCGGTATACGCGCTTTTTAGCGGGCTTGTATTCATTGCGGTGATAGGGATCGTCCTCTCGCCGATCGCGCATAGGATGCTGCATAAATTTCATTTTGAAGGTAAAGATCTCCGCGAATAACGTATCCCAAAAATAGCAAAAAAAAGAAAGGAGCAGTTGTGATAAAGAAGATCCTGTTATTTGTATTATTGGGAATGATGTTAATGCCGCAGTTAGCCCGCGCCGAGGGCGCAAAGCCCATCCAGTTAGCAATATTCGACCCTATCCAGCTCGTGCCGGAGAATGAGTCGATAAAAGGCCTGAGTCTCAGCCTTATTTATGGCGCCAATCAGGACGTCAGCGGTATAAGCCTCGGCCTCGTCAACCGCACCAAAGGGCGCGGCGTCGGCCTGCAATATGGCGCCGTGAATATCGCGGAAGGTGGTTTCAGCGGCCTGCAGTGGGGCTTCGTGAACTGGTCCGAAGGATTCATGCATGGCGTTCAATACGGCGCCTTGAATGTCTCGAAAGGCCAGTCCGCAGGCGTAGAGCTAGGCCTGGTCAATTACAGCAAGGATTCGTTCAAGGGTTTCCAGGGCGGCGTCGTCAATTGTGCAGGGGAGATGCACGGCCTCCAGTTCGGATTTGTCAACTATGCGAAATCCCTCGATGGCCTGCAGATAGGCCTCGGCAACTATAACGGCAACAAGAAACCTTTGGAGTTCATGGTCCTCGCCAACTGGTCGTTCTAGCATCGGGATCAAATGGTATGTATATATATTGGAGTGCAAAGGCGGGACTTTATACACGGGCATGACCAAAGATCTCGAGCGCCGCTTCAAAGAACATCTGAGCGGAAAAAGCCGTTACACCAGCTACAACCAGCCCGTATGTTTAGTATATAAAGAGGAGTATCCGACCAGGTCCGAAGCAGCGAAGCGCGAAGCTGAGATCAAGAGTTGGACGCGCGTGAGAAAACTCGCGCTGATAGCCGATAGATAGAAAAAGGTCAATAATAAGCGGAAAAAACCTCTTGCGCAGCGGTCAGTTTTAATATAGTCTGATTTCAAAAAGGAGGTTGTCATGAGTTGGGGAATGTTCACACAAATAGCGTTGTTGATAGTGATCTTCGTGGTTGTAAAGACCGCCGTGAAATGCATGCACGACAATTTTTGTTTTAAATGCAAAAAGCAGGAATAGGACAGTAGAAAGATGAAAAAAATAATGGCAGCGGCGGCGATATTGTGCCTTGCGGCGAGTTGTTTCGCGGCAACCCCCTCCCAGCAAAAAGCGGACCGTGAAGGTTTGGTGGATGATAGCCAGGGGGGAGGGAACTCGGGGGGAGGAGCGGCCCTTGCGACAATGGCCGGTGAAATAATCTCGATCAAGAGGTCGTTTAACCAGATCGTGATCAAGGATCAGAATCTGCGCACCGAGAAAACATTTACCGTAAAGGCGGAAGACATCAAGTCGCTCAAGCTCGGAGATACTGTCGAGATCAAATACAAGAACGGCTCAAACGCCGCCGAAAGCATTACGGCCGCAAAGCCCTTTCAGCCTTCACCGGGGTACTAATAAAAAATATGTTGCGTTGGGCCCTGATTTAGGGTAGAATTGCATTCAAGAGTGGTTTATTAAAAAGGAGGTAACATGGGGTATCAAGGTGGTGGTGGCGGTGGTGGCGGGTTCGGCGGGCCGAGGGAAATGCACAAAGCGACTTGCGCGGATTGCAAGAAGGAATGCGAAGTCCCTTTCAAACCGAGAGATGACCGTCCCGTATATTGCAAGGACTGTTTTTCGAAGCGCAAGAACGAAGGACGTTAAAGAGATTCGATAGGTACATCAAAGATCCCCTGCAATTTAACTTGCGGGGGATTTTTGTTTGCCGCAAAATAGCGTTCCTCCGCGGTAGAATTAAGTCAGATAAAAGCGGAATCCGCCAATGTACAAAACGCCTTTATTGGCGTATAAGTATTGCGTAAACCTTATCAGGGGTTATCGCGTCTAATAAGTTAAAAGGAGGTAGTGGAATGAAGAAGCTATGCGTATTGTTGGCAGTTGTTTTTATGACTTTATCGTGCGTTCCTGCGTTCGCGGATTGGGGCCACGACAGGCACGATAATGGCAGGTATGTTTACCGCGACCATCGTTATTATCGTGAAGGCGCTTGGTGGGATTTTGGCATCACCGCGCTTGCCGTAGGCGCAATATTGGCATCCAGGCCCGATAACGGAAGATATGTGGTGATCAACGGCCAGAGCTACTACTATTGTGACGGCAACTACTATCAGCAAATTCCCCAGGGATATATCATCGTTCAACCGCCTGTCGTTGTAGCCGCGCCCGCGACAAATTATTATGTCGCGCCAACGGCTCCCGCAGCTCCCGTCATAGTACAGGCCCCGGCCGGAGAAGGGCAGCCGATCGAGGTAAATGTCCCGAACTCGGACGGCACTTTTACCAAGGTAACGCTGTTCAGGCATGGAAGCGGATACAAAGGCCCGCAGGGTGAATATTATCAGGGCAATCCTACAGTGGACCAGTTGAGGGCCCTGTATGGCAGATAAGACAGCCATGGCCAATAAGGCAGTAATGATCGCCTTATTGGCCATTGCCGTTTTAGGTTTTACGTACGAGGGCATGGCAGAAGGAAGCGGAAAGATGAAGATCGCGAGTCCGGACTTCGAAAATAATAATTTTATCCCCAGGAAATTCACCTGTGACGGGGAGGATATTAACCCCGGCCTTACCATAGAGGGGATACCGAAAGAAGCAAAAAGCCTGGTCTTGATAGTAGACGATCCGGATGCCCCCAGCGGGATATGGGTCCATTGGGTCATCTATAATATACCCATAAACGGACAGATAGATGAAAATAGCGCTCCCGGGAAGCAGGGGATGACCGATTCCGGGAAAAAAGCCTACAACGGGCCCTGCCCGCCATCCGGCACCCACCGTTACTTTTTCAAGATATATGCCCTGGATACGGCGCTTAACCTGAAGGAAGGGGTAAAGAAGCCGGAAGTGGAAAAAGCGATGCAAGGGCATGTCCTGGAAAAGGCCGAATTAATGGGGCTGTATAAAAGAGTAAAATAGTTTTCCGTAAAATATGGTAAAATAGGCAAAAAGGAGATGGGACAATGAATAGGAACCTTGTCTTGATTGCCGTTCTGTTTTTTGGTATAACCGCCGCTAACATTAATGGAGGCCTTTTTGCCATGGACGACCAGATCGTTGTTTTAGAGACTAACCAGGGGACTATCGAGATAAAACTTATGCCCGAGGTAGCGCCGAAGGCTTGCGAGAATTTCACGACTCTGGCAGGGAAGGGGTATTACGACGGCCTGATATTCCACAGGGTCATAAAGGGCTTTATGATACAGGGCGGCGACCCGACCGGGACAGGGATGGGCGGGCAATCGTGCTGGGGAAAGCCGTTTGCTGACGAGACCGATCCGAAAGTCCAGTTTGACAGCCCCGGACTACTCGCCATGGCGAACTCCGGACCGAGCACCAACGGGAGCCAGTTCTTCATTACGACCGCCAAAACCCCGTGGCTGAACGGGAAACATACGATATTCGGCAAAGTGATATCGGGCTACGACGTGGTCGAGAAGATAGAAAACTCGGCCGTAGGCAGGAACGACAAGCCGCAGGCCGAGCAAAAGATCGTCAAGGCATATCTAAAGGCCGCGAAATAAAAGTTTAATTAACGGCCGTAAATTTTTCCTTGGGCGCGCCGCAAATAGGGCATATAGCAGGCGCTTTATCCTCTGTCACGTTCCCGCATACCAGGCAGACGAAGAAGTCCTTTTTCTGGGCTTTCCACGCCTCCAGGTTATCGAGGGCTTTCTTGAGCAGCTTAGCGTGGATCGCTTCGACTTTTCCCTCGCCCTTCTGCGACTTATCTTTCAGGGCAGCCTCAAGGTTTTCTTTCGTGCTCTTTACTACGGGTGTCTCCATCTTCGCGTTGGCGGCTCCTCCGAGTTTTTTGATCGATATGGCGTTATTTTCGTAATGGACCTGCTCTGCCCGGGCGATCGCCCTGAAAAGACTCGCCGCTCCTTTATAGCCTTCCTTGTCCGCCTGTTGGGCGAATAACACATAACGCACCTGGGCATTCTTTTCGCCTTTATAAGCGGCTAAGAGATCATTAAGATTGGCTGACGGCGCGGCGGCAGCCGTTGACGAGAGAACTGCGACGCAGAGCGCCATTAAAATGACACTTTTCCTGAACATGGTACCCTCCTTTGTTATGGCCCATTTTTACATAAACAGCCGCATATATCAATAGGGCTGTTCTACCTTATCCCGATTTTTTTCCGCATTTTTTCAGTTCCCCTTGCAGAGGCCCCGCGTTTAAGGTAAAATGTAACCATGTCAAAGATCATCGAGACGAAAGGAAAGTGCCGGCCCAACCAGACCAAATTCAGTTTCGGCGGGACCTCGGCCATCATCACCATCCTGGGCCTTATAATAGGGTTGGACGGTACGGCTAATCCTAAAGTGGCTATAATAGGCGGTATTTTGGTCATAGCGCTGGCGGATAACATATCGGATTCTTTGGGGATACACATTTTCCAAGAATCGGAATGCGTAGACAAGAAAGATGTCTGGTTGTCGACTTTTACGAATTTTTTTACGCGGCTTTTCGTCTCCTTGTCATTCGTCGCTTTGATCGTCCTCCTTCCGATGAGCGTTGCCGTCCCGTGTTCCATAATCTGGGGAATGGGCCTGCTCGCCGCAATAAGCTACATGATAGCCAGGGGCAGGGGCCTGAACCCGTATCCCGCGATACTCGAACACTTTTCCATTGCGATCGCCGTCATCATAGCGAGCGAATTCGCGGGAAAGTGGCTGGTAAAAAGGTTTTAATAATGGCGGAAAATTTTATCGAAAAGAAGATATATTATCATGATACGGATTGCGGCGGGGTCGTCTATCACGCGGCATATTTGGACCATCTCGAGGAGGGAAGGACGGAATTCCTCCGCGGGAAGGGGATCGACGTCGGGGAGCTGGCCCGCCAAGGGACGATATTCCCGGTCGTTCACATTGAAGTCGACTACAAATGCCCCGCGGTTTACGGCGATACCATCAGGATAATGACTTCGATCGAGAAGGTAGGCCACGCGTCCATAAATTTTGATCAGGAGATAAAGAAGGGCGGCACCCTATTGTTAAGGGCGAAGGTCGTATGCGCATGCGTAGATTCAAGCCTCAAGGCAAAACCCATCCCGGATACGGAACTTTCCAAACTAAAGATCGCCTAAACGGGTGAAGCGGCTTTCCTTGGGGACTTCGTCTTTTTGAAGCGTCCCCGAATATTTACTGGATAATTAGAAGGTCGCAATATATAATTAATGTTGTGCCGTTCTTGTTATAAATGAGGAGGAAGATAATGAGGGCATCTTTTTGTTTTGCGGTCATGCTTGTTTTCTCGCTGTCCGCGTCCGTCTTCGCGGTGGATTTTTCGGCTGACGTAGTCACCACCCAGGGGAGCAAGACCTTCAACGCTAAGGTTTTTGTCAGCGGGGAAAAGAGCAGGATGGAAGCCCCCGGGAGCATATCCATATCGAGGGTGGATAAAAAAGTCGTCTGGATGCTGATGCCAGACCAGAAGATGTATATGGAACAGCCTTTTGACCCTAAAAAAATGTCGACCGCCGCGGAAAAGATCGAAGGGGAGGTCGAGCGCACACCCCTCGGCAAGGATACGGTCGACGGCAAGACGGCTGATAAATATAAAGTGACCTACGAGATCGAGGGGGCCAAGAATGAGATGTTCCAATGGACGGAGAGCGGTTCGAACCTTCCCCTTAAATCGGCCGCTTTAGACGGCAGTTGGAGCGTTGAATACAGGAATATAAAGACCGGGCCGCAGCCGGATTCGCTGTTCGAATTACCTCCGGATTACAAAAAATTCTCGATGGATATGCCGGATGTCGGTAATATGATGAAAGGAATGAAATAAAATGAATAGGCCCGTTATTTTTATAATCTCCCTTGCTTCAGTTTTTTTACTTTCGGGCACGGTGCTTTACGGCGAGGATTCACAAGTGGAAAAAAGGATAGATGACCTGATCAAGAAGATGAGCATCAACGATAAAGTCAAGCTCATCGCCGGCAACGAAATGGAGACGTATGACCTCGCAAATTTAGGCATACCTAAGTTGAAGATGGACGACGGCCCGGTAGGTGTGGCCAGGGTGGGCCCGGTTACGGCCTTCCCGTCTTCGATATGCATGGCTGCGGCGTGGGACCCGGATGCGGTCTACAAAATGTCTACGGCGCTCGCCGAAGAACTCAAGGCGAAGGATAAGAACATGTCCCTGGCCCCGTGCGTGAATATCCACAGGGTACCGATGGGCGGAAGGAATTTCGAAAGTTACGGCGAGGATCCATACCTCTCTTCCAGGCTGGTTGTAGCCTATGTGAAGGGCCTGCAGGATAATAAAGTAGTGGCGACCGTGAAACATTATGCCTGCAATAACCAGGAATGGGACCGCGGCACGATAGACGTGATCGTCGACGAGCGGGCGCTCAGGGAGATATACCTGCCGGCGTTCGAGGCGGCGGTGAAAGAGGGCGGTTCGTGGTCAGTGATGTGCTCCTATAATAAAATAAACGGCTATCACGCGAGCGAGAACGACCATCTGCTTAACGATATCCTTAAGAAAGAGTGGGGATTCAAGGGATTTGTCGTCTCGGACTGGGGAGCCACGCACAGCACCGTCAACGCGGCAAATTACGGCCTGGACCTCGAGATGCCTAAAGGGGATAATTTTAACGCGAAACTGGTGACCGCGGTAAAGGACGGCCAGGTAAAAGAATCCGTAATAGACGACAAAGTAAGGCGCATCCTTAGGGCGATGTTCTGGCTCGGCCTCTTCGACGCCAATCCGGCGCCGGTCCACGCGAACCTTAATACTTTGGAACACAAACAGGTCGCCCTCCAGGTATCCAGGGAAGGCATAGTCCTGCTTAAAAATTCCGGCGGGATCCTTCCTATAGATATAAATAAGGTCAAATCGATCGCGGTAATAGGGCCGAATGCCGCCATCAACAGGTTCGGCGGCGGCGGCAGTTCAGAGGTGACTCCGGCTTATACCGTGAGCCCGCTTGACGGTTTGAAGAAGAAGCTCGGGAATAAGGTCACGATCAATTACGCGTTGGGCTGCAAGCTTGACGGGGAGACGACGCCTCTAGAATCTTCGGCGGTATCTACCGTATTTGAGGGCAAGAAAGTGAACGGGCTCCTCGGGGAATATTTTAATAACCAGCAGTTATCCGGCGCGCCGGTCCTGTCGCGGGTCGATAAACAGGTAAATTTCAACTGGGGAGAAGCAGCGCCGGCAAACGGCGTCCCGAAAGACCATTTCTCGGTGAGATGGACGGCGAAACTCACGCCGCCGAAGACCGGAGCATACGAGCTAAGCATTAGGAGCGATGACGGTTCCCGCCTCTTCATAGACGGCAAGGAGATCATAAACAGCTGGCAGGACCACGGCGAAGAGACTAAAAGCACTTCGGCCACTCTTGAGGCGGGAAAAGAGTATGACCTGCGCGTGGAATTTTATGAGAATACGGGCAATGCGGTCTGCAAGCTGGGATGGGACATTCCCACGGAGCTGGCAGACCAGGCAGCCGAGGTCGCGAAGAAATCCGATATCGCGATCGTATTCATCGGTCTTACCGGCCATATCGAGTCCGAAAATTTCGACAGGAAGGACATGAACCTTCCCGATAACCAGAACGAACTTGTCAAGAAGGTCACCGCGGCGAATAAAAATACGATCGTCGTGCTGAATACAGGCGCCCCGGTCAACATGAACGATTGGGTGGACAGCGTTCCCGCGCTGATCGAGATGTGGTACCCGGGTCAGGAGGGCGGAAACGCCATCGCGGACGTGCTCCTTGGCGATTATAACCCGTCGGGCAAACTGCCCATGACCTTTCCACTGAAGTGGGAGGATTGTCCCGCGTATTCGAATTATCCCGAAAAAGACGGCAAGGTAGTTTATGCGGAAGGCATCTTCGTCGGCTACCGCCATTTCGACAAGAAGGGGATGAAAGTCCTCTTCCCGTTCGGCCACGGCCTTTCTTACAGCACATTTGAATACAGCAACCTCACGATAACGCCCGGCACGGCGCAGGGCGGCAAAATCGATCTCGAGGTCTCTTTCGACCTCAAGAACACGAGCCAGAGGGCAGGCGCCGAGGTTGCCCAGCTGTATATAAAGGAGGTCGCGCCTGACGTCGAGAGGCCGGTAAAAGAACTCAAAGGGTTCAAGAGAGTGGAGTTGAAGCCCGGAGAGACGCTAAAGGTGACGTTCAAGCTTGATAAGAGGTCCCTCGCATATTACGATGTCGACAAAAAAGACTGGACCGCGAAACCCGGGCAATTCGAGGTCCTGGTAGGCAGTTCGTCCAGGGATATCAGGCTCAAAGGGGCATTTGCGCTCCAAAATGGCAAATTGATCTGATGCTGATCCGGGAATTCGTATCGCTCAGCATTTTCCTGGCGTTTGTCCTCGCCGTATACATAAAAGAGGGGCAGCTGATATTAAAGCTCATCCTCCATAAATTACGGCGCAGGGAAGGGGCTTCGGGTTTCCTGGCTAAGCCGGCGATAGCCGTACATATCCTGGCGGCGGCCGGCGTCATTTGTTTCCTGTACGGCCTTTTTATAGAACCGCATTGGATAGACGTCAAGAGGGTAGATATAGAGACCGGCAAGTTGTCCCGCGCCACTCTCCGCATAGTCCAGCTATCAGACCTGCATACCGATCCTAAAGGCATAAACGAGAAGAAAATAATAGGGATAGTGAACGCGCTGAAACCCGACGTCATCGTTTTCACCGGGGATACGGTAAACACCCCGAAGGCATTACCTGTCTTTAAAAATACGCTGAAGAGCCTCAAGGCGAATATAGGAAAATACGCCGTTACGGGAAACTACGATTACTGGTTCCTGCGCGGCCTGGACCTGTTTGGAGGGACCGGCTTTGACGTCCTGGACGGAAGCATCGAGAGGATAAACAAGGATGGTGATACCTTTTTCATTTCGGGGGTGAATTTCGAGCATGCCGCGCATTGGTTCCCCGTACTGAAGAATGTCCCGCAAGGGTATTACAGCATATTTTTGTACCATAAGCCCGACCTTATCGAGGATATGAAGGGCGCGAATGTCGATCTTTATCTTGCCGGCCACACCCATGGCGGCCAGGTAGCGCTCCCTTTTTACGGGGCGATAATCACGCTTTCGAAATACGGCAAAAGATATGAAGCAGGGGAATATAAGGTCGGCAATACGATCCTTTATGTGAACCGCGGCATGGGGACCGAAGGGAAGTTCGGCCTCAGGATCAGGTTCCTGGTCAGGCCGGAGATAACAGTTTTTGACATTAAGCCGTTGAAATGACACGCCGTTTGTGGTATAAGTAGTCATCCCACCGAGGAGGAAGTTCAAAATGGACAAATCACTGAAGGGCACAAAAACCGAAAAAAATCTGCTTGCCGCGTTCGCAGGCGAGTCGCAGGCGAGGAACAGGTATACTTATTTCGCAAGCGCCGCGCGGAAAGAAGGTTTTGAGCAGATAGCGAATATATTCATCGAGACCGCGGAGAACGAGAAAGAGCACGCCAAGATATTTTTCAAGCACCTCGAGGGCGGGGACGTCGAGATAACCGCCACCTATCCCGCCGGCGCGATAAATAACACGAAGGCCAACCTTGAGTCGGCCGCCGCCGGTGAGAACCTGGAGTGGACGACCCTGTATTCCGATTTCGCGAGGGTAGCCAAGAATGAAGGATTTCCCGAGGTCGCCAGATCATTCGAGCAGATCTCTAAAGTGGAAAAATTCCACGAGTCGAGATACAGGAGGCTCATCAATAATATAGCGGATGGTGCGGTCTTCAAGAAGCCTGCGCCGGTCAAATGGCATTGCATAAACTGCGGCTACGTGTTCGAAGGGACGGAAGCCCCCAAAGAATGCCCGGCCTGCAAACACCCGCAGGCGTTTTATGAAGTCCTTACCGAAAATTTCTAACCCGTCTTTCGATTACATCAGCACCCCCATCGAGGAGGTCTTTTCCAAGCTTAAAACCTCCCCGAAAGGCCTGTCCGAGAAAGAGTCGAAGAAGCGCCTGGAATATTACGGGTTGAATGAGCCCGCCAGAAAGAAGAAGAGGACCATACTTACCCAGATCCTCTCCAAATTCATAAACCCGCTCGTGATCGTCCTCATAATCATCTGCGTATTCTCCCTGTATTTCGGATCGGCGGTAAGCGCATTTCTTGTCTTCATGATGATCGTCCTTAGCGTCCTTCTTTCGTTCATACAGGAGCACCGTTCCGAAAAAGCCGTTGAAAAGCTCAGCGAGATGGTGCGCACGACCGCGACCGTTTACAGGAACAGCAGGCCGAAAGAGGTGAATATCCGCGAGATCGTCCCGGGAGACGTTGTCGATCTTTTCGCCGGGGACATGATCCCGGCAGACTTAAGGATCATCTCCTGCAAAGACCTCTTCATTAACCAGTCGTCTTTAACCGGCGAATCATTCCCGATAGAAAAAGTCGCCGGCCCGTTACAGACAAAATCCACCTCTAATTCCGAATTACGCAATATCGCCTTCATGGGTTCGAGCGTAGTGAGCGGCACTGCCTTGGCCGTGGTAGTAAAGACCGGCATCTCAACGCAATTCGGCGAGATCTCCCGCAGGCTGGCGACCATGAGGGTCGAGACGAGCTTCGACAAGGGAGTGAACAGTTTTGTATGGCTTATGATCCGCGCGATGGTATGCATGGTAATAGCCATCTTCGCGATAAATGCGTTCCGCGGACGTCCTTTCATCGAATCTTTCCTGTTTTCGCTTAGCGTAGCGGTCGGCCTGACGCCGGAGATGCTGCCGATGCTCATCACGATCAACCTCTCCAAGGGCGCCATCGCGATGTCCAAGAAAGACGTCATTGTAAAACGTTTGAATTCGATCCAGAACTTCGGCGCAATGGATGTCATCTGCACCGACAAGACCGGCACTTTGACAATGGACCACCGAATTAAACGTTTTCGTGACACTTTATTGGGACAAAGGGGACAAATTGGGACAGTCCCCGGGGACAAAAATGATGAAAATGTCCCGCGGGACAGTCACGCCGTAATGGGACAAATCATCGATGATCTCCTAGAATCGCTGGATTCAGGCAGAGTCTACGAAAGGGTCAGAAAGCAGAAATATCGTGAAAAGATGGAGGAGCTTAAAGCTGCGTTTCCGGCAGGCATGAAATATACCATTCCTTATGACACCAGTGACTTCGTCAAGGCGACCATTAGTGAGGTCTTCCATACTTTCGCTGAAGCCTTATTATTGGTTGTGTTGGTTGTTTTCTTGTTTTTACAAAGCTGGCGCGCGACCTTGATTCCTATTATCGCGGTGCCTATCTCTTTGATTGGTACATTTGCAGGCCTTTATCTTTTTGGCTTCTCCATTAATTTACTCACTTTATTTGCCATGATTCTCGCGATTGGTATCGTTGTTGATGATGCGATCGTGGTCTTAGAAAACACTGAACGATTAATGGCCGAAGAAAATATGGCGCCATTACCTGCTGCGATTAAATCGATTAGTCAGGTGTCGGCTGCCGTTGTTGCGATTGTGCTGGTCCTTTGTGCGGTATTCGTGCCAGTTGCATTCCAAGGGGGTATTGCGGGTGAGTTATATCGTCAGTTTGCCGTAACAGTCGCAATTGCTGTAGTGATTTCAGGGATTGTTGCTTTAACGCTAACGCCAGCTTTGTGCGCAATGATTTTGAAAAAATCTCATGATGAGAATATTTTCTTTAAAAAATTCAATAATGGATTCAGTCGGTTAAGAGACTTTTATACTGACACGGTTCAGTTGACTTTAAAACATAAAATTATTGGCGCGCTGGCTTTCTCTTCAATTCTTATCGTGGTTGCAGTGCTGTTTAAAATGGTGCCGGGAAGTTTCGTGCCAGCCGAAGATCAAGGCTATGTAGTGACTGTGGTAATTATGCCCGATGGCGCCACCTTAAGCCGCACGTCAAAAACAACAGAAGCTATCAGATCTGCGATTGCACACGATCCAGCTGTTGCGCATGAGTTTGCAGTGAATGGATTTGAGTTGCTAACAGGCGCTAATAAAACCAATTCAGCAACCATGTTTGTACGCTTAAAAGATTGGAAGCTTCGTGAAACAAGCGCAACTGATATTGTTGGGAAGTTGTTTGGGATTGGCATGAGTCAACCGGATGGACTGGCTATTGCAGTAAATCCGCCAGCCATTCGAGGTTTAGGCTCTTCAGGCGGGTTTGAGGTCTACGTGCAAAGCCAGCGCGATACTAACCCTATTAAATTAGCTGCGGTAATGAACAGTTTTATCGATGCGATGCGTGCTGAGCCTTCACTAACGGGTTTAAATTCATTCTTTCGCCCAACAGTGCCACAGCTTTTAATTGAAGTGGATGAGGCAAAGGCAATCTCACAAGGGGTTCGTATTTCGGATATTTATGCGACTCTTCAAAGCACGATGGGAGCATTCTACGTGAATGACTTTAATCGCAATGGGCGGACTTATCGCGTGCAGTTGCAAGCAGAGTCTGAGTTTAGAATGAACCCTGAAGACTTGGGTAAGGTTTACGTTCGAAGTCAGCCTACAACTGCCAATCCTAATGGAAATATGATTCCACTTTCTACCTTAAGCAAAGTCAGCAATATTGTCGGTGCGGAGCAGTTGGAGCGCTACAACGGACTATTATCAGCTAAAGTTTTCGGTAGTGGCGCGCCTGGCGTAAGCTCTGGTGACGCAATCAAGACTGTAGAGCGAATTGCTAAAGAAAACTTACCTGATGGCTATAAAATTGCTTGGACAGGGCAAGCTTATCAAGAGAAGCGCACTGGCTCAGCCGCATTGTTTGCGTTTGGATTCGCGATCATTATGGTGTTCTTGATTTTGGCAGCTCAGTTTGAGACATGGGCCTTACCTTTGGCCGTCATCATGGCCGTCCCGTTCGCGTTAGCAGGTGCGCTATTAGCTGTTCTGCTTCGTGGCATGCCAAATGATATTTACTTTCAGATTGGCTTAATTACCTTAATTGGTTTGGCAGCTAAAAATGCGATTTTGATTGTTG
>CAISWF010000154.1 GCA_903889135.1 Candidatus Omnitrophota bacterium | reverse complement strand
TTGTCGTCCAATAACAGGGTCTAATTTCCCTTCAGCTGCTTTTTGAGTTAAATTACTTCCAAATTCTTCTAAGGTTGGCGTTTTTTTTTACATTTTCGTACCAACTCAAAATAATACAAGGGATGAATCCTGCCACAGCAAGTATAGACAAAGCATCCATAATAAGAAGGATACCTATCTTCGCGGGCTTGCCGAGCGCGGCCCAGAAGCTGGTAGAGGACAGTTCCTACGTAGCCGAATACAGGAAGGACCACATACTCTACCGCGAAGGCTCCCTGGGCGATTCTTTTTATTGTATGATAACCGGAAGGGCAAAGGTTTTCGTGAGGACTCCGTCCGGGGAAGAGAGGACGCTTGTCCATCTCCATCGCGGGGACTACGTAGGCATAGTCTCCCTCCTTACCAACGAACCGCACTCCGCATCGGTCCGCATAATAAACGATTCGCTGATCCTCCGCATAGACAAAAAGAATTTTGAGATCCTGCTAAAGGAAGTGCCGCAGCTTGCCCTGAAACTTACCGAGGCCTTATCGCGCCGCCTGCAAAAGGAAGAATCGAAACCGAGGAAGATCTTCGAATCCGCGATAATATCCGTCTTCGGGCTCGCCAAGAAATCCGGCCGGACGATGTACGCGGTCAACCTGGCTATAGCGCTGGCCTACGAGACGCGCAAAAAGGTCGTACTCCTCGATATGAGCCACTCGGGGAACGAATGTTCCGCGATGCTCCAGATGGGCGAGCTTAAATGCATCGACTTGAAACGCCACAGCATAAATTACGAAGAGGCCAAGCCCCTGATAGCGAAATACGAAGCCGGCGGCATATGCCTCCTTAACTTGGGCTGCGACGACCACAGCAAGATCGAGCCGTCGCATATCATCTCGTTCCTGAGTTCCCTGGCGTCTGAATTCAATTATATTATCGTCGATATGCCGGCGGAGATAGACAAGCCGACCTACTCGCTCCTGGCGCAATCCGACCTCATACATGTAGTCAGTGACTGCAACGAACACAACCTGAAGGCCACGGGAAAACTTATAAGCGAACTCAAAAAGATAGTGCATGATCCCGATAATACGGTCAAGGCGATAATAAACGAGTTTGTGATGACCGAGACCTTCGAGGAAGAGGTCAAATTACTGGGCCATAAGGCTTACGCCGTCCTGCCCGACCTTGGATTATTGGCCGGGATGATGTCCGCGGGGTTGCCTCCGGTCCTGGCAGTGCCCGAGAGCCTCTATTCTAAGTCCGTAAGGAGGACCGCCCGCGAGATAGGGAAGATCCTCGTCGGTCTTGCGCTCGGCTCAGGCGCGGCCCTCGGGTTGGTGCACATAGGCGTGCTGAAGGTGCTTGAGAGGGAAAAGATACCGATAGATTTTATTGCCGGCACATCGATCGGCGGGGTCGTCGCCGCTTTCTGGGCGTCCGGGATAGAGATAGAGGAGATCGAAAAGATAGCGCTCAGGTTCAAGAGAAGGGACATGCTCTTTTCACTGGCGGATTTTTCTTTCCTGCCGCTGCGAGGCTTCATGAACGGGAATAATTTCAAAAAATTTTTCCGGGAACACCTCGGGAAGAAGACATTCCACGATACCCACACCCCTCTTAAGATCGTCGCGAACACTCTCCGCTCGCGGGAGAACATAATTTTCGATGAGGGCAGCCTCGTCGACGCGCTCAGGGCCTCCTGTTCCATCCCCGCGTTCCTAAAACCCGTAAGATACGGGGATGATTTCCTGATCGACGGCGGCACCCTCGACCCGGTACCGATAGATGTCCTGGCGAAGAACGGCGCGAAGAAGATAATAGCGGTGAATTGCCTGCCCAGCCAGGAAGAGATGATGAAGGCCTTTAAGGAGTTTGAGGAGAAGCGCAGGAGCGATGAGGCGAAGCTGTCGCATCGTACGGTATTTTCGCGCCTCGCCTACGATTTCAATAACTGGACGCGCCGGATGTTCACGCCCAACGTATTCGACGTGATAATGAGCACCTCGCTGGCGATGCAGTACGTGTTCGCCGAGGCTTCGTCCAAGGACGCGGATTGTGTCATACACCCGGTCCTTCAGGGCGCTGCGTGGTTTGAGTTGTATAAAGTAGAGGCGCTGATAAGGCGCGGGGAGCAGGAAGCCGAGAAGATGCTCCCGCAGATCAAGGCATTGATAGAGGAATGATGATCCGGAAAAGGAGAAGAACTGATGGCAAGCGGTGAGAAGTTCGATTGTATCGTAGTCGGCGCCGGCCCGGCAGGGACGACGTGCGCATATACGCTCGCGAAAGCGGGCCTGAGCGTGGTATTGCTCGAGCGCGGGGAAGCGCCCGGCTCGAAGAACGTGATGGGCGGCATATTATATTCGACAATACTCAATAAGGTCATACCGAATTTCTGGGAAGAGGCGCCGGTGGAAAGGCGCGTGGTAAAAAAAGTTTTTTCCGTATTATCAGCCGATTCGGAATTGCAGATGGGAATGAGGTTCGAGAATTTCAACAAGCCGCCGTTCAATAACACCTTCACGGTCCTGCGCGGGAAATTCGACGCCTGGTACGCCAAGAAGGCGGAGGAGGCCGGCGTCATGATATTGAACCAGGCTGTTGTGGACAAGGTGATCACCGAAGGTAAAAAGGCGGTCGGCGTCAAGACGCGTCTTGAGGACGGAGACCTGTTTGCCGACATGATCGTGGTGGCGGAAGGGGTCGGTTCGCTCCTCGCCGAAAGGCTGGGATTGAGGGAAAGGCACGTCCCCGAGCATATGGTCACCTGCTGCAAGGAGGTCATCGCCCTGCCGAAGGAAGTCATCGAGGAAAGGTTCAACATCGAGGGGGAGGAAGGGGTCTCGCTGGAATATTTCGGGGGCTCGGTAAAAGGGATGGTCGGCTCGGCCTTCCTCTACACCAACAAGGAGACGATTTCCGTAGGCATCGGCGTTTCGACCAGGGATCTCAAATACAACAAATTAACGCCGAATGATCTGATCGAGAATTTCAAGGAACACCCATCTATAAGGCGCCTGGTAAAAAGCGGGAAACTCCTGGAATATTCGGCGCACATGATACCGGAGTTCGGCTACGATCATCTCCCGAAACTCACGATGGACGGGCTTATCCTCGCGGGCGACGCCGCCGGCTTCGTCAACATGAACCCGATGTTCCACGAAGGTTCCAACCTTGCGATGGCCTCGGGGCTGTACGCGGCCGAGACGATAATCGAAGCGAAGAAGAAGAACGATTTCTCCGAGGGCGGGCTCGCGGGATACCGCAAGCGCCTGGAGGATTCTTTTGTGTTCAAGGACCTGAAGCGCTATAAAGGCATTTCAAATTTCGCGACGAAGCATCCCGAATTTTTTAAGGAATATCCGGAGCTGCTGGTGGAATTGGCCGAGGACTTCTTCACCGTATCCGAGACGCCGAAAGGCAAGTCGAGGATGGCCGTGATAAAGAAGGGCCTCAAGAGGGTGAATCTCCTCAAGCTGGCTATCGGGATGAATCGCGCGCGCAAAGTGATGTTCTAAAGGGATATTTTCATGCGCGAAGAGACGATTCCTTTAATGTTTTTTTCGAGGGCGCACAAGTACGGGGGCAAGTGCGCCCTCAGGTCAAAGTCTCCCGCTGCTGCGGGACAAGCTGCCGGAAAGTACCGCGACATAAGCTGGGCCGAGGCCGAGGGCAAAGTAAAAGACCTCGCCTTCGGCTTGATATCGCTCGGACTTAAGCCCGGAGAGAAGGTCGGCCTGCTTTCCGAGAACCGCCCGGAATGGGCCTATTCCGACCTCGCCGTCCTTTCCATAGGATGCGCCGACGTTCCACTTTATCCCACCGATGTCCCGCACCAGATGGAATACATCCTCCAGGATTCCGGTTCCGCGATGGTTATAGTCTCTACGCAGGAACAGCTGGATAAGATAGTCTCGATAAAGCCGCGCCTCCCGGCGCTCAGGAAAATAATTATCATGGACCCGCCGGAGAAGATAAGCGGTGCCGATATCGTTTCATTTGAATCCGTCCTTAAGACAGGGTCAGGAAAAGCCCCGGAAGCGAGGGGCGAGTTCGAATCGCGGCTTAACGCCGCGGGCAAAGACGACCTCGCGTCGATAATCTATACGTCCGGCACTACCGGCCCGGCGAAGGGCGTCTGCCTGACGCACGAGAATTTCCTTTCGAACTGCAGGTCTTCACTCGACCTGCTGCCATTTGACGAGAACGACATATGCCTGTCGTTTTTGCCGCTATCGCACGTATTCGAGAGGATGGCCAGTTATTATTTCACGGTCTACATCGGCGGCATTATCGCCTATGCCGGGAGCAACGAATCCGTGGCCCGCGACCTCAAAGAGATAAGGCCGACTTATGCCTGCGCCGTCCCGAGATTTTTCGAAAAAATGTACGATAATATAATAGATTCGATAGCGCACAGCTCCGAAAACAAGAAGGATGTTTTCGAAAAGTCCGCCGCGCTGGCCAAAAGATATGCCGATGCCAGGCTAAACAAGCTCGGTACCGGCCCGGTCCTCTGGCTTAAATACCAATTCGCGAGGGCATTCATCTTCTCGAAGATCAGGAGCGCCGTAGGCGGCAGGATAAAATTTTTCATATCCGGCGGCGCGCCGCTTTCGAAGGAACTCGGGGAATTTTTCTATTCGGTCGGGATACTCATATTCGAGGGATACGGGCTTACCGAGACTTCGCCGGTCGTCACGGTGAATACTTTTAATGCGTTCAAGTTCGGTTCCGTCGGCAGGCCCATCCGCAATACCGAGGTCAAAATAGCCCCCGATGGGGAGATACTTGTCAGCGGCCCCGGCGTGATGAAGGGTTATTACAAGAAAGAGGACGCGACCAGGGAGGTCTTCGACCCTGACGGGCGGTTCCGCACCGGCGATATCGGGTACCTGGACGAGGAAGGGTTCCTTCATATAACCGACCGCAAGAAGGATATCATAATAACCGCCGGCGGGAAAAATATCGCTCCCCAGAACATCGAGAACCTGATCAAGGCCGATTCCTACATACACGAAGTCGTCCTGCACGGCGACAGGAGACCGTACCTTACCGCCGTCATAGTCCCAAATTTCGACGCGCTTAAAGGTCTCGCCATGAGGCAGGGCATACCGTACATAAAGGCCGAGGAGCTGATCAAGCATCCGCGCGTGCTGGAGTTCCTCACTGAAAGGATAGAGCAAAGGCAGAAGGATCTCCCCAATTACGAGAAGATCAGGAAGTTCACCCTACTGGAGAACAAACTGACGGTAGGGGGGGGAGAGATAACGCCGACGCTGAAGGTCAAGCGGAAGGTTGTCGCGGAGAAATACAAGGGCATTTTTGACAGCATGTACCAATCTTAAGGCGGCATGATGAAGACGGAAGGCTCGTTCAAGAATAAAGACGCCCAGAATATCGTCTACAGGGCGTTCATCCCCGAAAAGCCGAAGGCCGCCATAGTCCTCGTCCACGGTCTCGGGGAACACTCGGCAAAGTATAATTATTTCGGCGATGACGTTTATAAAAAGGGAATGGCCTTCTTCGCGTATGACCAGCGCGGCCACGGCCGCTCCGGAGGTTTCAGGTGCCACGTCGACAGGTTCGACGATTTCGTGGAGGACCTGCGCCAATTTGTCGAGATAGCCAAGATAGAATCGTTGTGCGGGGAGGTCTTTATCGTGGGCCTAAGCCTGGGCGGGCTGATCTCGCTGATTTTTTCCATAAAGTACGGCGGCATGATAAAAGGCACAGCCGTCTGCGCGCCCGCGCTGCGTCCCGTAAGCCCGCCGAGCGGGATAGAGAGCGGCATGGCAGAGCTCCTCTCGATCTTATGCCCGAGGGTTACGACGCCGAACAGGGTGCCTCTTGAATATCTCTCGCACGACAAGGAGATGATAAACAAGACGAAGGACGATAAATATTCCCAGAGGGTGCTCTCTTTCAGGTTGTTCACCGAAGCGAAAAAGGCCTCTGCGTACGCCCTTGAGAACGCGGCGGCGATAAATGTCCCGCTCTTGTTGCTGCACGGCGCGGAGGATAAGGTCATAGACCCGTCCGGGACAAAAGATTTTTTCCAAAAGATCAACTTCAGGGACAAGGAGATGAAATTGTACGACGGCCTCTACCATGAATTATTGCGCGAAACGAAGAGGCGGGAGATAATGGACTACATCCTCGATTGGATAGCCAAAAGGGCTTGAAGATGAGCCTGTCCGGGTCATTCGCATTTTTCCTTTCTATTTTACTGTCGTCATCCGCCGTTTGCGCCGGGGAAGAGATGGACTATGCCCGCGAACGGCAGATCATGGTCGACTCCCAGATCGTCGCGCGCGGGATCAAGGATAAAAGGATCCTCGATGCCATCGGCAGGATAGAGCGGCATAAATTCGTCCCCGAAGGCATGAGGCAGTACGCTTATGAGGATATTTCGCTGCCCATAGGCGGGGACGAGGCCGTCCCACCCGCATATTTCGTTTCGCTGGTCGCCCAACTGGCCGGCCTGAAAGGGGGAGAGAGGGTACTGGAATTGGGAATTGAATCCGGTTACCAGGCGGCAGTCCTGGCGGAACTCTCCAAGGAAGTCTATTGCGTCGAGCCGTCGCAAGGACTCGCGCTGCAATCCGAAGAAAGGCTTAAGACGTTAGGCTATAAAAATATAAAAGTAAGGACGGGCAGGATAGACGGCGGGTGGGCTGAATTCGCGCCTTATGACGTCATAGTGATAACCAGCCCTATCGATTTTGCCCCGCAGGAAGTGGTTAACGAACTCATGCCGAACGGCAGGATAGTGATGCCCCTCCGCGAATACTCGGGCAAGAAGATGATCATGCTGACAAAGACCCCGAAGGGCAGCAGTTACGATATAACAGGGACGATGGTCACGCCGATCACGGGCGAAATACCGTCGAAACCTAAGACGCCCGGCCCGGATAAAAAAGAGAACTCGAAATGGGAGACCTCAAAAGACGGTAAGTGGATGAAGAAAAGATGAAGTGGCCGTTCGCGTTATTTCTCATGATGTTTTTTGCCGGGAATTCGGTCTTTCCCGTCCCGGCATGCGGCGAAGAAGCGGATCCGGCTAAATTTTACGATTATCCAAAAGGCGCGCCTTTTTATAAACTTGAGTCGAAAGAGAAGACAGGCGAATACGAACATTTTTCTTTCAGTTATGCGTCCGCCCTGCAGACCGATTATCCGAACAACACGGTGTACCTGGATTTTTATGAGCCGAAGGGAAAGGAAAAATATCCCGCCGTCGTATTCCTGAGCCACATAGCGGGAGGGGTGCCGCAGATCGAAGGGGACTTCTGCCGCGACCTCGCTTCCAACGGCATAGCGGTGCTGCTGGTCCAGACCGCGTACCAGAAGGATTATAAATTCAGCCGCAAATGGCTCGATGAGAATATCAAAGAGTGCGGCTCGGACGCGATAGTCCAGCTCTTCCGGCAGATAGTCATCGAGGCGCGCCGCGGGATAGACTGGCTTGAGACGCAGCCCAAGGTGGAAAAGGACAAGATCGGGATAATGGGACTGAGCCTCGGGGGGATAATGGTGCCCATAGTCACCGGGGTGGACGGGAGGCCGTGCTCGATGGCGATAGTCCTCGGCGGCGGCGATATGGGTAAGATAATATGGAGCAGCTTTACTACGAAAACATTCAAGAAATGCCTCGAAGAGGAAGGGATAACTTCGGAGCAGGAACTCGAGAAGAGGCTATGGATAATAGACCCGCTGACTTTCGCGGACAGGTGCAAGGGCAAGCCCACCCTTATGGTGAATGCGTATTTCGATACCGCCATCCCGCGCAATAGCACGGAACAGTTGTGGGAAGCGCTTGGCAAGCCGAAAATAATCTGGATACCTTCGGGCCATTTCACTTCGCTCTTCACGATGGGCTACGCCAAAATAAAAACATTCCAGTTTCTTTACGCGGAGCTGGTCGACAGGGAAAAAGCCAAAAAGATGGAGCCGTCATATTATCCGCAGTCGCCAATATCTAATTTTTCCATAGACACGGGGAAGCTGCTGAGCGATGACACGAGTTATAACGTCGATATCGGCACGGACAACAGGTACAGGGACATCACCGTAGGCGCCATCCAGCAAAACCTTTTTAACAGGGGATATTTCGGCGGAGGCGAGGTGCTCTGGCGCGCATCAAGCGATAACCGTTACCGCATGAAGGATATCGGCGGTGATGTGATATTCGGAAGCCGCCTGACGGAATACACCCATGGTTTCCTCGAATATACGTATGAGGCGGTCAATGTAGATAAATTGTCGGATTCGGCCCCCCAGGAATTCAAGAACAACGTCGGCAAGAGCGGCGTATCGACACTCTCTTTCCACTGGGAGAGGAACACATTTGACGACAAGCTGTACCCCACCGACGGCTCGTATTATCATGCCGGTTTCGGCGTCGCCGCGAAGGGCCTCGGCGGCGATTATAATTTTATGAAGGCCGTAGGCGAGGGGAGATGGTATTTCACCATGCCTTTCCCGAAAATAACTTTTGCCTTCAGGGGGATGGGCGGCTGGATGGATACATACGGCGAAGCGAAAGATGTCCCGTTCTTCGAAAGGTTTATGTTGGGCGGGCCGGATACGGTGCGCGGCTATAAGGTCAGCTCCATAGGGCCCAAGGACGCTGATAACATGCCCATATGGGGGACGGTGATGCTGCTGGGGAACGCGGAAATGAGGTTCCCGATATACAGGTGGTTCAACGGCGCGTTCTTTTATGACGTGGGCGGTAACTGGGAACATTTAAACAGGGTGCGTTTTCCGGTGGATCTCCAGAATTCCATCGGCACAGGGCTGCGCCTTAAGACGAAATGGACCGTCATGTGTTTTGATCTCGCCTATCCCCTTAACACCAACAAGGAGAGCAGGGTACCCAGGTTTGAATTCAACGTGGGGTTACCGTTCTGATGATCATAGCGCTTAAGGAGTTGGGGAATTTTTCCGTTTTACACGGCATCTCGGACAGGCAGATAAGCCATGAGGATTTCCTCAAAAGGATGGGGAACGCCGCTGCGCCGATTGCCCGCCTTGAACAGGTGCACGGCGGGAAGGTCGTTAAGATAGACGCGAAGACCGCCTTGTCGGAAGAGATCCCCGGGGCGGACGGGGCGATAACGGACGCGAAAGGGATAACGCTCTCTGTCAGGACGGCTGACTGCCTCCCGGTATTATTTTATGATCCAGAGCATCACGCGGCCGGCATCGCGCACGCGGGATGGAAGAGCACCAGGGAAAAAATATCCAAGAACGTCGTCGAAGCAATGAAAGCAAATTATAAATCGGTGCCGTCCCGGCTGCTTGTCGGGATGGGGCCGGCGCTCAGGCAGTGCTGTTACGAGGTGAACAGCGAATTTTTGATGCATTTTCCCGATTCGGTTGTTAAAATGGCGCATAAGCATTATTTCGACCTGGTAGGGGAGAACGCCGAACAACTTATCGCATCGGGCGTAAGCGCTAAAAATATTTTCGACTGCGGGATATGCACCTCATGCAGAAACGGCGAATTTTTCTCGTTCAGGAAAGAAAAAGATAAGGCCGGGAGGATGCTCTCGGTAATAATGTTAAAATGATCGGGAGGAAGATATGAAACTGGGGGTAATGTCCGATTCGCACGATAACGTGCCTATGGTCAGGAAAGCGGTCGAGCTTTTTAACGCGGAGCAGTGCGATCTGGTCATCCACGCCGGCGACTACTGCGCGCCGTTCGCGCTTACACCGCTCGAAAAATTGAAATGCAAATGGATGGGGGTCTACGGCAACAACGACGGCGATAAGAAGGCATTATCCATCAAATCGAACGGCATGATAGTCGACCATCCTTACAGGTACGACCTTTCGAACATCAGGATGATAATCACTCACGAGATAGAAGACGTCCCGGGCATCCTGGGCATGATAGAGAACCAGGAATTGCATCTTCTTATCTACGGCCATACGCACAAGCCCGAGATAAAGAAGATAGGTACTGCCCTGCTGGTCAACCCCGGCGAGACCGGCGGCTGGACGACCGGTAAATCCACGGTCGCGATAATAGACCTGAAGACGATGGACGCGAAAATAGTGGAGCTCGCATGAAGTCCAAGGTATTTTTTGCAAAAGCTAAAAAAGGCGAACCGCTCGATTCGATGCGCGAAAAGACGTGTTGGCTGCTGGAGAGAGCCGGCCTAAGGAAGATAGTCAAAAAAGACGGGCTCACCGCAATAAAATTGACTTTCGGCGATAAAGGCAATACCGGCCATGTCGACGCGCGCCACGCGAGGTTCGTCGTAGACGAAATATCCGCGCTTAAAGGCAAGCCGTTCTTTACCGACTCGAATACGCTGTATAAGGGGTCGAGGTCTAATGCGGTCGACCACACGAATATCGCCTATGAGCACGGCTTTACGCCGGAGATATGCGGCGCGCCGGTAGTGATCGCAGACGGGCTCAGGTCGGGCGGGGATTTCGAGGTGAAGATAAACAAGAAACATTTCAAGTCCGTGAAGATAGCGAAGGCCTGCGCCGATGCGGACGCGGTCGTCGTCCTCTCGCACGTCACGGGCCATATGGTCACGGGTTTTGCCTCGGCGGTGAAAAATATAGGTATGGGTTTCGCGACGCGCGCCGGGAAATTGATGCAACATTCCGCGATAAAGCCTAACGTCAACGCGAAGGCGTGCATCGGATGCGGGTTGTGCGTCATACATTGCCCCACCGGGGCGATAGAATTGAAAGGCGAAGTCCTGAGCGAAGCGAAGGAGAAGACAGCTCATATAGACGAGAAGAAGTGCATCGGCTGCGCCGACTGCCTCGTCGCCTGCCGCAGCGACGCTATAGAGATATCCTGGAGCGAATCGAGCAATAACGTGCAGGAGAAGATGGCCGAGTTCGCGCTCGGCGTGTTGAAGGATAAAGAGGGGAAGATATTATTCTTGAATTACGCTATGAAGATAACAAAGGAATGCGACTGCCTTGCCAAGGACGACCCTGCCGTGGCGCCCGACGTCGGGATATTCGCCTCGACAGACCCGGTCGCGATAGATAAGGCGTCGGCCGACGTAGTGAATAATGCCTTCAAGGCAGACGCTTTCAAAAAGATATGGCCGCACATCGATTGGGAGTCCCAGCTTAGGTACGGCGCGGAAATAGGCCTCGGAAACATGGATTACGAATTGATAGAGATGAAATGAAACGGATATTACTCACCAACGACGACGGGATATATTCGTCCGGGATATCGGCCCTGTATAAGAAATTAAGGTCGATAGCGGAGGTGACGGTCGTGGCGCCTGACGCCGAACGCTCGGCGCAGGGGCACGCGATAACATTGTCTGTGCCGCTCCGCGTGAACGAGGCGCGCCGCGACGGCAAATTCTTCGGCTACGCGATAACCGGTACGCCGGCGGATTGCGTAAAGATCGGGCTGATGAACATAATGAAGAAGAAGAGGCCCGACCTGATCATCTCCGGCATCAATCGCGGGCCTAACCTCGGGATAAACGTCCTCTATTCCGGGACGGTCTCGGGCGCGACAGAGGGCGCGATACTCGGCGTGCCGTCGTTCGCCGTGTCGCTGGCGTCGTTTAAATGGGAAAAATTCGAGGCGGCGGTCGATTTTTCCCATAAGCTCGCGAAGCTGATGCTCAAAAAGAAGCTCCCGGTCAACACGCTCCTGAACGTCAACGTCCCGGCGCTCCCGAGATCGAAGATAAAGGGCGTAAAGATAACGCGGCAGGGGATGTCGACCTTCTATAAAGAAGATTACGACATGCGGGAGGACCCGAACAGGCGCCTGTATTACTGGCTGTGCAGTTACAGGGCCCAGGTAAAAGGCGACGGACTCGTGGACGCGGTCGCGGTCCGCGACGGTTACATCTCGATAACACCGCTCCACTATGATATGACGGATTATAAGGACCTAGAGATATTATCAAATGCAAGCAGCAGACTCTTTAAGTAATTACGAAAAATTGAAAGCGGCCGCGGAGGATGACGGCGCTTCGCTCTTCGGCGTCGCGGACGTATCGTCGATAAAAGACGGTTTTTTTATCGAGCCGAAGTCAGCCCTCAGCGGGCTCGATTACGGCGTCTCGATAGGCGTGCGCCTCGCCGGCAGGATAATCGAGACCATCTCCAATAAGCCGTCAAAGATCTATGCCTTCCATTACAAAAGGATCAATTCCCTGGTCGACGAGATAACCCTTAAGCTGGCAAACTATATCCAGAAGAGCGGTTATTCCGCGCTGCCCATCCCGGCGAGCTATGTCGAGGACTGGGGCCTGATGCGCGGGGCGCTCTCGCACAGGGAGATTGGCCGCCTTGCAGGGAACGGGTTCATCGGCCGCTCAGGCCTGCTCATCAACCCGGAATACGGCGCGGCGGTAAGATATGCGACGGTGCTTACCGATATGCCGCTCAAGTTAGACAGGCCGGTAGATATCAGCTGCGGCGAATGCGCCGCATGCGTGGCTGCTTGCCCTGCAGCAGCCATAAAAAAAGAAGCGAAGGATATGGACCTGGGGGCCTGCCGCGAACTGTTGAAAGCCTTTGCCAACAAAGCGGGAATAGGCCATTCGATCTGCGGGATCTGCGTAAAAACATGCAAAGGTAAAATCCCCGCAAGGGATAAAATCCCCGCAAGGGATAAAATCCCCGCAAGGGATAAAATCCCCGAAAGGGAGCAAAACCTTAACAGGAGGATTAAATGGGAGTAGCAAAGCAGCATAAGCCGGTCAAGCTCATCATCGGGATGATATCGAACGACCCGGACCTGATAATGAAAATGGAGAAGACGCTGGAATGGAAATTCGGGAAGATAGACTTCAGGACCTCGTTGCTGGATTTCGCGTATACCGATTATTACGCGCCCGAAATGGGGCAGAATTTAAAAAGGCAGTTCATATCCTTCAGGAAACTCGTTAACCCAGAGACATTGCCGAAGATAAAGCATTACACGAACAGGCTCGAGCTGGGGATGAGCAGGGAGCGCGGCAAGCCGTCGCGCAGGATAAACATCGACCCGGGTTACGTCACCGACGCGAAACTTATCCTGGCGACGACGAAGGACAATGCGCACAGGGTCTACCTGTACGGCGGCGTCTTCGCCGAGATAACCCTCCGCTTTGTCGACAGGTCGTACCAGCCGTGGGAATGGACATACCGCGACTATCAGACGAAGGAATACGTCGACATCTTCAATGAGATCCGCAAAATATATTTGCAACAGATGAAATGATAGAACGGCTTTCCGAAGGCATGGCGGGCGGGGCCAAAAAATACTCGCAGATAAAGAACGTCCTTTTCGGCATCGAGCTGGTCCTGACGCTTTTATTCCTCTATATAATGGCCACCCAGGGCCCGTCCGTATGGATACGGAATTTCGTCGAAATTACCTCGCGCAATCCGTGGGTCCAGACCGCGGTCTATTTCCTGGTATTCGGCGCGGTATATGCGGCCGTGACGTTCACGCTTGATATGTACCAGGGCTACTCGCTCGAGAAGAAATTCTCGCTCTCAACGCAGACGTTCGGCGGCTGGCTCCTCGACTATTCCAAGAAATTGCTCGTCGGCGGGACGATATTCTTCATCCTTATCGAGGCGCTTTACCTCTTCCTGCGGAATTTTGCCGCGACATGGTGGATATGGACCGCCATCTTCTGGATAATTTTCACGATAGTCTTAAGCAGGGTAGCCCCCGTAGTCATCCTGCCGCTTTTTTTCAAGGTAAAACCGCTTTCCGACGATGACCTGCGAACGCGCCTGATGAGCCTCGCGGAAAAATGCGGTTCGAAAGTGAACGGCGTATTCGAAATAGACCTGAGCAAGAAGACCGTCAAGGCGAACGCCGCCTTGGCCGGCCTCGGAAAGACGAGAAGGGTGCTTTTGGGCGATACGATGCTCAAGGAATACACCCACGATGAGATAGAGGCGGTCCTTGCCCACGAACTGGGCCACCACAAGAAGGGCCATATAATGAAACTGCTCGTATTCGGCGCTGCGGCGAACTTTATCGGGTTCTATATAGCGAGCCTGGTCTTCAACGCCCTCTCGTGGCGCCTGAACCTGCGCGGGGTATCCGACCTGGCCGGCTTCCCGTTCCTTTTGCTCATATTCTTTTTCTTCGCGCTGGTCATGATGCCGGTCCAGAACGGCCTGAGCAGGAAATTCGAGAGGGAAGCGGACCGTTTCGCCCTCGAGATAACCGGTAATCCCGGCGCTTTTATCTCGATGATGGGCAAGCTCGGCGACCAGAACCTCGCCGACAGGGAACCTAACCGGTTCATCGAGATATTCCTCTACGACCACCCGCCTATAGGCAAGCGCTTGAAGGCGGCGGAGGAATATAAAACCAAGCATTGATGCCGGCGTTTATACCTTGAAATTTAACGTCTCGCGAAGAGCCGTTTTATGACGCAGTAGATGTCCGGTTGAAGCGAGTAATAAAAGAAGGCCGAGCGGGACTTAAATTTCAAGGAAAAAGGCGGAATTGCGGGGTTGACACCCTTTGGGAATTATGGTAATTTATACACTCACCATTCGGCTTTCCGGGCGCTTAGCTCAGTTGGTTAGAGCATCTGCTTTACACGCAGAGGGTCAGAGGTTCAAGTCCTCTAGTGCCCACCATGATGACAAAGGTGGGCAGAGCGAATGCCCACCTAAATATACGCGGGCCCGTGGTGCAGTCTGGTCTAGCACGTCAGATTGTCGATCTGAAGACCGAGGGTTCAAATCCCTCCGGGCTCGCCATACAATTCCATTGCGAGGCACTACATGCCGGAGCAATCAATCGGAAGCTAAGGCCATAACTCGATAAATAAACGGGTTATGGCTTTTTGTTTGAGGAAGAATGAGGTGTTATTGTGTTCGGAGATTTTAATTTCGCTAAAATTGCCGCCTGTAGTATTTTTGGCGCGATAGGTTTTGTAGCGTTCGTTTACGGCAAAAGGAATACGTTATGGCGTACGATGGCCATCGGGATCGTGTTAATGGCGTATCCGTATTTCTTTTCAGGAATGCTGGCTTTATATCTCATCGGGATTGCCCTCACCGTGGCGCTGTATTTCTGGAGAGACTAATGGATCGCATAACCCTGCTCGGCCTTCTCGCCGCCGCATGCACGACGTTCGCGTTCTTCCCGCAGGCATATAAGATATACAAAACAAAGCATACGCAGGACCTGTCGATACCGATGTATGTGATATTTTCGATAGGCGTATTGCTGTGGCTGATCTACGGTATCATCATAAATAACCTTCCGGTGATCATGGCGAACGGCGTGACCTTTGTCATGTGCGTTTATATTTTGACCATGATAATAAAGAA
>CAISWF010000153.1 GCA_903889135.1 Candidatus Omnitrophota bacterium | reverse complement strand
GTATGCGCCTGTTCCCGAGATGGTCGATATCGTCGAGCTGGCCTTCGCCGTTCTTGAGCTTTATAAGATATTTAATTATCGCTACGAGGTCCTGAGGCGTTATCGTCCTCTGGTCGAGAGGCAGATTCAGGTCCACCTTCCTGTTTATGATGTAACGGCCAACGCGTCCCAGGTCGTATCTCTTGGGATCGAAGAATAGCCGGTTAATCAGGTTCTGCGCCGATTCGACCGTAGCCGGATCTCCGGGACGCAGCTTCCTATATATATCTATCAGCGCCTCATCCCTGGACTTGAGATGGTCTTTCTGGAGGGTGTTCTCTATTTCAGGCGAGGCCTGCCTTAATATCTGTATCGATCTGGCGTGATGCTTCTCCCAGAGAACTTCTGCAAGCTCTTTATCGAGTTTCTTGTATTTCAGGTTGAGCGTATCCCCGCTCTTCTCATCCACGATGTCCGCGGCTATCGTATGGCCGATAAGGTCTTTAAGGTCCTGCTTCTCCTTGAGTGTTTTGGTATCGATACCGCAGAACGCGTCAAGGATGTCGCTGTCGGTCGAATAGCCCATCGCGCGCAAAAGCACCGTAGCGAGGACCTTCTTCCTCCTGTCGATGACGGCGTGCAGGCAATCGTTCACGTCGAATTCGAACTCTATCCAGGAGCCCCTGTAAGGGATCACCCTTGAAGAGAAGAGTTTTTTTCCGTTAGGATGCGTCTCCTCCTCAAAGGAGACGCCCGGGGAACGGTGGAGCTGGCTTACAATAACCCTCTCGTCGCCGTTCACGATAAAGGTCCCTGTCTTGGTCATAAGGGGCAGTTCGCCTAAATAGACTTCCTGCTCCTTGATGTCCTTCTTCCCCCTCAGGCGTATCTTTAATTTAAGGGGCACGGCGAATGTCATGCCAAGTTTTAACGACTCGAAATCGTCATACTTGGGCTTCCCGAGAGAGTAGCTGGCATACTCGAGTTTGTAAGCGCCGTCAGGGCTCTCTATTGGGAAGAATTCATGGAATACCTCTTCAAGGCCCACGTGCTCCCTCTTCGCCTTGGGCACGTCCGTCTGAAGAAAATCATCATATGAACGGACCTGCACGTCGAGAAGATTGGGCATCTCGAAAAGTTCAGGTAATTTCGCGTAATTCTTCCTTTTTATCGCCATTTGGTTTTCCCGGATTTGGTTTTAAACAAAAACGTTACTTGAGTTCAACCTTTGCGCCGGCAGCTTCAAGTTTCTTCTTTATAGCTTCAGCCTCTTCTTTGGGAATGTTCTCTTTTACCGGTTTTGGGGCCGAATCAGCGAGGTCCTTGGCTTCTTTCAAACCTAGAGTCGTCACGGAGCGTATCTCTTTGATTACGTTGATCTTGTTGGCGCCGCAATCAGTCAAAACTACCGTAAAGGTCGACTTCTCTTCTACCGTGGCAGCTGCTGCGGGAGCCGCTACACCGGCCGCTGCAGCCATCGGGACAGCCGCGGTCACGCCGAACTTCTCTTCCATCGCCTTAACAAGGTGCGAAAGCTC
>CAISWF010000152.1 GCA_903889135.1 Candidatus Omnitrophota bacterium | reverse complement strand
GGTGATAAACCCTATGCCGAAATATCTCGACGTAGTCCGCAAGTATCTCGACCTCGACCTTTTGAAGAACTGCGACCTTAAAGTGGTTGCGGAGGCGATGCACGGGGCCGGCAACAGCTACCATGCGGCCGTGTTAAAAGGCACGAAAATAAAGATCGATATCATCAATGCCGAGCCGAACCCTTCATTCGAGGGATTGAAGCCGGAGCCGCTCCCGCATAACATGCCGAAACTTATGGAAATAATGAAGGGGGGCAAATATGACATAGGCCTGGCAACAGACGGCGACGCGGACAGGGTCGGCGCTGTCGCCCCTGGCGGGAGGTTCATCACGCCGGGAGAGATAATGTGCCTGATCGCGCTCCATTTCATCGAGAACAGGCGCTGGAGGGGAGCGCTGGTCAAGAATATCGCCGGGCCGATGCTCATGAACAAGATAGCGAAGCATTATAACCTGAAATTTTTTGAGACGCCGGTCGGGTTCAAGCACATCGCGAAACTGATGCAGCGCGAGAACGTGCTTGTCGGCGGTGAGGAATCGGGCGGCATAGGCGTAAAGAATTACATACCCGAAAGGGACGGCATATTGACTGGGCTTCTGCTGGTCGAGATGATGCAGCAGGAGAAGAAGCCCATTCTAGCCCTTATCGAAGATATGGAGAAGAGGTTCGGCAAATTCAGGTATCACAGGGATGACGTCGAGATCCCTCTAAAGACGAGGGAAAAAGTGGTCAAAGGCCTCTTCAGGAAATTGCAGGGAAAAGACGCCAAAAAGATATTCAAGCGCAAGATCATAGGTATAAAGACCTACGACGGCCTTAAATTCATCTTCGACGATGAGAGCTGGCTGCTGATAAGGGCTTCAGGAACAGAACCGATCCTCAGGGTATACAGTGAGGCTCATACCGACAAGGAAGCCAGGGACCTCATCGCTATAGTCGAGAGGATGTCCAAGACCATTAAATAATGGATAAATCCTTAATCCGTAATTTCTGCATCATCGCGCATATAGACCACGGGAAATCGACCTTAGCCGACAGGCTTCTCCTGAAGACCGGAGCTATCTCCCAGAGGGAGTTCCATGACCAGATGCTCGACGGGATGGACCTCGAGAGGGAGCGCGGCATCACCATCAAGGCCAAAGCGGTAAGGTTAAACCATACGGCGGGAGGGAAGGATTATATCCTCAACCTCATCGACACACCCGGCCATGTGGATTTCACCTACGAAGTCTCAAAGGCGCTCGCCGCCTGCGAGGGCGTGCTGCTCGTCGTAGACGCGGCGCAGGGAGTCGAGGCCCAGACAGTCGCCAACCTCTATCTCGCGCGTGAACATGATCTCGTCATCATCCCGGTGATTAACAAGATAGATTTGCCGAGCGCGGAGCCCGATAGGGTCCGTCAGCAGCTCAGGGAGACGCTCCACTTGACGGAAATTGAGCCGATAATGGCCAGCGCCAAATCCGGCATAGGCGTCGACGAGATAATCCAGACGATAGTGGACAAAATACCGGCCCCGAAAGGCGAAACAGGAAATCCCCTGCAGGCGCTTATAATCGACTCGGCGTTCGATACGTTCAAGGGCGTCGTCGTCTATATAAGGCTCAAGAACGGGTCGATCAGGAAGGGAATGAAGATCAAAATGATGGGCACCGGCCGTGTCTACGATATAGAAGAGGTAGGCGTATTCAAGCCTGCGCCTGTCGCTGTCGATGAACTCTCGGTCGGAGAGGTCGGCTACATCACCTGTAATATCAAGGTGCCAAAAGAGGTCCACGTCGGAGACACGGTGACTGATTTCAGGAGGCCGGCTGCCGACGCGCTACCCGGATATAAGAAAGTACGGCCGCTCGTCTTCTGCGGCCTCTACCCGGTAAACGCAAAGGATTTCCCGTTCCTCAGGGACGCGCTCGAAAAGATGGAACTGAGCGACGCTTCCTTCATATATGAAGTCGAGTCCTCAGTTTCTTTCGGGTTCGGTTTCCGCTGCGGTTTTCTCGGACTGCTTCACATGGAGATCATACAGGAGCGGCTCGAAAGGGAATATAACCTGAACCTCATCGCGACCACGCCTAGCGTGGTTTATAAAGTCATAAAGACCAACGGTGAGACAGTCGAGATAGAGAACCCGAGCAAGCTCCCGGCGCCGCAGGAGATCGATGAGATCGAGGAGCCGTTCATAAGGGCGTTCGTCATCTCGCCGTCGGATTCACTCGGCAACGTGATGCAGTTATGCCAGGAGAGAAGGGGGACCTATATATCGACCGAGTACCTCGACCCGACAAGGGCGATGCTGGTCTATGAATTCCCATTATCCGAGATTATTGTGGATTTTTATGATAAAATAAAGTCAATGACGAGGGGCTACGGCTCGCTCGATTACGAGTTCAAGGAATATAAGCCCAGCGACCTCGTCAAGCTTGACATACTAATAAACGGCAAGCCCTGCGACGCGCTCTCTTTTATTATACATAAGGACAACGCGTTTATGAAGGGCAACCAGCTTGTCTCCAAGCTGAAGGAGCTTATCCCCAGGCAGTTGTTCGAGGTCGCGCTCCAGGCCGCGATAGGAAGCAAGATAATCGCCAGGGAGACGGTCAGGCCTGTCGGCAAGAACGTCACTGCGAAGTGCTACGGCGGTGACATTACGAGGAAACGCAAGCTCTGGGAGAAGCAAAAAGAAGGCAAAAAACGCATGAAGCAATTCGGGAAAGTCGAAATACCGCAGGAAGCCTTTATGGCGGTCCTTAAACTCTAAAGGGAGTAAAATGGCAAACAAACAGGAAATCCGGAAAAAGAAATCCTGGATCAGGGAGACCGCGGAGATAATCGTCGTAGCTTTTCTCCTTGCATTCGTGATCAAGGTATTCATATTCGAGTTCTACAAGATCCCATCCGGCTCGATGATACCGACGCTCTTGGTCGGCGACAGGATCGTCGTGGTAAAATTCATTTACGGGCCGCGCCTGCCGTTCATAAATGTACGGCTCCCGGGATTCAGGGAACCTAAGACGGGCGACATCGTGGTCTTCAAGGCGCCGCCTCCGAACCCGGAGGTTTCGTTCATAAAAAGGTTCATCGCCGGCCCGGGCGACACGGTCGAGATCAGGAACGGCAAGCTTATCCTGAACGGCAAAGAGGTGGATAGCCCTCCCGCGTTCAGGCGCGTCTATTATTACAACAGGGGCGATTTCTGGCAGGGGGATAAGCCGCTGACCGTCCCGAAGGATTCATACCTTGTCCTGGGCGATAATTCCGCAAACAGCAAAGACAGCAGGTATTGGGGGTTCGTGCCGAAGAGCGGCCTTATAGGCAAGGCGGTCTTCGTGATGCTGCCCCTTAACAGGATGCAGATCATAACCGACAAATAGACGATGAACGTCGCCAATAAGATAACGATACTGAGGGTACTGCTGACGCCGATATTTTTCGGCCTCGTGCTTTATTATAAGCCAGAGCAGGATTACCTGAGGTTCATCGCGCTAACTATATTCGTGATAGCCGTGCTTACCGACGCAATGGACGGGTTCCTGGCACGCTTCCTCAAACAGAAGACCCCCCTCGGCACGATAATGGACCCGATAGCGGACAAGTTCCTGCTAATCACTTCTTTTATCGCGCTGACGGTCTGGAGCGGGAGCATAAAACTTCCGCTTTGGCTCCCGATCGTCGTGGTCAGCCGGGATATAATCATCGTAATAGGCGTCGTAGTCATATTCCTGACCAACGGAAATATTAAAATAGCTCCAAGCATTCTCGGCAAGCTTACAACGTTCTTCCAGATGATGGCGATAACAAGCGTACTTTTGCTTTATAAACATTCCGGATATATATGGGACCTCGCGGTAATATTCACTTTGCTTTCGGGCATCGATTATGTATTCCGCGGGGCAAAACAGTTGAACGGCACACACGGGAAAAAATAACATGCTTATCGCGGTCTCATTCATACTTTGTTATTTGATAGGTTCGATCCCGACCAGTTTCCTGGTGGCAAAATACCTTAAGGGCATCGATATACGCGAACATGGCAGCGGCAACGTCGGGGCAACCAACACTGCCAGGGTGGTCGGGAAACTGCCGGGCCTTCTGGTCCTCATCGTCGACATCCTGAAGGGCTGGATCTGTGTCGCGCTCGTCGCGAAGATGTTCATCCGATTCGGCGTGACGTCACTTGAGCCTGATACTTACGCGTTGATGCTCGGCTGCATGGCTATCATCGGGCACATCTGGACGATCTTTCTGGGGTTCAAGGGCGGAAAGGGTATAGCGACCTCATCCGGAGTGTTCATCGGAGTGGCGCCGAAGATATTCCTTGTCGCCTTGATAATATGGATAATCATTTTCGTATGGAAACGTTACGTCTCGCTCGCCTCGATAATAAGCGCGGTCTCGATACCTATAATGCTGGCGGTAATGTCGTATCCGCCGGTATTCGTCATTATAGCCGCGGTCATGTGCGGCATTACAGTCTACAAACATTATCCTAATATAAAGAGGCTGGTGCGGGGCGAGGAGCACGGTTTCACATTCGGGGAAAAAGATGAACACTAAAAAAATAACTGTAATAGGAGACGGCGGGTGGGGAACGACACTGGCTATGATATTAAACGCCAAAGGCAATAAGGTCGCGATGTGGGGTGTATTCCCGGAATACATCGAGACGATGAAGTCTGCGAGGGAAAACGTGAAATTCCTGCCCGGCATTAAAATACCGGATCCGATATCGCTGACCTCGGACATCGAGGCTGCTGTCCGCGACGCTGATATCATCGTGCTCGCCGCGCCTTCCCAGCATATGAGAGAAGTGGCCGGCCGTATGAAAGGTATGAATCTCGATGGGAAACTCTTCGTCAGTGTAGCAAAAGGTATCGAGAACCATTCTATGATGCGGATGTCCCAGGTCGTCCGTGACGTCCTCGGAAAAGTCAGGATAGGCGCGCTTTCCGGCCCGACAATATCCTTTGAGGTCGCTCGCGGCCTCCCGACGACAGTCGTCGCCGCCGCGGAAGACGAAAAGACCGCGCAGGAGATACAGGACCTTTTCATGACTGAGACTTTCAGGGTATATACGAATACTGACCTTACCGGCGTGGAACTGGGCGGCTCGATAAAAAATGTCATAGCTATCGCCGCGGGCATATCCGACGGGATGGGGTTCGGAGTAAACACAAAATCAAGCATGCTCGTAAGGGGCATCGTCGAGATAGCCCGCCTAGGCACCGCGATGGGTGCCAAGCAGGAGACTTTCTACGGTATAAGCGGGTTGGGCGACCTCGTTACTACCTGCGTGAGCACCCACGGCAGGAACAGGTGGTTCGGAGAGGAGATAGGTAAAGGCAAAAATCCCGGGCAAGTCCTTAAATCCACGGAGATGGTCGTCGAGGGCGTCGGCACCGCAGAATCCTGCCATGAGCTGCAAAAGGAATATAACGTCGAGATGCCGATAGCCGGGGAGATCTATGCCATCATATATAGCGGCAAAGACCCTAAGGCCGCTGTCCGCGACCTCATGACGCGCAAGAAAAAGTCGGAAAACGATAACTAAAATTTCACAATTTCCCTCTATACACCTTAACAAAAATCTGATATAATTTATTTTCTAAATCCGAATAAACCGGGGCGTGGCTCAGTTTGGTAGAGCACCTGTATGGGGTACAGGTGGTCAGCGGTTCAAGTCCGCTCGCCCCGACCATTTTTGATATAATTGTTTGAATAATAAGAGGTAATGAGAATGGAGAAGATCAATGTAGGCATGGTCGGTTTTGGGACCGTAGGTGTCGGCGTCGCGAAGGCGTTATTGCAGAAATCCGCCCAGATAGAGCGGCTTGTTGGGGCGCGAGTTGTGCTTAAGGCCATCTGCGATAACGATCTGCGCCGCAAGAGGAACATCAAGGTCAACAGGAAGATACTAACCAGCGACATCAATAAGGTCATTGGCAACCCGGACATCGATATCGTAGTCGAGCTCATCGGCGGGATCCATCCCGCCAAGGAGTTCGTCCTTAAGGCGATAAAGAGCGGCCAGCACGTCGTAACCGCCAACAAAGCGCTTATAACCGAACACGGCGAGGAGATATTTGACGCGGCGAAAAAGGCCGGCGTGGACATATTCTATGAAGCGTCCGTAGGCGGCGGCATCCCGATAATCAAGTCTTTGCGTGAAGGGTTGGTCGCGAACGAAATAGATACCGTCCTGGGAATAGTGAACGGCACCTCGAACTATATACTTTCGGCCATGGCCGAAGAGGAACTAAGTTTCTCCGACGCCCTCGAACAGGCGAAGAAGAAGGGATATGCAGAGCGCAATCCGGCGCTCGATATCGAGGGCTACGACTCCGCCCACAAGCTCGCGATCCTGACACTGCTTAGTTTCGGGAAAGCGGTAAAGCTCAAGGATATATTCGTCGAGGGAATACTCGATATATCGCAGAACGATATCAGGTACGCCGATGAATTCGGCTACGCCATAAAACTTCTCGCAATCGCAAAAAAAGTCGATAATGAGCTGGAGGTCAGGGTCCATCCGACCCTTTTATCAAAGGAACATCTCCTCGCGAACGTAAACGGGGTCTATAACGCCATCTACGTCCACGGGGATATGGTCGGCGGCACTTTGTTCTACGGACGCGGCGCCGGACAGAACCCGGCTGCAAGCTCTGTTGTCGGCGATGTAATCGACCTCGCGCGCAACCTGCGGTTCAATTCCGTCGGCAGGGTCCCTATCTACATGAAGAATAAATCGATAAAGAAGATAAGGAAGATGGACGACATCGAGGCGAGCTATTATATCCGCATCTCATGCATCGACAAACCGGGCGTGCTCGCGAAGGTCGCGGGCATCCTCGGCCGGAATAAGATATCGATAGCCAGCGTAGGGCAGAAGGAAAGGCGCGCCGCGCGCATCGTGCCGGTCGTAATGATGACCCACGAGGCGAAAGAGAAGAACATGAGGCAGGCGCTTGAAGAGATAGACAGGATGGCGGCCATAAGGCGCAAGACCGTTGCCATAAGGGTCGAGAGATAAAAAAATGATGTGGCGAGGACTGATAGACAAATACAGGAAATACCTTCCGGTCTCTGCGAAGACCCCGGTCATTACCCTTAACGAGGGCAATACCCCGCTTATCTATTCCTGCGATTTAAGCAATAAGCTCGGAAAAGGATATGAGGTTTATTTAAAATTCGACGGGGCGAACCCTACCGGTTCGTTCAAGGACCGCGGCATGACCATGGCCGTATCAAAGGCTGTCGAGGAGGGTTCTAAGGCGATAATGTGCGCCTCGACCGGGAATACCTCGGCCTCTGCGGCCGCATATGCGGCGCGCGCGGGTATTAAATGCATCGTCCTGATACCCGAGGGAAAGATAGCGCTTGGAAAACTCGCCCAGGCGATAATCTACGGCGCCGATGTATTAGCCGTTAAAGGCAATTTCGATGAGGCGCTGGAACTCGTAAAAGATATAACCGGCAAATATCCGATAACCCTCGTAAATTCACTGAATCCGTACAGGATCGAAGGGCAGAAGACCGGAGCGTTCGAGATATGCGAGGCGCTCGAGTCCGCGCCTGATTATCATTTCATCCCTGTCGGAAACGCAGGAAATATCACCGCGTATTGGAAGGGCTACAAGGAATTCAAAAAATACGGAAAGATAAAAACGCTCCCGAGGATGATGGGTTTCCAGGCCGAAGGCGCCGCGCCTATCGTAAGGGGGCATATAATAAAGCACCCGGAGACCATCGCGACCGCGATAAGGATAGGCAACCCGGCGAGCTGGAAGAAAGCCGAGGCGGCGCGCGATGAATCAGGCGGGATTATAGGCATGGTCTCCGATAAAGAGATACTCGAGGCCTATAAATTCCTCGCGATGAAGGAAGGCGTTTTCGCAGAGCCTGCTTCTGCCGCGTCTGTCGCGGGCCTGATGAAGATGATGCGCAAGGGATCATTCAAAAAGAATCCTTCAAAAAAGATGAAGATCGTCTGCGTCCTTACCGGCCACGGCCTGAAGGACCCGGACAGGGCCATTTCAACATCAATTAAACCGAAGTCGGTCAAGGCCGATATGAGATCGGTCCTCAAGGCAATAGGCGTATAACAGATGAAATATATCGTTCTGGTCGGTGACGGCATGGCGGATTACCCGATCACGGAACTGGGTAACAAGACTCCGCTCGAGGCCGCTAAGGTCCCGAACATGGATTTCATAGCGAGGAATGGCAGGTCGGGCCTGGTACATACCATCCCGGCGGGGTTCGCGCCGGCTTCCGATGTCGCGAACCTTTCGATCATCGGGTATGATCCCGCGAAATATTATTCGGGGCGGGGGCCGCTCGAGGCCGCGAACATGGGGATAAAGCTCGGGCCTGACGATATCGCGTTCCGATGCAACCTGGTCACCATAGACAGGGAACGGATGGCCGATTATTCGGCGGGACACATCACCTCCGAAGAGGCGGCCTCATTAATAAAATTCCTCGATAAAAAACTCGGCTCGGATAAACTAAAATTTTATCCGGGCGTAAGCTACAGGCACCTGATGATAGTCAGGGACGGTTCTTTGAAGGAGGCGCTGCGCGCCACTGAGTGTGAGCCGCCGCACGATATAACAGGGATGGAGATAAAAAGCCATCTCCCGAAAGGCGACGGCGCGAAATTCCTGATAAAACTCATGGAAGATTCGAGGGCTATACTCCCGGGCCACGAAGTGAACCATGTGAGGATAGACCTGAAGGAGAACCCGGCCGACATGATATGGCTATGGGGACAGGGCGTCGAGACGAATATGCCGAAGTTCAAGGACAGGTTCGGAGTCGGCGGCTCGGTCATCTCCGCGGTCGACCTGATAAAAGGTATAGGAAAATCCATAGGGCTGGATGTCATAAACGTCCCGGGTGCGACCGGCTACTATGACACCAATTACCAGGGCAAAGCGAAATACGCCATCGATTCGCTTAAAAACAAGGATTTCGTCTTCGTGCACGTGGAGGCGCCGGATGAGGCAGGCCATAACGGCGACCTGCGCGCTAAGATGGCGGCTATCGAGAACTTCGACAGGTTTATTGTAGGCGCGATCCTGGATGAATTCAAAAAGCAAAAAGATTTCAGGGTTATGGTCCTGCCGGACCATAATACCCCCATATCGCTTCGGACCCATACGGCCGAACCGGTGCCGTTCTCGGTATTCGGCAAGGGGATCGAGCCTAATAATGCCGCGGAGTACAGCGAATCGGCGGCCAAGGCGACCGGCTTTGCCTTCGGGCATGGGCACGAGCTTATGGAATACTTCATGAAAGATCAATAAGGAGGAAGGCGGAATAAAAGTGGGATCACTAATAGTCCAAAAATACGGCGGTTCTTCTGTTGCGAATCCCGAGAGGATCATAAACGTCGCCAAACGCGTTGTGCGCTATAAAAAAGAGGGCCATGACGTCGTGGTCGTAGTATCGGCGCTCGGCGACACCACCGACGAGCTCATCGAGCTGGCTTACAAGGTCACCGATGACCCGTCCGAACGCGAGATGGACATGCTCATCTCGACCGGCGAGCAGATATCGTGCGCCCTGCTGGCTATGGCAGTTGAAAAGCTCGGCGTGCCCGCAATATCTTTTACCGGCGCGCAGGTCGGCATCATAACCGATAATTCGCACACCAGGGCCCGTATCTTGAACATATCCGCCGCTGACAGGATAAAAGAACAGCTGAAGGAAGGCAGGATCGTGGTAGTCGCCGGATTCCAGGGGATGAGCATAAAGAAGGAGATCACCACCCTCGGTCGCGGGGGAAGCGACCTGACCGCCGTGGCCCTCGCGAGCGCGCTCGGAGCGAAGATATGCGAGATATATACCGACGTCGACGGCGTCTATACCGCCGACCCGAGGATAGTCAAGAACGCAAAAAAACTTTCCAAGATAAGCTATGAGGAGATGCTCGAGCTCGCCTCGCTGGGTGCGAAGGTGATGCAGGCGAGATCAGTCGAATACGGCAAGCGTTATGATATGCCCATACATGTCCGCTCGAGTTTCTCTAACGCGGAAGGGACTATAATCTGCAAGGAGGCAAAATCAATGGAGAAGATAGACGTAAGCGGTGTCGCGCTGCAAAAAGACGAGGCGAAGATAACTATCTGCGACGTCCCTGACAAGCCGGGCATCGCGGCTATCATATTCAAGGAATTAGGCGTTAACAACATCGTCATCGACATGATCGTCCAGAACGTTGGGCGGACAGGTACTACCGATGTCTCCTTTACAGTCCTGACCGAAGACCTCGCCAAGACGATGAAGGTCGCCAAGAGGGTCGCCAAGGAGATAGGCGCGGGCGAGGTCGTAAAGGATGAGAATATCGCAAAGATATCGATAGTCGGCATCGGCATGAGAAGCCATGCCGGTATCGCGGCGCGGATGTTCAGGGCTCTGGCATCGAAGAAGATCAACATCGAGATGATATCGACATCAGAGATAAAGATATCCTGCGTCATAGGGAAGAAGCACGCGGAACTGGCGCTTAAAGTGCTCCATGACGAATTTGACCTGAAAAAAGCAAAATAAACCCCGCTTTAGAAGAGGTTTTCTAACGGGGTAAAAGGCGAATAACATGAAAGACGTGAAATTATACGACACGACGCTCCGTGACGGGGCGCAGACCGAGGGGATCTCATATTCTGTGAACGACAAGCTGCGCATCGTAGAAAAGCTTGACGACCTCGGCATCCATTATATCGAGGGCGGATGGCCGGGATCTAACCCGAAGGATATGGCGTTCTTCAAGGCCGTAAAAAAACTCAAATTAAAGAACGCCCAGGTCGCATCTTTCGGGTCGACCCGCCGCGCGAATACCAATGTCAGCCGCGATGCCAATGTGCGCGGGCTCATCGAGGCAGGAACTAAGATCATCACGATCTTCGGGAAATCATGGGACCTCCACGTAAAGGACGTATTTCGCGTCCCGCTTGAGGAGAACATTAAAATGATCTCCGAGACAGTCTCCTATCTTAAGTCAAAGGGGAAGACCGTATTTTATGACGCCGAGCATTTCTTTGACGGGTATAAGAGCAACCCTGACTATGCTGTGAAAACCGTTTTTGCCGCGCGCGACGCGGGCGCGGAATGCATCATCCTCTGCGACACGAACGGAGGGACCATCACGTCCGAACTTGTAGAGATCACAAAAGATGTGCTGGCAAAACTCGATTGTCCGGTAGGCATCCATTGCCACAACGACTGCGGCATGGCCGTCGCGAACTCGGTAGCGGCTGTCCAGGCGGGATGCGAACAAGTCCAGGGCACATTTAACGGATACGGCGAGCGGTGCGGCAACGCCGACCTCGTTTCGGTGATCGGGAACCTCAAATTAAAGCTCAAGATCGACTGCATCAGCAACGCGAAATTAAAGGAATTGACCGAGGCGTCAAGATACATTGCCGAAATCAGCAACGTAAAACAACAGGAGAACCAGCCGTTCGTAGGCAACAGCGCGTTCACCCATAAGGCCGGTATCCATATCAACGCGATAATGAAGAATCCCGTGACATACGAACATGTCGACCCTCACCTGGTAGGGAACAAGAGAAGGCTCCTCGTATCCGAGCTTTCAGGGAAGAGCTCTATCCTGCTGAAGGCCGAGGCGCTCGAACTGGATCTCGACCTGACTAAAGAAGCTCCTAAGACAAAGAAGATCCTGAACCTCCTGCAAAAACTTGAGCACGAGGGCTATCATTTCGAGGCCGCGGAAGGTTCGCTCGAGCTCCTGTTGAAACGCGCCTTCAAGAAATATAAGAGGTTCTTTGAGCTCGAGGGGTTCAAAGTCGTTACCGAACACAAGGGCAATAAGCTTGTTTCGGAGGCGACTATCAAAGTTAAAGTAAATAATGTTGAAGAGCATACCGCGGCCGAAGGCGACGGCCCTATCAACGCCCTCGATAACGCGCTGCGCAAGGCTCTCCTGGAATTCTATCCGGCTTTGGCTGAGATGCATCTCTCAGACTTTAAAGTCCGAGTCCTCGAAGAGAAGGCCGGCACCGCGGCAAAGGTCCGCGTCCTCATCCAATCGCAGGACGCGAAAGATTCTTGGTGGACTATCGGCGTATCCGAGAACATCATCGAGGCGTCCTGGAACGCCCTTGTCGATTCCATCGAATATAAACTGCTCAAAGACCTTAAATAATATGCCAGAGATCCCTTCTGCTTACAACCCGAAGGCAACGGAAGACAAATGGTATAAGCTATGGGAATCCAAGAAACTCTTCCACGCCGAACCTGACCCGAAACGCAAGCCCTATACGATAGTCATCCCGCCGCCTAATAT
>CAISWF010000151.1 GCA_903889135.1 Candidatus Omnitrophota bacterium | reverse complement strand
ATTCATGCGTAAAATCGCTCTTGCGGTCGAGAAGATGGTTTCGTTTTTGGAAAAGTACAGAGTTAATCGTGAATACAGGGAAAAAATAACACAAAACAAAGGAGGCAAGCAAATGTTGGAAGAATTGACGTTAGAGCAGTTGAAGAAAGAGAAGCCCGATGTTTACAATTCGGTCTTCGAGCTCGGAGTCGAGGAGGGAGCAAAGAAGGGATTCGAGGATGGCAAGGCTAAAGAAAAAGAGAGGGCAATTGCGATTCTTAAAAAGTCAAAATCTTTTAAGGACGCGACCGACCTTGCAATCGACGCGGTCGAAAAGGGGATCTCATTTGATCAGGCGACGATCTCTTTTCAGGAGAAGCAGCTTGAGGGGCTTAAGAAGGCGACCCCGCCAGACGTGGGGCCGGATGCGGACGAAGCCAAGGGGAAGGGCAAAACTCACCTTGAAAAGGCGCATGCCTATAAGTCAGAGCATAAGTGCTCAATGACGGAGGCTTTGAAGGCCACCGCGGAAAAAAGAAAGTAAGAGGTATTTCAAACCAAAAGGAGGTTAGAAGATGTCTCAGTTTAATATTGGCATAAAGGCTTTTACGGCGGGAGAGGCTCTCGAGCCCTACCGAAGGGTTAAGTTATCGGCCGGAAGTGGATCACAGGTTGAATACGCGGACGCGGGTGAGGATTTTATCGGCTTTACCGCGGCCAAGGCGGATCAGGGCGCGTCCGTTTCGGTTGAACTTAAAACCAGAGGTCGGACGTTCAAGATGACGGCAGCCGGAGCTATATCGGCTGGAGGGTCTTTCTACGGAGCGATAGACGGTAAGATTTCGGCGACCGTGTCGGGATCGATACAGGGCAAGATTCTCGAGGCCTCGGCCGCGGACGCCGAGATCATCGAAGGTCTCATAGTGTAAAACGTATTTCAAACAAAAGGAGGATAAAAAATGAGTGTTGATTATCAAGGCTCTAGGGCTGTACCGAGACTTGAACTTGGAGAAGCGGCACTGGAGTATATCGAGCAGCAAGACGAATTCATCGGAACAAAGGTTCTTCCGATATTTGAGACGAAGAAGAAGGCTAGCATATTCCCCGCTATAACGAGGGAAGTTATAACTCGGGAAGCCGACACGAGACGCGCCCCGCGCGGTAACTACAACCGTGACGGCATTCAGGCCAAGGACAGGCAGTATGCCTGCGAGGAGTTCGGCCTTGAAGGGCCTCTCGACGACTCGGAACGGTCGCTTTATGAGACTGATTTCGACGCGGAACTCACCACCGTCCAGATCGTGACCCGCAGGGTCCTGCAGGGTCAAGAACGAAGGATTGCGGCCAAGATCTTCAATCCGACGACCTTTACGGGGGCAAGTCTTTACACGGACTATTCGGGAGCTCCGTGGGACAACGTGTCCACCGATGTCGTGGCTCAGGTGAGGGCCACACGGGAGAAGGTGAGGCAGAATACGGGTATCGATCCGCAAACCCTTATCTGCTCCAAAGCCAATATCGACAGGCTACTGGGCAATAACGGGATCAAGGACGCGATCAAGTATGTGGCCCGGCTTACCGAAGCCGAGATACTGAATGCCTTGGCCGATATCCTAGGCGTAAAGCAGATCGTGGTCGGGAAGGGTATCTATAACTCGTCCAAGGAAGGCAAGCCCTTCGCATCGGCCGACATCTGGAACGACGATTACGCGATGGTCGCCGTGATCGACGCTAGCCAAAGGCTGTCAAGTCCGTCCTTGGGAAGGACCTTCCTGTGGACGCTCGATTCGCCGGATAACGCGACCGTCGAGCAGTACCGGGACGACGCAGCGAGGAGCGATATATTCAGGGTTCGTCAGCACGTCGACGAGCACATAATTGATCCTTATTTCGCGCATCTCATGAAGGTTGACGCTTAAGGGGAGAGCGTAACGATTCCGGGGGCGGTCTGGTTTGACCGCTCCCGGGTATCTAAAAAGGGAACAT
>CAISWF010000150.1 GCA_903889135.1 Candidatus Omnitrophota bacterium | reverse complement strand
CGCATGATGAATTTCATAAACGGGCATAAATTATACTCCTTCATAAGGAAAGAGAAGCCGGACTGTATCGTCGCGACGCATTTCCTGGCGACGGACATAATATCCAACCTTAAAATGTCGAAACTCTACGACGGAAAACTCATCACATGCGTCACTGATTATGGGGTTCACGATTTCTGGATATCGTCCCAGGTTGACATCTATGTAGCGGCAGCCGAGTACACCAAGAACGAGCTTATGAGCAAAGGCATACAAGCCGACAGGATAAGGGTTCTCGGGATCCCGGTCCAGGAAAAATTCACTAAGAAACTTGAGCGAGGGGAAGCGGCCGCAAAGCTAGGCTTGAAAGAGGGATCGTTCACCGTCCTAATAATCGGGGGAGGCCTTGGGGTCGGTCCGATAACTGAGATGGTCGAAACTATCGCGGGGACACCGGAGCCGTTCCAACTCATCGTTGTATGCGGCAGGAACGAAGGGCTTCTCAAGCAAATAGAAAATATCGCTAAAAGATCAAAAATATTCATCAAGCCTTACGGTTTTGTCGATAACGTGAACGAACTGATGGACGCCTCCGACGTAATGATATCCAAACCCGGCGGCCTGAGCATATCGGAGGCGATGGTCAAGGGCGTGCCTGTCATAGTCAATACCTATATTCCGGGTCAGGAAGAGAGCAATCTTATGTTCCTGGAGAAGAACGGAGTGGGCATCGGCGTCAAGACCATCGGCGAGACGCTGGAAAAACTTGAATATCTCTACAGGTCAAAGGAGGCACTCGACACGATGAGGGCAAAAGCAAAGCAGCTGGGCAAGCCTTCATCGGCGAGCGATATAGTCCTCCTTGTACTGGGGAGCATCGAGAAAAAATGACCGCATCTGACCCGAAAAAAGAATTGGCCCGCATAGCCAGGGACCTGAGGTCCTATGTAGAGGCCGAAAAAGCCTCAGGCATCGCCGATGTCATTACGCCGGCCCGCCGCAGGGGCGCGGCATCCGGATCAAAGAAAGCCGCGTTGCTTGAACCGGTGAAGAAAGAAGTGCTCTCGTGCCAACGCTGCCCGCTTTATAAGACCAAGAAGAATTACGTATTTTCGGACGGGGACCCGGAAGCCAGGCTGGTATTTATAGGCGAGGCGCCGGGCGAAGATGAAGATATCCAGGGCATCCCGTTTGTCGGACGCGCAGGGCAGCTCCTGACAAAGATGATAGAGGCGATGGGCCTAAGGCGCCAGGACGTCTATATCTGCAATGTCATAAAATGCCGGCCCCCCAATAACAGGGCTCCTCTCCCGGAGGAAGCGGCCGCGTGCAAGGGTTACCTTCTCAGGCAGATAGAGATAATCGCGCCTAAGGTCATCTGCTGCCTCGGAAAACATGCCTCCGAAGCGCTCCTGGATACCGAAGTTTTCATAACCAAGATCAGGGGGAAAGAGTTCGAGTTTAACGGCGTCACTCTTATCCCGACTTATCATCCCGCCTATCTATTAAGGAACCCTCCCGCCAAGAAAGAAGTATGGATAGACCTCAAGAAAATAATAAAAATACTTTCGTAGTAGAACAAGGTCCCGCCGCAACGGGATTGACAGATCCGCAGTCAAAAGAATTCGTTGAAGTGGCGGTCGGCCTTCCCGTAAGAAAACCGTTCCACTACAGGGTCCCGGCCTCGCTTAAGGAAAAAGTCGAGATCGGCAAACGGGTTTGGATACCTTTCGGTCCGAGAAGGCTCGTCGGTTATATAACCGGTTTTGTCGATAAGCCTCAGGTCGAAGGGGTAAAGGACATACTCTCCGTCATAGACGAGGAAGCGCCGGTCATCAATGCCGAGCTGCTTGCGCTTACGAAGTGGATCGCAGGATATTATCATTCATCATGGGGAGAGGCGATCGAGGCAGCTCTTCCCGGCCCGCTGAAAAAAGGAAAGATAAAGACTAAACCCCGCCATCCTTCGGAAGAAGAGGAATACGAGCCCACCGGTAATTTCAAGCCCACGCACGAGCAGGCCGCCGCGCTAAAGTCCATCAGGGAATCGATATCTAAAGGCAGAAATGACGTCTACCTGCTGCACGGCATAACAGGCAGCGGCAAGACGGAGGTATATATGCAGTCGATAGAATCGGCGCTAAAGCTGGGAAGATCCGCGATAGTATTGGTGCCGGAGATCTCGCTTACGCCGCAGGCAGTCGAACGTTTCAAGTCGAGGTTCGGCAGCGTCGTGGCGGTTTTGCACAGCAGGCTCCTCGAGAGCGAAAGATTTTTGGAATGGAAAAAACTTAAGGAAGGAATTGCTAATATCGCCGTGGGCGCACGCTCGGCCATATTCGCGCCGGTCAAAAACCTTGGCCTGATCGTGATCGATGAGGAACACGAGACCTCATATAAACAGGACGACGCGCCGAGATATAACGCCAGAGATGTAGCCATAGAGCGCGCCAGGATAACGGGCGCCGCGGTCATCCTAGGGAGCGCCACACCGTCGATAGAAAGCTTCCAGAAGGCGGCGTCAGGCGAATACAAATTACTGAAGATCACCGAACGCATAGAGAAGAGGGCCCTGCCGAAGGTCGATATAATAGATATGCGCCAGGAGCTTATCGATTCGAGGGAGCCGAAGATATTCTCCCGTGCGCTCGAACACGCCATATCGCAGGTCCTTAACAAACACGGCCAGGTGATGCTCTTCATGAACAGGCGCGGGTTCTCGACGTTCATAAACTGCAAGAAATGCGGCTATGTTGTGACCTGCAAATACTGCAACGTCTCGATGACGTACCATTTCGACACAAAGAAGCTGAACTGCCATTACTGTAACTACCAGGCCGACCCCCCGGAAAAATGTCCCAAATGCAAAGGCGGGGATGTCAGGTATTTCGGCATCGGCACGCAAAAGATCGAAAGTGAGGCCGCCAGGCTCTTTCCGGCCGCTAGGATAGCAAGGATGGATACCGACGCGACGGCCAAGAGGGGTTCCCACGGCCAGATACTTACGGAATTCAAGAAACATAAGATAGATATCCTTATCGGGACGCAGATGATAGCCAAGGGCCATGATTTCCCGAGAGTGACGCTTGTCGGCGTCGTCTCGGCGGATACGGCGCTTAACCTGCCTGATTTCAGGGCGGGGGAGAGGACTTTCAACCTCCTGACGCAAGTCGCGGGCCGCGCCGGCCGCGGGTCGGAACCCGGCAGGGTGATCGTCCAGACATTTTCTCCCAACCATTACGCGATAGAAAAAAGCATCGAGCACGATTATGTCGGGTTTTTCAACGCGGAAATAAAATTCCGCAAGGAGCTGAACTATCCTCCGTTCACGCATATCGTCGAGATAAAACTGAGGGGCAGGAAGGAAGAGCGGGTGATAAAAGCGGCGAAGGACCTCGCCGCCGTCCTGGACCTTTTTATCGCCGACGAAGTCCTTAGCGAAGCTAAGGGAAAACCGATTGAGATGGTAGGCCCGGCTCCGGAATTCATATCGAAAATAAAAGGGCAATTCAGGTGGAACCTGCTCCTTAAAGGGGAAGACCCGGGGACGGTCTGCGGGTTTATAGATAAAGCCTTGGATAACCTAAAAGGGAAGTCGGGCCTGATCATTACGGTAGATGTCGACCCGATGGGACTGTGATATTTACTGGTCGAACGAGCCCTTGATGAGGGTCTTTATGGCGTCCAGTTCTTTTATGCCGTGTTCGGCGTCCATATCGCCGGGATTGGCCTGCAGCGCCGCCTTATAGAAAGCGCGCGCCTTCTCGTAATTCTCCAACTTCCTGTAAAGCCCCGCCAGTTTCTTCAGCGTTTTATAATCCTTGTTATTTATCATCGGGACGCCTTCCAGTATCTTTACGGCATTCAAGGTCTCTCCCTCGCTAAGAAAGCAATCGGCTATGGCGTTCAGGATCGCGGTATTTCCAGGGTCCGACTTCATAGCCTTCTCAAACTGGTAGATCGCTTCCCATGTCTTTCCCGTTTTTTGGAGCGAGATCCCGCCCATCATATTGACCAACGCGAGTATTTTTCCGGCTACCAATTTAAATATATTAGGATGATGCCTCTGTTGCTCCCAAAGCGAGAGCCAAAGGTAGAAACGCGCTTCCGCGAAATCCTGCTTCAGGGCCAGGGCGGAGCTGAAGAGTTCGACGGCGTATCCGAAATTCTCTCTCTTGATGGCTTCAAGGCCTTTTTCATAATAATCGCTTACCTGCTGCGGGAGATTGGCTAAACTCGCTTCATCCATATTTTGCGCTCCTTTTGTTTGATTATAGAACAACGGGCCAAAGAGGTCAACCCTTTTTTGGATTTGGTTTTTCCGGCGGTTTATAGTAGAATGCTGTCATGTCCATCTTACAGGTACGCAGATATCCCGACCCTGTTCTCAGGAAGAAAGCCCAGCCGGTAAAGACCGTGACCGAGCGCGACAAGGGCCTTATCGAGGATATGGTCGAGACGATGAAGCTTTCGGAAGGCGTGGGTCTCGCGGCCACGCAGGTCGGTATATCCAAAAGGATAATTGTCTACAATCCGTCTTGCGACGAGTGGCGGGCCGATGCCCTCATAAACCCGGTCATAGTAAAAAAGCGCGGGAGCGAGAAAAAAGAGGAAGGCTGCCTGAGCCTGCCCGGGATAAACGGGTTGGTATGCCGCAGCACGTATATCCAGGTCGAGGGCCTTGACATCAAGGGAAAGCCCGTCTGTTTTGAGGCGAAGGGCCTCCTAGCCAGGATATTCCAGCATGAGATAGACCACCTTGACGGCATCCTTTTTATCGACAGGCTCAGCCCCGTCAAGCGCTTCATGGCGAAACGCAAACTCAAAAAAGGGCTCAAATGACGATAGTCTTTTTCGGCACGTCCGGATTCGCGGTCCCAAGCCTCGTGAAATTGAGCAAATTCCATGATATCGCGGCCGTTGTAACAAAACCGGACAAGCCGAAGGGCAGGAACCTCAAGCCGGCCCCGTCCCTTATTAAGATAAAAGCGGATTCCCTGAACATACCCGTCATCTCGATAGATGGGATGCCCGCCCCTCAAGCCCTGGCCGTTCTCAAAAAATTCGAAGCCGATCTTTTTGTCGTCATCGCGTATGGGCAGATACTGCCTGTCGAGATACTCTCTCTGCCGAAACGTTATTCGATAGGCCTGCACGCGTCGCTGCTTCCGAAATACAGAGGAGCCTCTCCCATAAACTGGGCGATATTGGAAGGCGAAGAGAAGACCGGGGTCACGGTTTTTAAGTTAAGCGAAAAGATGGATGCCGGCGAGATAATAATGCAAAAAGATTCCGACATCCTCAGCTCGGATAATGCCGAAACGCTCTCTGAAAAACTCTCGAATCTCGGCGCTAACCTGCTTGTCAGGGCGGTGGATTCAATAGAGGAGGGAAAAGCGCCTTCAACCGGGCAGGATGAGACGCTGGCTACCTTTACATCCAAACTGAAAAAAGAGGACGGCAGGATAAACTGGAATAAGCCTGCCGCTGAAGTCCATAATAAGGTCAGGGCCTTTTACGGCTGGCCCGGCGCGTTCTCGCGCCTTAACGGACGGACCATAAAAATATTGGCTGCCGAGCCGGCGGACCTGCCGACACAGAAAGGCCTTGCGCCCGGGAAGATAGCCGCGCTCGATAGCGGCGGAATGATCGCAGCATGCGGTGAAAGTTTTCTCAGGATAAAAGAGCTTCAAGCCGAGGGAGGCAAGCGCATGAAGGCCAAGGATTATGTGCTGGGGAATAACGTCTCAATAGGCGATTCTTTTGGATCGTAGTTACGCGCTCGGCTGGATATTACCGTCTTTATCGTTGACCGCTGAAAAATTGCTCACGATAACCCCGTAAGCCTCTCCGCAATAACCGCAAGACTCAGGTATCTCTCCGCGTTTTTGCCTATTCCTGAACTCCGAAAATTCCTTCTTCTTCCAGATGCTCACAGGGTCGTCTTTTAAAACATTACCGTAAATGACGGGGGAGCTGACCGATGTCTCTGAGAATAACGCGAAAGGGGTCTTGCGGGCTAAATGCATGCAAGGGGAGACGTCCCCGTTCTCGCCGATATACATATGCGCGTACGCATCGCATCCTCTTGCTTTAGCGGTAAGGTAAGGGAATTGTATTGAGATCCCTCTTTTACGAGCTCTTTCCTGCGCCTTAAGGAATGACCCGTATACTTCGGTGTTCCCGGTTTTAGAATAAAGGGAGAGACGGGATAATTCCGGCCTATAGCTCAAAAAACCGTTAACGAAAATATTATCGACCCCCAGGCCGCTGCAGAAATCCACGTATTCTAAAAGTTCATTGACGTTAGAGGACGTAGCGACAAAGATAGTGTT
>CAISWF010000149.1 GCA_903889135.1 Candidatus Omnitrophota bacterium | reverse complement strand
TGGTCATGCCCGGAGATAACGTCTCATTCGAAGTCGAACTCATAATCCCCGTCGCCCTCGAGAAGGGCTTGCGCTTCGCCATACGCGAAGGCGGCCACACCGTAGGCGCGGGCGCAGTATCAGAGGTTATAGCGTAAACATGACTACCACAGTCCAGAAAGCCAAGATCAGGATAAAACTCAGGGCGTACGATCACAGGGTCCTTGATCAGTCCGCGGCCGAAATAGTAGAGACCGCGAAAAGGACAGGAGCGAAGGTCCTGGGACCGATACCTCTTCCTACGGATAGGGAAGTCTACACGGTCCTGCGTTCGCCGCACATTGACAAAAAGTCGCGCGAGCAATTCCAGCTCAAGACCCACAAGCGCGTGCTTGACATAGTCGAGCCCACTTCGAAGACGATCGATGCCTTGAAGAAACTTGATCTTCCGGCCGGTGTGGATGTGGAGATAAAGTAAACAACCATAACAATCAGGTAACCGCAAAATGTCTGTAGGAATATTAGGAAAAAAAATAGGAATGAGTCAGGTCTTCAGGGACGACGGGAGGGTCATACCCGTCACCGTGATCGAGGCAGGCCCTTGTAATATATTGCAGATCAAGACAAAGGCCAAAGACGGCTACGACGCCGTCCAGATCGGCTTCGGCGAAAAGAAGGAAAAGAACGTAAGCAAGCCTGACATGGGAAAATTCAAGAAGATAAACGTGACTCCCAAAAGGTTCGTCAGGGAGATCAAGACTTCACCTGACCAGAAATTCGAGCTTGGCCAGCAGCTAAAGGTCGATGTTTTTGCCGCCGGCGATGCTGTCGATATAGTCGGCACCTCAATAGGAAAGGGGTTCCAGGGCGGTATGAAGAGATGGCACTGGAAGGGCGGAAATAAGACGCACGGTTCCACGTCGCACCGCAGGGTCGGTTCAATAGGTTCGTCTACTACCCCGGGTAGGGTTATAAGGGGTCATCATATGCCCGGAAGAATGGGCGGAGATACCGTGACCGTCCAGAACCTCGAGGTGGTAAAGATAGATGCGGAGAATAACCTTTTGGTTGTCGAAGGCGCAGTCCCCGGCGCAACGAATGGCCTTTTGATCATAGAGAAAGCCAAAAAACGCGCAAAGGCCAAGATCCCGCAGCTGGTGCTTACCATGGAGAAGAAAGACAAGAAGAAGGAAGCGGCCCCAAAGAAAGAGGCTAAGAAGAAATAATGGCAGAGATAGAAATTTATAATATAAAAGGTAAATCGGTAGGCAAGTTCGAACTCGACAAAGAGCTATTCAACGGCGAGGTCAACGAACCGATCCTTTATCAGGTAATAAAGATGTATGAGGCCAATCAGAGGCAGGGCACCGCTTCCACAAAGACCCGTTCGGATGTTTCCGGCGGCGGCAAGAAACCCTGGAAGCAAAAAGGTACCGGCCGCGCCAGAGCGGGCACCATACGTTCTCCTTTGTGGCGAGGCGGCGGTATAGTGTTCGGTCCGCATCCGAGAGATTATTCTTACCAGGTGCCAAAATCGATTAAGAGGCTCGCGCTGATCGCAAGCCTTAACGCGAAATTAAACGACAAAAATATGATAGTTATCGATGACATAAAACTTGAGAAACCGAAGACGAAAGAGTTTGCCGCGGTCCTGCGTAACATAAAGGCCGAAAAGAAACCTTTGCTCGTACTGGA
>CAISWF010000148.1 GCA_903889135.1 Candidatus Omnitrophota bacterium | reverse complement strand
TGATCCCCATAAAGACAACCTTTTACCATTCGTTACTTGAAAGCATTGCTGGAAGCCGGAAGGCAAAAGCGTATACACTTTGTAGGTTCTTTTGGTTTGGGGCATTTTCTTTAATCGTAATGATCTGGTACGTCTGTACGCATAGATGGGATATGATATGCTTTGGGTTAGAAAAAAGGATGATCTTATTGTTGATGACGGTAAACATTTTATAGAAATAGGCTTTAACGAAAAACACGGCTTAAAGTACTATTTTAATAATTTTTAGAAATAGTAATTATTTCATTCCGCGTAGGTCACCCTCCGTTAACCCCCAGCAAACATAACTCCCACCAAATTCCAATTGCCAGTCTACAGGAAGCATGTCAAGAACGGCGACCTTTGTCCTCGGAGGGATTGGGAAATTCGAGCGGGCACGGTTCCCGAGCGATAGCGAGGGAGAGCGAGAATTTCCCGAAGCGCAGCGAGCGCGCAGGGGGAGCCAGCGACCCGTAGAGGACAAGTCGCCGTTCGTGGCTTAATTCAGAATGGCTGCGTGAATTTGCGGCCATAAAGCAATTTTTTCCCTTGACAAGGGTGGAGGGAGTGTATATACTTTGTATCGTTAGGTGGAGTAAAGTGGTTCAAAGTGGAGGATAAGGTTGTGGATTCCAAATTCGCCTTTGTCGGGGAGCCCTCGTGAGAGGGAAAGGCAAAGAGAAAAAGGTCCAGCCGGTCCTTTTTAAGATTTCGGGATCCACAGCCTTTAATTTCTTTATAGACGGTTACGGGGGGACGGCAGATGTTCTACGGCGAATACGAACATACTATCGACAGGAAGGGGAGGATCATCATACCTTCCAAGTTCCGCGACGTGTTCAAGGAACAGTTCGCCGAGAAGTTCTACGTAACGCGCGGCCTGGACAAGTGCCTCTTCGTATTCACCGAGGAGGAGTGGAAAACCCAGGAACAAAAATTCAAATCGATGTCGTTCACAAAGGCGGTCTCGAGAACATTCAACCGCCTGTTTTTTTCGGGCGCGGCCGACATCACCTGCGACAAACAGGGGAGGATCCTTCTCCCGCAATACCTAAAAGAATATGCCGGGATAAAGCGGGACGTCATGATAATCGGCGTCTCGAACAGGATAGAGATATGGTCGAAGGAGGAGTGGCGCAAGTACTACGAGGGAGCAGCGCCGACCTTCGAGAAGACCGCTGAGAATTTGCTGGACTTGGAAGAGAAAGGCTAAGCAATTAGCGGGGAGATAATACATAAGCCCGTTCTTTTAAAAGAGGTTATTGAGGCGCTCGCGCCAACGCCGGGCAAGACCATAGTCGATTGCACGCTCGGGCTCGGCGGCCATGCCGAGGCGATATTGGAAAAGATATTACCCGGCGGCAAGCTGATTGGGATAGACCGGGACGGCGAAGCGCTTGAGATCGCTAAGGAGAGATTAAGGAGGTTCGGGGAGACGAACATCCTTTTAGTGCAGGGCAGTTTCGGTGACTTGAAGACGATCTTTGAAAAATCGAATATCGAAAGAGCCGACGGTTTCTTGTTCGATCTCGGCGTCTCTTCGATGCAGCTGGACAAGGCCGAGAGGGGATTCAGCTTCCGTTACGACGCTCCATTGGATATGCGAATGGACAAGGAAGCGGAATTAACGGCGGAAGAGCTGGTGAACCGCTACCCCGAAGCCGACCTGAGCCGGATCATTTACGAATACGGCGAAGAGAGGTTCAGCCGCAGGATAGCTAAAGCTATCGTCGAACGGAGGAAGGAGAACCGTATCGATACGACAGCCAAGCTCGTCGATGTCATAATGCGCGCCGTCCCGTATCAAGGCAAGCACGGTAGGGTGCACCCGGCTACGAGGACTTTTCAGGCACTCAGGATAGCGGTCAATGACGAATTGAAGGTCCTAGAGAGAGCGCTGGATGACGCGATAGGGCTGTTGGGTCCCTCGGGAACGATATGCGTGATCTCGTACCATTCGCTCGAGGACAGGATCGTAAAGAACAAGTTTAAAGAAGCCAAGGCGAATAAGATATTGGATATTCTTTACAAGAAACCCCTGACTCCCGAATACGGGGAGATCGGGGAAAATCCGAGGTCGCGGAGCGGGAAGCTGCGGGCCGCGAGAAGGGTTTAGGGGCAAGATGAGCACATATAAATTTTTAATGACGACTGTTATAGCGACCATGGTCGCGCTGCTCTATGTCAGCCAGCAGACGGCCCTGGTGCACCTTAGCTACGACATAAAGGCCAAGGATAAGATGTATTCCGACCTCCTTGACCGCAATAAGGTATTGCTATATAATGTAAGGCAGTTGGAATCGCCGGCGAGGCTTGAGCGGACGCTGCTTGCTAAGCAGATGAAGCTCGAGGTCCCGTCCAGGGAACGCGTGATCCTCGCCTCGTCAGGGGCGGAGGAGACAGGCGTAAAAAATATCACCCGCACCGCGGGATTCTTCGGAAAGATACGCCAGACGACCGCCAGCCTCTTCGCTTTAGGACCGGAGGCGCAGGCGAACTTAGCTAAATAGCGTTTTTTATTAATACATACCCATAGTTTTCCGCCGAAAACAAGGGTAGGATATCAGTGTATACAAGAGCCCACAAGACCCGCCTCAACGCGGTATTTTCTTTATTTATAATTTTATTAAGCATCCTTTTAATACGCATTTTATACCTTCAGATCGTCAAGGCCTACAACCTTACACTCCTCGCCAAAAAACAGCACACGGCAGTAATACAGCTCCAGCCTACCCGCGGTACCATCTACGACAGGAACATGAGGCCGCTGGCCGTTTCTTTAAACCTGGAATCCGTATTCGCCGATGACAGGGCAGTCGAAGAGAAAAGGACCGCGGCGAAAAGGCTCGCCTCTGTGACGGGTTTGG
>CAISWF010000147.1 GCA_903889135.1 Candidatus Omnitrophota bacterium | reverse complement strand
CAGCGACAAGACCTCCGTAATTTTCGTAATGACGGAAGGCCCGGAGTTCCCGATAATCGTCGGCAACAATATACCTGCCGGAGACAACAGGGACTGGTGGACCGCCCTGGATTTGGTCATTACCCAGAAGGTGACCGATAAATTGAGCCTCGGCTTGGGCTCTGACTACGTCGTGACCCCTAAGATACCCGTCTTAGGCAACGGGACCAAGGAGTGGGGCGGTGTGGCCGGATACATCAGCTACGCGCTTGATCCTCACTTCACGCTCAACACCAGGCTGGAGTGGTATAGGGACGCCGCCAATGGCTTCTCCACCGGTGCGCCGCTCAGCGCCAACTACTATGAGGTCACGGGCGGCGTGGCCATAAAGCCGTTCCCGAAAGACAAGGTCTTCTCTAACTTGCTCTTCCGGCCGGAATTCCGCTACGACCGTTCCGACCACTCGGTCTTTAATAACAGCGACCGGAATCACGAGCTGACATTCAGCATGGACACCCTCTTTACCTTTTAGCAGGGTGATGGAGAGCAAATTATATGATCAACAAGGAATTGATAGATAAGATAAGACGGCTGAAGGCTGACCATGGGTATACTCTGTATGAGCTGTCCAAAAGGGTCGACGTCCAGCCGTCCACACTTGAGAGATGGTTAAAGACCGACCGCATAAACAGGGTTTATGCGGAGATGGTGACGAAAAAACTCGGCATATAGTTTTTTGCCGGTTTTTTCTCAATTGGATAAATAAGTGGTTAAACAAAAGTAAAAAAGGAGGTAGGCGATGGGAAAGTACCTGAAGAAGAGCGCGTTCTGGTTCTTCGCGGCTTTTCTGCTTTTTACCGTGATAGCGACGGTAGTCACGGCCGCGGAAGTTACTCCCGCGGCTAAAATCGACACGGGCGATACGGCGTGGCTTTTGACATCGGCGGCGTTGGTGTTGCTGATGACGCCCGCCCTGGCATTTTTCTACGGCGGCCTTGTGCGCAGGAAGAACGTGCTTTCTATCCTGATGCAGTGTTTCATGCTCATGTGCCTTATAACCGTACAGTGGGTGCTCTTCGGCTACAGCCTTGCCTTCGGGCCGGACATAAAGGGGATCATAGGGAGCCTCGGATGGTTCGGGTTAAAAGGCGTGGGGCTTGAACCGTATCCTGTCTATGCCGCGACCGTCCCGCACCAGGCATTCATGATATTTCAGGCGATGTTCGCCATAATTACTCCCGGTCTCATATGCGGCGCGTTTGCCGAGAGGATGAAATTCTCGACTTTTTGCGTATTTACGCTCCTTTGGGCGACCCTCGTTTATGACCCGGTATGCCATTGGGTATGGGGAGCCGGAGGATTTTTAAGGGCTGCCGGTGCGCTCGATTTCGCAGGAGGCACGGTCGTCCATATCAATGCAGGTGTCGCAGCATTAGCATGCGCCCTTGTTTTAGGGAAACGTAAGGGATATCCCGATAAGATCTCTCCTCCGCACAACCTGCCGTTCGCGGTCTTAGGCGCGGGGCTTTTATGGTTCGGATGGTTCGGGTTCAACGGCGGAAGCGCCCTCGGTTCCGGCGCGCTCGCTACGAACGCGTTTGTAGTGACCCATGTTGCGGCGGCTACGGCCGGCCTGACCTGGGCCCTCCTCGACTGGATATTCAATTCCCGTTCGACAGTATTGGGTATTATAACCGGCGCTGTCGGCGGTCTTGTGGCGATAACGCCGGCATCGGGTTTCGTAAATGTCATCGGCGCGCTATGGATAGGCATCGGCGTTTCGGTATTCTGCTACATGGCCGTCGCCATATTAAAAGTGAAGTTTGGCTATGATGATTCGCTCGACGCTTTCGGCGTCCACGGCATCGGCGGCATCTGGGGAGCTTTAGCTACAGGACTCTGGGCGACAAAAATGGTCAATCCCGCCGGCGCGAACGGCCTCTTCTACGGCAATCCCGCGCAATTTTTGATCCAGTTAAAGACCGTGGCAATAACAATCGTGTATTCATTCGTCATGACATTCGTATTACTTAAGGTCCTGAATGCCGTTATGGGCGTGCGCGCCTCGGAACAGGATGAGCGCATCGGCCTTGACCTTACACAACACCGTGAAGCCGGTTACACGGTCTTAGATTAAGGGGGATGAAAATGAAATATATCATAGCGATAATCCAGCCAGATAAACTCGATGAGGTGCTGACAAAACTCGAAGAGAAGGAGATACACCTGGTAACCGTGACCAGTGTCATGGGGCGCGGCCGGCAGAAGGGCATATCCGAGGTCTACAGGAGCCATAAAGAAGCCGGAAGCCTCTTAAAGAAGATCAAGCTTGAGATAGCCGTAAACGATGACTTTGTCAAACCGACCTTAGAAGCGATCACTTCAGGCGCAAGGACCGACCACGTAGGTGATGGTAAGATCTTCATCCTGGATCTTCCCGAATGCATACGCATACGCACCGGAGAAAAGGGCGGGCCAGCGATCGGATAGATTGAAGCGGGTGACTGCCGACGGAGACCTTGTCCCTTTTGCGCAAGCAAAAAGGATGAGGTGCTCGGCGGGCAGGACCCGCTGAGAGTTCACATTTACGTAATATGGATTTAACATTCGGCCTGTAGACTGTCTTCACATAAGATGGTTACTGGTGGAGTGTTTTTTGTCTTAAATTTCCCAATTGTTTAATCAATTGGTTATTCAATTGAGAAACAAAAAAAGGGGGTACCGGGTAATGACAAAATTATTCAAACGTCCGCAGTTCTGGTTTTTTGCGGCTTTCCTGCTTTTCACGATCGTCGCGACCGTGGTGACTGCGGCGGAAGCCGCTCCTGCGCCTAAGGTCGATTCAGGCGATACGGCGTGGCTCCTGACTTCGGCCGCATTGGTCCTGCTCATGACGCCGGGGCTGGCGTTTTTTTACGGAGGTCTTGTCCGCCGGAAGAACGTACTTTCATTATTGATGCAGTGTTTTATGCT
>CAISWF010000146.1 GCA_903889135.1 Candidatus Omnitrophota bacterium | reverse complement strand
TTGATTATCTTCTTCTTGTCCGAGTCTCTCACTTAATTTTTCCTTTCTATCTTATTTCCCGATACAAAATTGCGAAAAAACTTTATCGAGTATATCATCGGTTACGGTCTCCCCGACCATCTCGCCGATGCAATCGAGCGATTCCCTGAGCTCTATCGCTATCAGTTCCGGCGAGAGCTTGCCGTCAACCGCCCTGATCGCCTGACCGAGCGATTCGTACGACCGCCTCAGCGCGTCCTTCTGTCTGGCGTTAGTGATCACCGCGCCCTCGGCCGCGCGAACCCCGCCGCCGAAGATTTTTTCAGACATCTTATCTTTAAGCGCGTCCATCCCTTCGCCGGACTTCGCGGATACCTCCGCGACCGTTCTATCTTTAGCGGCGACGAATGATATCTTCCTGGCAAGGTCGATCTTATTCAGGACTATTATCCTTTGCCTGCCTTTCGTATCCTCAAGCAGCATCCTGTCCTCATCCGTAAGGCGGGAACTCGAGTCGAGTACGAGCAGGACCAGGTCGGCGGCCTCGATATGTTCGCGGCTCCTCAGCACGCCCTCTCTTTCCACTATATCTTCCGTATGGGTAATACCCGCCGTATCTGCCAGCTTAAAAGGTATTCCCAGGATATTCACGAATTCCTCGATGGTATCTCTCGTAGTGCCCGGTATATGCGTGACTATGGCCCTTTCCCTGCCGATGAGCGCATTAAGTATGCTTGATTTCCCGACATTCGGCTTACCGCATATGACGCAGGAGATCCCTTCCCTGAGGATGATGCCCCTGTCCGCTGTTTCGAGCAACCGGGAGATCTCCTGTTTTACGGCCCCCAGGCGCTCCCCGGTCTTCGCCGCGGACATTATTTCGATATCTTCGTCGGGAAAATCTATTGAGGCCTCTATCTCCGCCGATATTGAGATGAGCTCGTCTCTTATCTTGTTAAGGCCGGATGAGAGCCTGCCGTCGAGTTGGCCCAAGGCCGCGCGGAGCGAGGCGTCGGTCTTGGCCCTTATTATATCGAGGACCGCCTCCGCTTGCGTAAGGTCAAGCCTTCCGTTGATAAAAGCGCGCTTTGTGAACTCCCCGGGCTCGGCAAGCCGGGCGCCGTTTTCCAGAACCAGCCCCAATGTCTTTTTTAACGGTATCACACCGCCGTGGCAGCTTATCTCGACCACCTCTTCTTTGGTGTAACTTTTCGGGGCCCGCATTACGGTCAATAGGGCCTCATCAACGACCGTATCCTTATCATATACATGGCCGAAATGCGAAGTAAAAGAACGGAAGCTCGACGGAAGTTTACCTTTTTTAGAACGGAATACGGAGTCGGAAATTTTGACGGCATCCTTTCCGCTCAGGCGCACTATTCCGATAGCGCCTTCGCCCAAAGGGGTCGATACGGCGGCTATGGTATCTTCCGCGCCTATTCTAGATTGTTTTTTCATTTATTAAGCTCTTCCTGCCCAGATATTTTAAGGCCTCGCCGACCACGAATAACGAACCGGTAACGAGGATAAGGTCTTCCTGCCCCGCGTGCCGGCGGGCCAGTTCGACGGCCTCACCTACGTTGAATGTCGCGACCGACCTATTTTCGTAATCCGGAAAATCTTTCCGTATCTTTTCTGGCGACACGGCCCGCGGCGAATTGGCCCTTGTGAAAAAGATCTCATCGGCAAGCGGAAAAAGGTTTCGAGCCAGGCCCTTTATGTCTTTCCCGGAGGAAACGCCGAAGACAAGGTAAAGTTTTTTGTAAGCGAAGATGCTGTTTACCGTCTCCCTAAGAGCCCGCGCCGATGCCTCGTTCTGTGCCCCATCGAGTATTATCCAGGGGGATCTTGCGGCGATCTGGAGCCTGCCCGGCCAATTGACGTTCCTTATCCCGCCGGTTATGTTATGCGAACATATTGTTATGCCGTGCGCCCTCAATGACTCAACTATGCCGATGGCGGCGGCGGCATTCGCGGCCTGATGCCGCCCCAAAAGAGGGGTGGTCAGTAAAGTGTATTCACCGTATAGACCGCGGACATTGAAAGTCTGTTCCTCCGGGCTCGCCGTAAGCGGTTCATAAAATATTTCCTTTCCCACGAGGTAAACTTTCGCTTTCTTGTCGGCGACGGCTTTGCGTATGCAATTCAATACCGCCGGTTCCTGTTCCGCGGAGATGACGACGGAATTCTCTTTTATTATGCCGCATTTTTCCTTAGCGATAGCCTCAACGGTCTTCCCGAGCCTATCCGTATGATCGAGGCTTATGGGGGTTATGCCCGCCGCCAGCGGCTCGAGCGTATTTGTGGCGTCAAGCCTGCCGCCCATGCCGACCTCTACCACGGCGATATCCGTTTTCTTTATGCTGAAGAAAAGGAACGCCAGCGCCGTATAGACCTCGAAAAAAGAAGGCGGCCCGAATTTTGATGACATGGAAAAATTGTCGAGGAACTTTTTTATCCTTGTCACGAGCGCCGCGATCTCGGCCTCGTCGATATTCCTCTCCTTCGGGAACGATATCCTTATGCGCTCCTTGAAATCTATGAGATGCGGGGATGTATAAAGGCCGGCCTTTATCCCGCCCTCTTTCAGGATCGAATATACGAACGCGCAGGTCGAACCCTTGCCTTTCGTACCGGCTATGTGTATCGACCTGAAATTGCGCTGGGGATTGCCCAAGCCGTCAAGCAGGGCCCGCATCCTGCCTAATTTCATCGCGTCGCGGTAATTGAACGCGGGACGTTTCTCATAATCTATGAATGAATCCAGGTATTTTAACGCTTCCTGATAGGTCATCTGAGATCAGTGCCTGAAATGCCTTACGCCGGTAGTCACCATTACGATCCCGGCCTTATCGGCGGCCTTGACTGAATCCTCATCCTTTATCGATCCGCCCGGCTGTATTATGGCGGATATGCCCGCTTTTCCCGCCAATTGCACGGAATCCGGCTTCGGGAAGAACCCGTCTGTCGCGAGGCAGGCATCTTTTGCGGCCTTTCCCGCTTTCCTGATAGCTATCCTGGCCGAATCGACCCTGCTCGGCTGTCCGCCGCCTATGCCTATCGTCTTCTCCCCTTTAACTATTACTATGGCATTCGACCTGACATATTTGGCGACTTTCCAGGCGAAAAGGAGGGATCTCACCTGGCCTTGCGAAGGGCTTTTCTTTGTGACCGTCTTCAGGTCCGATGCCTTGACTTCAAGCGCATCCTGTTCCTGCAGCAGCATCCCGCCCTCGATCTTCTTTACGTCGCAGGAATAGACGCCGCGTTCCGGCCCTTTCTCCATATCCTTATATTCGATTATACGCACATTCTTCTTACCGGTAAGGATATTGAGGGCGCCCGCGTCATATGCCGGGGCGATCACGCATTCCAGGAAACCCGAATCTGATATCGCTTTCGCCGTCTTCACGTCGACTTTCCTGTTCAGGCCGACTATTCCGCCGAATGCGGACAGTGTATCACATGCAAAAGCATCCCTGTACGCCTGGTCCATCCTGGGAGAGGAAGCGACTCCGCAGGGAGAATTATGCTTGACGACGCAGGCTGTGGGCTGCCCAAAATCTTTTACTATCTGGACCGCCGAATGGAGGTCGAGGAAATTGTTGAACGAGAGCTCCTTGCCGTGCAGCTGTTTCATGTTCCCGAAACCATAAGCCGGCTTTACCGCGTCGGCGTAGAAAGCGGCTTTCTGGTGCGGATTCTCTCCGTAACGCAGACCCTGGGCCCTCTCGAAAACAAAATGGAGAAGGTCGGGAAATCTGTCCTTAGTGCGCCCGAGACGGCCGCTTAAAAAAGCGTATATCGCCGCGTCATATTTCGCAGTATGGCCAAACGCCTCCAGGGCGAGGGCTTCGCGCGTATCATCCGAAATGGAGCAGCCATTCTTCTGCAATTCCATCAGGACGCAGAGATACCTGTCCGGATTGCATAAGACGGCAACATCATCAAAGTTCTTGGCGGCCGAGCGTATCATCGCCGGCCCGCCTATATCTATCATTTCTATGGCGTCGTCGAGTTTTACCCTGGGATTCCTGACCGTATCCTCGAACGGATAGAGGTTGACCACGACCATATCGATCAGGCCTATCTTGTGTTTCCTTACCTGCGCCATGTGCTCACTGTCGCCGCGCCGCGCGAGTATGCCGCCGTGGATCTTAGGATGCAGCGTCTTTACGCGCCCGCTCAACATCTCCGGAAAACCCGTCATATCCGAGATGGCACGGATCTTTATCCTGTTCTCCCTTAAGACCTTGGCGGTCCCGCCTGTCGAGACGATCTCCACACCGAGCTTTGCGAGCCCTTTGGCGAAATCGACAATACCCTTTTTGTCGGAAACGCTGATAAGCGCCCTCTTTATCCTGGCCATGTTTAACCTTTCTGATGTGTACCCCTGCAGCTAAACGTTTCGAAAATTTGACCCAAATTTTCTCACAGTTGCGGGGTTAATCATATTAAATGTGAAATAGGGATGACTAATATTTTAGCAGGTTTAGTTCCTGCCTGTAAAGCTGGATTTCGCGGCGGAGGGAGGTTATCTCTTCTTCGAGAGGCGCAAGTTCCTGCTTCGCCTTCTCAACGTTACCCTGCAGTTCGGCTTGCTCCTGTGTCGAGAGGCTCAATTTCTTGTTATCGAGCAGGCCCTTCTGGTTTTTTATCGAACTCCTCATTGACGATGCCCGCGCCTCCTTGCCGTTCAGCTTAACCTTCAGCTCTTCGGCCTTCAGGTTTATCTTCTGCCTCTCGGGGTCGAGCTGGACGTTCAGGTCGTGGGTCTTTGCGTACAGGTCCTTCCTTCCGGCTTTGAGCTCCTCCTCGAGTTCCATGATCTTGGAGTTTATTTCGCCCTGTTTTGCGCGAAACTCACCGTTCATCGTCTCTATCTGGGAATCTATCTGGGCCTTTTTATCGAGCACAACTTTGAATGCGGGATCGAATGCTATCAGGGCGGCTTTTATCTCCTCGGGTTTCTGCTGAGGCCCGCAACCCAGGATCGACAACGGGAAGATAACCGCTGCGGCGATCAATATTACCGGCCTTTTCGCGGCCATATAGTTTATCACGCGGCTGCGGGCTTTGTTTCGGCAGTTTTTGCTTCGGCCGTCTTTACGTCCTTCTTGCCCTGAGCCGAGGTGTAGGGCTTAGCTGATTTGCCATGAGCGACCCTTACCACTTCGCCTTCCTCTACGGGCTCATGATAGGTAAATATCTGGCCGGCAAAATTCCTTAAGGTGAAAGAGCCCTTTGCCTGAGATATGACATAGTTCGGGGCCACCGGGATCTTCCCGCCGCCTCCGGGCGCGTCTACGACATATGTCGGGACCGCATAGCCCGATGTATGGCCGCGCATCTTCTCCATGATATTTATCCCTGTCGCTATCGGCGTCCTGAAATGGCTTATCCCCTTTGCCGGGTCGCACTGATATATGTAATACGGGCGCACCCTTGCTTTAAGGAGTTCGTGCATGAGGCGGCGCATCGTAGACGGCCTGTCGTTTATGCCCTTTAACAGCACCGTTTGGCTCCCGAGCGGGACGCCCGCGTCGGCCAGCATATCGCACGCCTTCCTGCAGCGTTTCGTCAACTCTTTCGGATGGTTGAAATGGAGCGAGACCCATACCGGGGAATATTTCTTAAGCATCGCTATCAGGTTCTCGGTCACCCTCATGGGGACCGTGACCGGCATCCTTGTTCCCAGCCTGATGAATTCCACATTAGGGATCGCCCTCAAATTCTTGAGGATATCCTCTAACGTCTCATCCGGGAGCATCAAGGGATCCCCGCCCGAGATCAGGACGTCGCGGACCCTGTGGTTATTCCTTATATATTCATACGCCTTCTCGAAATTCTGCGGACTAGTCAGGTGCGCCTCTGACCCGACAAGCCTCCTCCTTGTGCAATGGCGGCAATACATCGCGCACTTTTCGGTGACAAGAAGGAGTACCCTGTCAGGATACCTGTGGACAAGCCCGGGTACCGGCGAATCCTTGTCTTCGCCGCACGGGTCTTCCATATCAAAAGCCGAGACGTCGAACTCCTCGGCCGTCGGTATCGCCTGCTTCCTTATCGGGCAAGTCGGCCTCATCTCGTCTATAAGGGAAAGCCAATAAGGCGTTACTGCCATCAGGAGCCGGCCCTTCGACCTCTTTACCCCGATCTCTTCGGACGGGGTAAGCTTTAGCACCTCTTTAAGACCGTCATAGGTCATCACCCTGTTCTTTATCTGCCAATGCCAATCCTCCCAGTCGCTTTCGGGCACATCCTTCCAGTGTTCTGCCAAGGAATTAGCGGCGTTTATCAACGTAAACTCCTTTCTTGTAGGGCCATCTTTTTGTTTTTGTTGTGTCTTTCTACGGCGACTTCAAGTATCCTCTTCATCAGGTCCGGATAATTAAGCCCCGCGCATTTCGCTATATAGGGAAAATTAGAATCGACCGGGTCCAATCCCGGCAGCGGGTTCACTTCCAGTACGTACGGTACGCCGTCTTTCCCGAGCATTATATCGACGCGGGAAAGGTCGACGCAGCCGATGGCGCGGAACGCCTTGAGAGCGGCCTCTTTTACCGTCTTGGCCTCGGCCGCGCTCAAACGCGCCGGGCAATGCCAGTTCGGGGTCAATCCCCTGCTCTCTTCGACTTCCTTTTCGAACTCCTTCACCTTCCAAGTATAGAAAAATTCTCCTGAAGCTTTGCAGTTAGAAAAATCTATTTCGAGTATAGGCATCGCGGCGGCTGGATAGTTGCCGAGGATCCCGACGGTCAGCTCTTTTCCGTCAATGAATTCTTCGACTAAAGTATCCTGCTGGTATACGCGCGCGGTCCTCTCGACCTCGCGGATGAGCTCCGTTTTGTTGCGCACGACGCTGGCCATCGTTATGCCCTTGCCCGAGCCCTCGCTGTTCGGTTTCGCTATCAGTGGGTACCTGAGCCCGTCATCGGATATAACGGCCGGATCGGTGATCAGCCTGTATCTAGGCGTCGGTATACCCGCGCCTTCAAAAAGTTTTTTCGTGAGTGTCTTATTCAGCGAGACGCTTAAAGCGAGCACTCCCGAACCCGTATACGGTATCCCGAGGAAATCGAGTATAGCCGGCACCTGCGACTCCCTGGATTCACCGTTAAGCCCTTCGGCTATGTTGAACACTATATCTACTTTATTGTCCTGGAACCAGTTCAACAGTCCCTTGTCGGCTTCGACCAGAAATACTTCGTTCCCTCCGGAGCGTAGCCCGCTCGCTATCGCCTCGATCGTCTCTTTGCTGTCGAATTCCGAATAATAATCGTCCGGAAGCCCGGTATTCCCGGTCTTCCTCTTTAAATTATATGTAAGAGCTACCTTGAGTCCCATCTTATTTCATCCCGTACCTTTCCAGCGCGTGATCGAGTATCCTGTTTATTATGCTATTGTATGAGATCTTCATATTCCTTGCCACCGTCATGAAGACATCCTCGGTAGAGAGCGACGGCAGCGGGTTGATCTCAAGCACGAACGGGTTACCGTTCTTATCCACCCTTATGTCGACCCTCCCGAAATCGCGGCATTCTACCGCCTTATAGGCCTTTAAAGCCACGGCCTTGAGCTTCTTGTCCAGGTCCCGGGTGATCTTCGCCGGACATACATAGCTTAACGTGTCCGATTTTATCCTTGAAAAGGTATAGCAGAGGTCACCGAGGTTTGTCTTGCCGTCTATGCTTATCTGGACCGTAGGCAGCACCTCGGGCCTGTCATTGCCTATTATAGGAACCGTAAATTCCGAGCCGGTAATAAATTTTTCTACGAGTGCCGGCTGTTTATAAGTCCGTATTACCCAATCCGCCTGCCTTTTGAGCTCGCGGTCATTTTTGACTACGGATTTATCGCTAATCCCTTTGCTTGAACCTTCCTGTTTCGGCTTTACTATAAGGGGATAATCTATCCCCGCGCCGTCTATATTCCTTATATCCGATATCTCGAAGAACGCGGGCGTAGGCACGCCTTCGGAGATCAGGACTTTCTTTGCCATTATCTTGTCGAGCGTCAGCCCCAGCGTAAGCCCGTCGCCTCCTACGAACGGGATGCCCGCCATCTCCAATATCACGGGCACTTCGGATTCCCTGTTCCGCCCGGCGACTCCTTCGGCGATATTAAAGACGATATCGACGTCGAGCTTTTTCAGCCGGCGCAGCAGGTTGCGCACATTGCCGATCTTTATGACCTTGTGGCCGCCGGATTCTATCGCGTCCTTTATTACTTCGATGGTATCCGGATGGTCAAACTCGGCATTGGCGTCTTCCGGGTCGCCCTTTTTTAATACATAGTCCGGCTTGACGTCATAGGTCAACCCCACTATTTTACCCCGCTGAAGCGGGACCTTGTGCCTTATCCTGCGTTTTGCCCCAACATTTGCCATAATTTATCTTCCCGAGGTACAAAAAAGGAAGGGACTTCCCCGTTTAGAAGTCCCTTCCTTTAGAAACCTAGTTGAAATTATCCAACTTTTGCTGCTCGTTTCTCCGTAGTTATCTTTTCTTCCATTTGTCGACGATTTCCGACATTATCTTGCCGGCAATATCCTTCGAGCCGAGGCCGAACGCCAGGCCCAAAGCTAATCCGGTCGCCGCCAACGCCACAACTACTACGGTATCCAATATGAACGTCCTGACGCCGAGCATCGGGAGGACCGTAAGTACCGTTATGACGATTATTATTATCTGAGCTATCGATCCGAGGTTCTTTGATGTCGCTATTCCGGCGTTCGATGCCGTTGTCCTTACTACCGAACCTATCAAAGCGGCAAAGAAGAGACCCAAGACCAGAACAAATATCGAAAGTACTACCCTGCCTGCGTATTCAACTGCCTGATCGAGGAAACCAGCTGTCTTGAGGCCTACTACGTTCAGTGTTATGATGACAAACACTAAAACTAGCAGCCAGTAGATCACCATACCGATCAACTCTGACAGGGTATGCTTGATCTCGCCCTTGGCGAGTATACTTGCGATACCTGCTTTTTCAGATAAGACATCGAAACGGGCAACCTTAAGTACCTGTACAATGGCCTTCTCGACGATCTTCGTTACTACAAGGAAGATTACGAGAAGTATCAGTCCACCGACGAGAAGTATCAGGTAGTTCGCCAAATTCGACCATACCTGGCTCCAAGTGGTGACGATCAAATTCAATGTCGTCTGCCCTTGACCCATCTTACCCCCTCCTTTCAGGTTTTAATTCCCTAACATGCTTCACTGTTTGATTTAATATTAACATAAAGAAAATAATTGTCAAGCATTTTTTCCAGATTTAGCAATAAATTTCTATTCCGCATCCGCGGCATTATGATATAATCATAAAAATAACAGCGGAGATGAAAATGAAAAGACTTTTTGGCCCCAAAGCGCGGATTTTCGTTCTTAT
>CAISWF010000145.1 GCA_903889135.1 Candidatus Omnitrophota bacterium | reverse complement strand
CTCCGGGTACTCCTCGATAAGCCGTTCGGCGTGGAGGCCTTTGGGTATTATAGCCAGCTTTTTATCCTCAGCCGTCGCGGCATCATAAAGTTTTTTTGAATGGTAATCCTTTATGACCCAGTCCCTGTCGCCGTGTATGAATAACATGGGCGCTTTAATACCGGCGATACGGTCTATCGGCCTGACCTTAGGCAAAAAGATGCTGCCGGGCCTCACGCCTTTGCCTTCCCACTTGCATTCTAAATTAGCCTTAAGGTCGGAAAGCATGCCGGGTTCCCAAAAATTATAATCCATCCTCCAAAAACCGGCCGGCGCGCTGACCAGGACCAGGCTCTTTACCTCCGGCCGCTTGGCCGCAATAATTATCGATATCGCGGCGCCTAACGAAAACCCCATCAGGCCGATCTTTTTATACCCCTGGCTTACCGCATAATCCAGTATTGTCTCGAGGTCTAACGGCTCTTTCGCGGTCCAGGTGAACTTTCCACCGCTCTCGCCGTGCCCGCGGAAATCGAAGATCATCACGTCATGCGAATCCGCGACCAGCCCGATCGAGAGCCTTATGGCACCGTTGCTCTTGCTGTTGAAGAAACCCGGGCAAATAAGTACGAGCGAATCGCGGCCATTCTTGAAATGTTCGTAGGCGATCCCTACGCCGTCGGCCGTAGTCAGCATGCCGGATAATGCGGGGTTCGTCATTTATCTTTCCCCACGTTGTATTTATTATAAAGGAACGACGTTACCAGGAATATCGCGCCCAGCGCCATGAAACTTATGATCTTATAGATTACCGCGACATGCGCCATATCGACCAATATGATCCTGGCAAGAGTGAGGCCGAAGACCGAGAACCCGCCGATCCTGAAGACCTTATCCTTAGCCGCAAACCCAACCGCGAACATCACCGCGCCTTCAGCGCCCAAGGCAAGGCTGATGAAGTTCCTCCCGACCTCCCTGAAAAGGATGAACGTCGCGACAAAAGCCGCGATGGCAAAAATGAACGGCGGGATGCGCTTTTCGGGTTCCGACGCTTCTTTCAGGCTCTTATGCAGGAAATATAGGGCCGCGAATAATGCCATTTCGACTCCGAAAACAAGCCAGTTCGCCGTATCGAAACTATAGTTTGCATCGATGAATACCATCCTGACCGAGACCATCGCCAGGAGGACAAGCGAATAGGCGCGGAAATACGCGTCTTTTACCGCGCGGCCCGTAAAGAATAACGCGGCCATCTCAAAAGCCCACGCCAGGCTGAGCCAGCGCAGCGGGACGCAGTCCCAGAGGAAGAGGGTGAGGTACGTGGCCCCTAACGCGGAATAGACTTTGACCAGCGGATATTCGCCGGGGGACTCTTCCTTTCCTCCGAGGCGCCTGTTGAAATAATCGCATAAGAACATAGCGGCAAGGCCGGCAAGCAGGATGATCCTCTTCCATGTTATCGTGCTCCCGAAAAGCGTTACCGTATAATAAAGATGATAATCGAATAGCATTGCCTTGGTGAATATGACGGCGCTTCCTATGAGCGCGATTATGCGGACCGACCTTATTTTATAACCCAAACCCAGGACCAGCAATACCGGAAGCTGCGCCATGATCCAGATGAAATTGTGTCCGCTCTGCGTAAATATCAAGGCGAATGAGGCGACGGCCAAAAGGATATACGAATATATACGGAAAGCTTTATCCTTAAGCCAAAACGCTATAAAGGCAAGGATGAAGACCTCCTCGAACAGCGTCATCCCGAGCCACGCCTCCGAGGCCGCATCCCACAGGAACGTGGTCAAGTATACCGTGCCGAAAAATGAATAAGCGTTCGTAAGGAACTTCTCCCCTTCGAACCGCGCATTATCCTTTATCCGCCTGGCTATGATGACGGATAAGTATGAGGAGACCGCCCCGATGAAGAATATCAAGTTCTTCCACGTGAAATTATGGCCGAAGACCGTGAAGACTTTGGACACGGTGAAATCGAGCGTCACTATCCTCACAAAAACCGCGGCCGCCAGTATCAGGCCGAAGATCCTGAAAGACTTCTTGCCGAAACGCTGGCCTATATATATTATGCACGGAAGTTCGACCAGCCATATGACCGTGGTGCTCAGCGGGAAGGCCCTGAGCGGCACGGCAAATGTGACGAGCGAAAGCGCTATAAGAGTATTTACCGTCGATAATACCTCGTTCTTCATCCTGGACGAAACGAGGGCCAATATGGCATAGACAAGCCCCAGGCCGAGGACGAACGGGAACTTGAAGTCGGGATACTGCGCATAGATACTAGAATAGGCCAAAACGAAGAACGGCAAGAAATTGGAAAAGTTCGCTACCGCAAGCTGTTTCTTTTCATTCTCGCTCTGGTCCTTGATCAAATATATCGATACGGTAAAAACGAGCCAGTAGAGCGCGACAAAACCGTTATTGAGCCAGAACTGGACCTGCCCCACATCCAGGGCCCCTGCCGGGACGAAAGAAGCATGTACCTGTTTCACGACCCAGAATATATGCGTAAGGTACGTCAGGGCGATGCCGACGAATATCATCCTGAGCCACCGCATCCTGTAGACAAGCACCATCGATATTACCGCCAGGAAGAGGCAGCTGGCCAGCGTGAAATAATTGATGTCGCCGAGCGTCGCAGTGAAATATCCCACGAAAAGGGCCACTGACGAGACCTCCTGCGACTTGTATCTTAGCGTGTGCACCAGTATCGCGACCGCGACCGCTCCAAGCAGTATCAGGTCCACGAGCTGGCTTTGGATGATGCGGGATGCCTGGAAATGGTACATCGCGTAAGTGGTAAAATACGTTATCGCCCATCCCCCTCCCAAAAGGCTGCGCCCGTAATATGTGAGGCCGGCCTTCTTTTCCAGCTTGACGCCCAAGACAAGCAAGCCGGCGCCTATGATGTAGCCGGTGAGTATTTTTACGAACGGGCCAAAATACTTAAACGTATAACTTATAAGGAAGGTAACGCCCATAGCCAGGACGAGGATACCGACTTTATTAAGCCAGTATTTACCCATCTTCTGTTCAAGGCCTACGGATCTTTCTTCACGTAAAGGTTCGGGTGTTTTTTCAGCCAGTTTCTCTATCGGAACTTCTAAAGCGGGATGCATTATCAACGGGGATGGTATAGGCGCTGCCGGCGCCTCTTCCGGTTCAGCGGCCGCTTCCGGAGGCGCTGCCGGTTCTTGTCCGGGGGATTCTTTCAGTATATTTTCAAGGACTTTTATACGGTAGGTGAGATCTGAATAGAGGGTTTTGACCTGGCCCAGTTCTTTCTTGATCTCCTCTAGTGATAGGGGGCTGTTGATCATTTGAGGTAAGGACTTTTCGCTCTTTTCCGGCTTGGCT